>NC_019695.1:3308272-3609024 GCF_000317125.1 Chroococcidiopsis thermalis PCC 7203
ACCTACATCAGCCGTACACCAGTAGACATCAGTATCTTGCAGGTCGAAAATCCACTTAGTCGTCATGTGGGTGTAGAGGTTGTAACCTGCTGTCGTGTGTACGACACCTTTAGGTTTACCCGTGCTACCGGAAGTATAGAGGACAAACAACATATCCTCGCTGTCCATCGGTTCGGCGGGACAATCTGCCGATATGCCTTTTTCTAAATCGTGCCACCAACGATCGCGCCCTGCTTCCATGTGAACTTGTTGTGCCGTACGCTTGACAACGAGGACGTTTTCGACTGTAGAGACGGCATTATCAGCTAAAGCTTTATCAACTTGATCTTTAAGCGGAACGATCGCATCTTTACGCCAACCGCCATCGGCTGTCACGACTAACTTAGCTTGAGCGTCATTCAGGCGATCGCGCAAGGCTTCGGCGCTGAAACCACCAAAGACGACGCTGTGAGGTGCGCCAATTCTGGCACAGGCTAACATGGCGATCGCGGCTTCGGGTATCATCGGCATATAAATTCCGACAAGATCGCCTTTTTTTACCCCTAACTGTTTGAGGGCATTGGCAAATTTACAGACTTCCCGATGCAGTTGCGCGTAGGTAAGGGTACGAGAATCGCCTGGTTCGCCTTCCCAGATCAAAGCAGCTTTGTTCTTACGCCAAGTGGTAAGGTGGCGATCGAGACAATTGTAAGAAATATTTATTTTGCCACCGACAAACCATTTCGCAAACGGCGGTTGCCAATCTAACACCGTGTCCCATTTTTGGAACCAATGCAATTCTTTTTCCGCTAGTTCTGCCCAAAATTGCTGTGGATTGGCTTTGGCTTTGTTATAGAGTTCTTCGTATTCGTCAAAACTTTTGATGTGTGCTTTTTGTGAAAATTCTGCTGGTGGTTGAAATAAACGCTTTTCTTGCAGGATGGATTCAATCGTGATTTGTGACATAGCGATCGCTGTAATCGTTATTGCTACTAAAAACCATTCTGAATGCAGATTTACCCGAAATTGTTTTGATTTTCGTTAAGATGGGCGACTACCCGTATTCGACAATTGTAGTCAGATAGCTCCATCACTATTTGCGATCGTGAAAGTTGTAGCTGGAACAAAGCTGGCTGTGAATTATCCGGTTGAGAACGCGATTTCAAGCGATCGCAACGCCTAGCCTACTCTCCCTCTCTCCCGCTCAACAGGTTAAGCTGAATGGAAGAGTCATATTTTGACAAGCTGTATCTGTAGGGTCTTCAGGTTTAAAAACTGTTAATGATAGACGAAATACTAAATTCCCCATATCACGCCAGCATTGAAACCGCCGCAGTCTTAACCATTTTAATCTTTTTAGAGGCGGTACTCTCGGCTGATAATGCGATCGCTCTCGCGGCGATCGCCCAAGGACTAGAAAATAAAAAACTCGAACGTCAAGCGCTCAATCTCGGCTTAGTAGTTGCCTTCGTGCTGCGGATTGCCTTAATCTTGACAGCAACTTGGGTACAGCAATACTGGCAGTTCGAGCTATTAGGTGCGCTTTATCTACTGTGGCTAGTATTTCAACACTTTACCTCAGCAGAAGACGAAGACCACCTGCACCACGGACCTCGATTTCAAGCGCTTTGGCAAGCTATCCCCATCATTGCCTTCACAGATTTAGCATTTTCTCTCGATAGCGTCACTACAGCGATCGCAGTTTCTCAAGAACGCTGGCTGGTACTGACGGGGGCTACTGTTGGTATTATCACCCTCCGATTCATGGCAGGTTTATTCATTCGCTGGTTAGATGAATTCACCCACTTAGAAGATGCCGGATACATTACCGTTGCCTTAGTAGGATTGCGGCTGATGCTGCGGGTAGCTAACGATGCTTTAGTACCCCCAGAATGGTTAATGATAACCGCGATCGCGCTGTTATTTCTCTGGGGCTTTTCCAAACGCAATGTTGAGGACTCTCCTGAAGCGATCGTACCTACAGAAAATAAAGAAAAGGCTGAAGTACCGAAGTAGTTGCTATATGTAGAGACGTTACATGTAACGTCTCTACAACTCCCTACTCCTTAATCCACGGAGTCAAGCTAGGTTCCCAACTCGCTAGTTCTTCTTCCTTAAACCAGAGGCTAACTTCCTGTTGGGCAGTCTCCGGTGCATCGGAGCCATGAATGATGTTACGCCCAATGTTAACGCCATAGTCGCCCCGAATTGTTCCTGGTTCTGCTGTTAGGGGGTTAGTAGCACCGATCATCTTCCGCGCTGAAGCAATAACTCCATCGCCTTCCCAAACCATCGCTACGACGGGACCCGAAGTGATAAACTCGACTAAACCTTGGAAAAAAGGTCTTTCTCGGTGAACGCCATAATGCTGCTCGGCAAGTTCGCGGCTGACTTTCATAAACTTCATCCCAACCAGGGTAAAGCCTTTAGCTTCAAAACGACGAATAATTTCACCGACTAAACTTCGTTGTACGCCATCAGGCTTAATTGCTAAAAATGTGCGTTCCACAGCTATGTTCCTTTGAGTTGTCATTGGTCATTGGTCATTTGTCATTTGTAACTTACTAATGACTAGTGACAAGTAACAAATATCAAAATTAGATTATCTTAAATCGGCGATCGGTTATCAGTTATCAGTTGTCAGTTACTTAATGACTAGCGGCTAGTGACAAGAATTGAGTCGAGCCACTAGCCACCAGCCACTATCCATTCACAAATGACCAATGACCTTAATTTGAATAAGTTACACTGGCTATGCGTGGGGCTGTACAGAGGTTAGAAAGACGAGGTGAGAATAGAGATGGGAGCAGATCCAACTGTAGAAGAAATGGAGCCAGCGACGGTTGCGCAAACCACAACCGAGCTAAAAAACGAAAAGAAGAAGTCGTTGCACATCGCTCCTGGTAAATTATCGCGTTCGTGGACGATTGAGGACAGCGAAGCGCTCTACCGCATTCAGGGATGGGGCGAACCTTATTTTTCGATTAATGCCGCTGGTCATATTACAGTTTCTCCCAAAGGCGATCGCGGTGGTTCGTTGGATTTGTACGAGTTGGTAAATGCTTTAAAACAGCGAAATTTGGGACTACCTCTGTTAATTCGCTTTTCCGATATTTTAGAAGACCGGATCGAGCGGTTGAATGCTTGTTTTGCCAAAGCGATCGCGCGTTACAACTATCCTGGTGTCTATCGTGGCGTATTTCCGGTCAAATGCAACCAACAACGCCACCTAATTGAAGATTTGGTGCGATTTGGCAAACCGCACCAGTTCGGCTTGGAAGCTGGCTCTAAACCAGAGTTAATGATTGCTTTGGCGTTGCTAGATACTCCGGGGGCGCTGATTGTTTGTAATGGCTACAAGGATAAGGAATATATCGAAATCGCCATGCTAGCCAGCCGTTTAGGACAAACACCAATCGTCGTCCTAGAGCAAGTTGAAGAAGTCGATTTGGCAATTGAAGCAAGTCGCCAGTTGGGAATTCAGCCAATTTTGGGCGTGCGGGCAAAACTCAGTACCCAAGGAATGGGACGCTGGGGAACTTCTACAGGCGATCGCGCTAAATTTGGTTTGACTATCCCCGAAATCATTCAAGCGGTAGAAAAGTTACGCGCCGCCAATCTCCTCGGTTCGCTGCAATTACTCCACTTCCACATCGGTTCCCAAATCTCCGCGATTAATGTCATCAAAGACGCGATTCAGGAAGCCAGCCGGATTTATGTAGAGTTGGCGATGCTGGGAGCAAACATGAAGTATTTGGATGTAGGTGGCGGCTTGGGTGTAGACTACGACGGCTCCCAAACTAACTTCTACGCCTCCAAAAACTACAACATGCAAAACTATGCCAATGACATCGTGGCAGAGTTGAAATATGCCTGTGCGGAACGGCAAGTTTCAGTTCCGACCCTGATCAGTGAAAGCGGACGAGCGGTTGCTTCCCATCAGTCGGTTTTGATCTTTGATGTCGTCAGTACTTCCGATGTTCCTTTCGGTACGCCAGAACCACCCAAGGAGGACGAACCGCCAATCGTCCACCACCTTTGGGAAACTTACCAATCGATTACTAACGAAAATTATCAAGAGGCGTATCACGATGCGGTGCAGTTTAAAGATGAAGCCATCAGCCGCTTTAACTTGGGAATTATGCGCCTGACAGAAAGAGCTAGGGTAGAGCGGATTTACTGGGCTTGCTGCGAGAAGCTAATGGAAATTACCCGCCATGAGGAATACGTACCCGACGATTTGGAAGAGTTAGAAAAGATCATGGCTTCCATCTACTACGTCAATCTTTCCGTATTCCAATCAGCACCGGATTGCTGGGCGATCGATCAGCTTTTCCCGATCATGCCGATCCACCGTTTAGACGAAGAACCCGATCGCCGAGGCATCTTAGCAGATTTGACCTGCGATAGCGACGGCAAGATCGATCGCTTTATCGACTTGCGAGATGTGAAATCCGTGCTAGAAATGCATTCCTACAAACCAGGAGAACCCTACTATCTGGGCATGTTCCTCAATGGTGCGTACCAAGAGATCATGGGTAATTTACATAACTTGTTTGGAGATACTAACGCCGTCCACATTCAACTAACGCCCAAAGGCTATCAGATCGAACATGTTGTTAAAGGCGACACCATGACTGAAGTTTTGGGCTACGTACAGTACGATGCTGAAGATCTGGTAGAAAGTATCCGCCAGCGCAGCGAACAAGCCATGTTAGAAAAACAAATTACCTTGCAAGAATCCCAGCGTCTCCTCCAAACCTACGAACAGAGTCTCAGCCGATATACGTATTTGTCTTCGCCAACGTAAGTTGTAGAGATAAAAAATATCTGTAGGGGCGCAAAAATATCTGTAGGGGCGCAAAAATATCTGTAGGGGCGCAAAAACATCCGTAGGGGCGCAAAAATATCTGTAGGGGCGCACAGCTGTGCGCCCCTACATGCATTATTAACTAGCCTCAATTCCTAGTAGTTCAGCGATCGCCTGTCTTTCAATTGCAGGCTGGGATGGCGTTTCGACGCGGGTATCCGTAATCAACCAGTCTAAGGCAGCAGCTTGGACATCAATCATGGCTCCCGTTTTATCGACGCAATAGCGTCCGTAGACGAGCTTATCGACGAGGCGAACTCCCGGTCCTAAACGGGAGTACTCGAAGATGACGCTATTGTCAACCGTAGCGCCGCCACAAATATAGCAGTTGGGACCGATCATGGTAGGACCAACTATTTTCGCACCGTCTTCAATCCGCGTCATGCCACCAATATAAACGGGACCTGTGATATCCACTTTGTCCCAGTTCACAGCAACGCTCAGACCAGTATAGATCCCGGGACGAACTTCATGTCCTGGAATTTGGACGTTTTTAATTTCACCTTGGAGTACGCCGCGAATGGCTTGCCAGTAGTCGGGAACCTTACCGATATCCACCCATTCAAAATCCATTACCAAGCCGTAGAAGGGCGCATTTTTTTCTACTAGTTTGGGAAATAGTTGACTACCAATATCAAAATTTTCTCCAGGTGGAATGTAATTAAATATTTCCGGCTCAAATATATAAATTCCCGTACTAATGTTAGTACTCAGAGCTTCTTCAACTTTTGGCTTTTCTTGGAAGGTTCTGACTCTTCCGTCTTCATCTGTCACCACAATCCCGTAGCTAGGGACTTCTTCGCGGGGAACAGATTTCATGATGACTGTAGCAATAGAACCTTTTTCTCTATGCCATTTCACCGCTGCCGTTAAATCTAAGTCAATTAGCGCGTCGCCACACAATACGACAAACGTGTCGTCAAAAAACGGCGTGAAGTCCTGAATTCGTCGCATTCCTCCCGCAGATCCTACCGCTTCTCCAACGAGAACGCCATCGACAATTTTCCCTTCAAAAGAATAGGCAAGCTGTACGCCAAAGCGCTGTCCGTCGCGGAAATAGTTCTCGATTTCGTTGGCTAGATGGCTGACGTTGACCATAATTTGGTCAAAACCATGTTGGCGCAATAGTTCAAGGAGAAACTCCATCACTGGCTTTTGCAGGATGGGAATGAGCGGTTTGGGGATAGTGTAGGTAATGGGGCGGACTCTCGTACCCTTACCCGCTGCCAGAATCATGGCTTTCATTAGAAGCTACTCCTCAACATTGAGACAACTGTAAGCGATTGATGTAAAATTTACTCTCGACTAAAGACAAATGCAATCAAACGATCGCATTTTCGATCCTCGTTTAATTCTCTACCGAAATCATCCTGAAAACTACATAGCATAGTTGTCTGCCAAGTACAGCATACTAAATACTTTTTGCCAAGCGCGATTGCCCCCTTTTAAACAGAACATACAGTGGTTTTGGAGTCAGTATCGCCGATCGCCAATTGTCCGGGATCGCTCAAAGTCCGAATTTTAATATCTTGATAAAACTCTTCTTGTGACAATTCCACTTTAGATTGGGCTGAGAGTAGCAGCAACGCCCAGAAGACGCTAACTTTCTCGTGTCTTTGCGATGAAAGGCGATCGCGATCGCTCGGCAATTCACCATGAGACATAGTAGCTGCGATAGATGTGGCGACTTGTTTCGTTTGCGTCCATAAATCTACTAACTGTTCTAAATTTAGCCAATTTTGTTCTAAAGTAAAAAATTGTGACGAATAGCGAGATAAAAACTCTTCCAATTCTCGCGCTACTTGAGTCAAATTTTCCTGGTGAGCCAGTTCTAAGGGCTTGCGAGCATCTGCGCGTGACTGAGATACAGAACGGTGGCGGCTGCGACTAGTTTTATCAGCCAGATTGCCTTCTGACTGCAACTGAGTCGCGATTAGCTGCAAATGCTCGATCAAATCTTGGAGGGTTACAGGGCGTTTTTGGGGAGGGACAGCAACCGGACGACGACGTAATTGCTGTTCTAGAGGTAAACGCAACCGCGTACCAAATTCCCCTTCCCCTACCAGCAGTAATTCTTCTGTCTCCAATTCTGACTCGTCAAGCGGAGAATCTAGTCCAGTGAGGGTGTTGGCTTTAAATAAGACTAGCAGCGATGCCAGTAAAAAAGCCTGTCCCGATTGAGATAAATTTGATTCGTAAGAGCCTGGCGTTATTTCTTGGGCAGCTAGCAGCGCATTCAAGTAGCGATCGATCGCTTCAATAACTCTGACATCCCAAGGATCGATTTCTCCTCTCTGTGCCAGCTCAATTAATAGCGCAATTCCTTCAAAAATTTCAGCAGCATTCATGCTTGACCTAAAAGAACGTTATTGGTCATTGGTCATTAGTCATTGGTCATTGGTCATTAGTCATAAGTGAGCAGTGAGTAGCGGCAAAAAGTCAGTTTTGACTTTTGACTTTTGACTTCTGACTTCACCTCAGTCTTACCGCAAGATCTTGAAGGGGAAAATTGAGATTGGCAAAATAACTCAACAAAAATTAAAGGGAATGGTCATGAGTCGCCCTTGCAAAAGTCTAAACGTAAGCCTTAGAGGAGATTACAGCCGCAGGAGGTAGCGATCGCCTTGTCAAGCCACGGAAATGAGTTATCATCGCCACTCCTGCTCGTTTTCTGTAGTTTGACGACTCGTTAAAGGTTGAATCACCCGTGCGATCGCCTGCTGAACGAACTCGCGAATAAATTCATCGCGGCGACTTAATTGAAACTGTTGCTGTACGACTTCAGCAATTCCGCCATCACCCCAATCGCGATCGCGGCGGAAATATTCAATGAAACTTCTGCCAGCAATCCGAGTTAAATAAGCCGCAGTCACGGCTTGAATTGCCCTACCAATCAGAAAAGTCGGTACGGTGAGTTGTAAAGCAGCACTGAGTAACTGAAATGCCCCTTTCACAATCCCCAAACTTGCCAAAATTTTACCCAAAGATAAAGCTAGTTCTTTTCCCCGTTCGATATTTAACTCACAACCGTAAACGCTGCCAATTTCTACCACCATTTGGGCGTTAACAGCCGCAGTTGCAAGGAGATCGGCTACAGGTATCGGCGTAACTAAAACCACACCCGCCACGATCCATTGATATCTTTCGACAACTTTCTCGGCTTGCTGTCGCTGTTGGGTATCGATCAGCTGACGCGCTTCTTCCCCCAGACGATGAGATTGTAAGAGAATATTATCGGCAATTAATTCTTCTCCTTCTTGCCGCAAAATCGCCGCCATGCGACGCAATAAAGGAGTGACTTCAATATCTGGCTGAAAGATTTCCCCTTCTGGCAATGTCACGGGTTGAGGGTTAGCCGCGATCGCTACAACATCATTGGCTGCAATTAAATCTTTAACCCGTTCGCGCAACCGGGCAAGAATTTGTTCTCGATCCTCATCGGCATACAAATCTGTTTTATTCAGAACTAATAGCGATCGCTTACCAATTTCAATCAACGCCCGTAAAGGTACGTATTCCGATTGCCGCAAATCGTTATCAACCACGAATAACAGTAAATTTGCCTCAGTTGCTAACTGACGGGCTACCTGTTCTCGTTCCGTTCCCGCTACCCCCGCCTCTTGAATCCCTGGAGTATCGGTAATCAAAATTTTGCGTTCTAAACCTTTTAAGCGCAAAGTATAGGTTTGTCCTACCGTCGTCGTTCCCATCGGTGCAGCAATTTGTCCGACAATGCGCCCGAAAATGGCATTTACCAGCGAAGTTTTACCAGCCGAACCCGTCCCGAAGACGACAACTTGAAGATTTCCTCGCGCTAGATTTGCTTCAATCTCCTGCGATCGCTCGATTAATGCCTGTCGCGTCACCTCATCTTGAATTTGGGCAACTTGCTGTCTTACCGCTGAGAGATTTTCGGCAGCAGCTTCCGTCTTTTGAGGCGGAACCTGAGTTTGTTGCGCCTGTCGTTGCTGTCTTCTCCGTTGCGATTGCCTTTCTCCCCGTTGAATGACGAGTATGTAGTAGACAATTGCCCCAATCAACGCCAACATCAACCCAATAATTAAGGCAATGAGGAAATTGCACAGTAGCGGCGAATACCTGCATACCTCGGCAATCTGTGCTATAGAACTCACCAACCACAGAACTAACCCCAAGGCAATAGCAATGCCAGCAATAATGGCGATCGGGCGCAGTCGTTTCATCAATTAGGATGAGACTAAGTAACTACCCCAATCTTAGTCTGGTAGTTGGTAGTTGGTAGTTGGTAATGGGTAATTGGTAGTTGCTCCCTTGTCCCCCTTGTCTCCCTTGTCTCCCTTGTCCCCCTTGTCTCCCTTGTCTCCCTTGTCCCCCTTGTCTCCCTTGTCCCTCCCTGCTCCCTGCTCCCTCATTTAAGATATATTAAGAAAGCTGAACGGTGGGAGTAAAGCTTTGAGTTTAGAAGCGATCGCGGTTGCGCCAACAATGGGGACGAACCCAACAGGATTGGTTGTGGTACTGCACGGCTGGGGGGCAAATGCTAAAGATTTAGCCTCTCTCGTACCTTTATTAAACTTAAACAAATATCAATTTTTATTTCCCAACGCCCCTTTTCCTCATCCTTATACTTCTGTAGGTAGGATGTGGTACGACCTTTCTAGCCAAGAGTATCAAGGCATTCATGAGAGTAGGCAGATTTTGAAAGATTGGCTGCTTTCCCTCGAAGCTTCTACTGGCGTACCCCTGTCAAGAACGATCTTAAGTGGATTTTCTCAGGGCGCAGCAATGACTTTGGATGTAGGATTAGGCTTACCTCTGGCGGGTTTAATTGCCTTAAGCGGGTATATGCATCCTCTATCCCAATCCTTAGATGAAGTCCCGCCAGTACTCATCGTGCATGGTAAGCAAGACACCGTTGTACCACTCAAAGCAGCCCAATACGCTAGAGATAATTTAATTGCCTTGGGGGTTGCCGTGCAGTACCAAGAATTTGACATGGGACACGAAATTCGCCCAGAAGTACTACCACTGATTCAGCAGTTTGTGACAGCGAGGAGCGAGGAGCGTTAGCGAAGCGGGACGAAGTCCGGAGCGAAGAGTGAGTAGTGACCAGCGATCAACTACCAACTACCAACTACCACGCACCAAAAAGAAATTACTTAACAAGTATTAAAATTACGATCGCAATCCGTTAACTTGCGGAGATTCACCCTTGATAAAGTGAGTAGTATATATAGGGGGCTAGAAAAAAATTCGGAATTCGGAATTCGGAATTCGGAATTAACTAGTAACTGGTCACTGGTCACTGGTCACTGGTCACTGATTCTGGGGAGGATCGCAGCATGATGAAGACTTCAAGTATTTCTCGGCAGAATATTGCTGCTATGTCAGCAATAGACGTGTCAGAACTGGCAACTCGTTTAGAACAAGACAACTACACGCATGTTTTTGACGGCTTGCAGGATTGGCATTTACTCAGGGCGATCGCTTTTCAACGTCCAGAATTAGTAGAACCATATATTCATCTTCTCGATTTGGAACCATACGACGAATCGTGAAGAATTTGGAATTCGGAATTAATGGTAGGGGCGGGTTTTGTAAACATGCCGAGGCGATCGCCCAGAATTCTGGAGTTAAACCCGCCCGTACAGGAGTTGGAATGAATTGTAGGGGCGGGTTTTTTGGAAAAATCTAGGCGATCGCACGTAAATTGTGCGGTTAAACCCGCCCGTACAGGAGTCGTAAGTTGAGATGAGTTTACAATCGCCCAGGCGGGTGTTAGTTGGAATCGGCGGGGGGATTGCGGCTTATAAGGTTTGCGAGGTTATTTCCACGCTGTTTAAATCTGGGGCGGAAGTAAGAGTTATCCTAACCGATTCGGCTCGACAATTTATTACTCCACTGACGGTATCAACTTTATCTCGCCATCCAGCTTATACGGATGCAGACTTTTGGCAACCTACCCATCAGCGTCCCTTACACATCGTTTTAGGGGAGTGGGCGGAAATTATGCTAATTGCACCCCTGACAGCAAATACGCTGGCGAAATTAGCCTATGGTATGGCTGATAACCTGTTAACAAATACAGTATTGGCTTCTACTTGCCCCGTATTACTAGCCCCAGCTATGAATACGGAGATGTGGCAACAAGTCGCAGTACAGCGCAACTGGCAGCAATTATTGACAGACAACCGATTTTATGGTATGTCTACAGGATATGGGTTACTAGCCTGCGATCGCGTTGGTGCGGGGCGGATGGCGGAACCAGCAGAAATTGTGACTCATATTCAGTCTTTGTTATGTACGTCTGGCAAGCGAGACTTGTTAGGAAAACAAGTTTTAATTAGCGCGGGTGGAACGCGAGAATATCTCGATCCGGTACGGTTTATCGGTAATCCCGCCACGGGCAAAATGGGAATAGCTTTGGCACAAGCAGCTTTCCATCGGGGGGCAGATGTAACTCTAGTACATGGTATTGTCAACGCAGAAATACCGTCAGGAGTGCGATCGCTACCTGTTGTCAGTGCGGCAGAAATGGAGAAGGCAATGTTAGAGTGCTTTCCAACTGCTGATATTACAGTGATGGCGGCGGCTGTAGCAGATGTGAAACCTGCAAACTATACTCGCGAAAAGTTACCCAAGCGATCGCTACCCGAAAGTTTGCCTCTCGCACCCGTGACAGATATTCTCGCCCAGTTAGGACATTGCAAACAGCCCCAACAAATTTTAATTGGCTTTGCTGCCCAAACGGGAGATATAGTCACTCCAGCCTTAGAGAAATTACACCGCAAAAAATTAGATGCGATCGTTGCCAATCCGATCGATCTACCCGATAGTGGATTTGGCAGCGACAACAATCAAGCGATTTTTTTAAACAAAGCAGGCGATCGAATTGCGATCGCACCTGGGACTAAGTTAGAAATGGCACATCGGGTTTTCGATCTGGTTGTTAGTCATTAGTCATTAGTCATTTGCTATTTATAGCTAATAATTTTTAATTTTTAACTTTTGACTTTTGACTTTTGACTTATCCTGGATTAACTACTACCTTTAGCTGATTTAATAAACTTAAAGATTGCCAGAAGCTAAGAATATGTTTTCCTGCTTGTTGTGATTGAAAGAAGTGAAAAAAGTGTCCGCCGTCAGGATGAAGGTGGAGGCGATCGCTTGCTTTTAAGAAAGGTTGCCATTTATGGAGTTCGGTAGCTTCTACAATTGGATCGTCTAAACTTCCACAAACCATTAATGGTACTGACACGCCATTATGAGGGAAATTAGCTCTTTGCCAAAGAGAATGGGGTGAAAGCGAACTATCGAGATCTTTTTCTAAAATCTTTACTAATCCCTCAATTGTGCGATCGTCATAACACCCAAATAAATTATAAGCCATTGTAGATAAAACTTTTTTCCGATTTAGAGCTTGTAAGTGAGTGTAATAGTGAACTTGCCAATCAATAGTAACATCTGCACCTACACCTAAAAGAGTTAAAGAAGCAATCTTTTCAGGATATTGACGCGCATACAAGAATCCTAATAAGCCACTCGTACTATGTCCAATTAAGTGAACGGGATGGGTTGTATTTTGTAGATAGTCGTGTAACAATCCTATGGCAATATCGAGCGAACTAGCTTCGTCTTGAGTTTGCGAATATTCCCAACGAGCGATTGAAACTCGTTTAGATAAATAATTTAACAAAGGCTGTTCAAAACAGCGCAAACTAGGACTAGTATTCAACCACAAATAATGAGGAAATGACATGAAAAATTCCTTCAGAGTTGAGATGAATGGTAGGGTACGTTGATGAACGCACCCCACAAATTTCTGTTAACTGTTAACTAAATACCGAACTCTTTCTTGAGTTGCGCTACCCAAGCTTTTACTCGTTCGTCAGTTAAATCAGATTGATTATCTTCATCGATCGCCAAACCAACAAATTTCCCGTCTTTCACAGCTTTAGATTCATTAAAGTCGTAACCATCTGTAGACCAATATCCAACAGTTGTCCCACCTAATTCTGCAATTTTTTCTTCTAGAATACCCATTGCGTCTTGAAAGTTATCGGCATAACCAATCTGATCGCCAGTCCCAAAATAAGCTACCTTCTTTCCACTGAAATCAATGCTGTCTAAATCGGGAAAAAAACCATCCCAATCGCTTTGGAGTTCGCCAATGTTCCAAGTAGGGCAAGCAACAATCAAATTAGTATACTCCTCAAAATCGCTTTCATCCACATCAGCGATATTATGCAAATTTACTACATCCTCACCAAATTCTTTTTGAAGTGATTCGACAACCATTTCAGTTTTTCCCGTTGTGGAACCATAAAAAATCCCGACTTTTGCCATTCTATTCTCCTGGAATTATTTTGTTTGGAATTAGACCTAATTTGAACGTGGTGCATCAAAAGTTGTAGGGGCGGGTTTTTTGAGTAGTTCTGTCCTAAAACAAATAGTTGTGCGGTTAAACCCGCCCGTACGCGAGTAAAGAGTTAGTTGCGATCTGAAATTGGTTGAGTCGTTTAGCTTCCAATCATGGGAATCGCCCGAAATAAATTCAGATTATCTAAGAGCAAATAAGCAAAGATTGCTCCGCCAATTCCACCAATAAAAAATCCAGTCGAAAACTGACTCCAGTTATCTACAGCTTGTAGAGAGTCTGGTACGTTTGGTACTGTGACTGCAAAATTTGGGCGTGGAACTGTGACTAAACTTTTTTCCTGTGAGGTACTACCGTAAATTGAGAACCCAATCGTCAGGATGACAATTAAACTACCTGCGGCTAGTAAACCGAGCAAATTACTGGCGCGACTGTCGTTTAAAGAACCTAGCGAGCCTAGTATGGTAAAAGGACCGACTAACCAATAACCATGAGCCATCCCTATTTCTAACCCTCGCGAAAGAGGTGTAATACCAGGGCGATAAATTGGTAGGTATTTCAGAAAGTTCAGTGTCAGGTCGTTAGCCTCAACCGAGGAAAAGCGATCGCCCGAGCGAGGATTTGCCAACGGTGGCTGGATCAAGTCGCCTTTTTTCAAATCGAATCCAGCGGCGATCGCGCGGGAACGGAGGGCGTGCCAAATGTGACCGAGGAGAAATATGACGGCTAGAACGAAATGGAAAGATACTAACCAACCACGGCTAGAAACAATCCCAGGAGAACTTTCCAAAGTGCGAATTGGACCGTAAAAAACTTCGGGATATGCAGTATTGTTCACTGAGGCAAAGTAAGCTGCAAAAAAGCCCATATAGGCTACAGCGCCAATACTATAGGCAAGATACGCTTCACCTGAGTAAATTAAAACTCGACGCGCCCAGGCAAACGGCTGAGTCAAGATGTGAAAAATGCCACCACCAATTAGTATTCCACCAACCCAGATGTGACCGCCAACGATATCTTCTAAGTTATTGACAGCCGCCATTCCTTCTGAACCCCAAGCACCGAACAAGTAGCCAAAAATGCGGACTGGGTTCAGCGTGGGATGATTAATAACCCTCACATCTCCGCCGCCAGCTACCCAAGGGTCGAACAATCCACCCCAAAACATCGCCTTGGCGACGAGTAGTAAAGCACCCAAACCCAAAAGCATCAGGTGGATACCTAAGATCGTCGTCATCTTGTCGGTATCTTTCCAGTCATAACCGAAAAAGCCAGCCAAGGTGGGATTATCTTCTAACACCTCTGGTCCCAGTAAAGAGTGGTAAATACCACCCGCAGCCAGAATCACCGAAGGGATCAAATGCAAAACGCTGATGACAAAGTAGGGATAGGTACTAGTAATTTGCCCGCCAGCACCAACACCAAAGCCGAGAGTTGCTAAATGAGGAAGCAGGATCAACCCTTGTTCGTACATTGGTAAACTTGGGTTGTAACGAGACAACTCAAACAGAGTCATTCCGCCAGCCCACAACAGGATTAATGCAGAGTGGGCAATATGAGCGCCCAACAATTTGCCCGATAAATTGGTGAGACGAAAGTTACCAGCCCACCAGCCAACTTCAGGAATTTGGTTTCTGTATGGACTATCAGAAATTACTGCTGTCATTTATGCCTTCCTTGAGAAATATTTGCATCTTTTCGATCGCCAGCTCAAATTTAAGTTGAAACAATTTGCATTAAGCTAGCTTCAGGCAATCGGTTTGGGAAGGATTGCTGCCTCACTCACTCTCCCTTTACGGAAATCCAGCCCGCGCGATCGCAGTGCGTGCCAGATATGCCCTTGTAGGAAAAAGAAAGCTAACCAGAAGTGAGTGTTGGCTAACCAAGTCCGAGAAGTCACGAATTCAGGATCGGGCGATGAAAAGTAAGGTACAAAATTCTGCCGAATCGTGAGTGCAGGACCGTAAAATACTTCAGGATAAACGGTTGTATTGACTGAGACGAAGAGAGTTGCAATAAAGCCCATGAGCGCCAAAGCACCCAAACTGTAGGAAAGATAAGCTTCTCCCGACCAAACAAATAAAGGGTGCGTCCATTGAAACGGTCTGGTTGCAATATGGAACAACCCGCCCAAAATCAATATTCCACCAACCCAAATGTGACCGCCAACAACATCTTCCAGGTTGTCAACGCCAGCGATCCAGAAATTGCCTACTGCACCGAACAAATAACCATAAATTCTGGCTGGATTGAGTGTCGGGTTAGTCACGACTCGCACATTTTCCACGGCTGGGTCGTACAAACCGCCGAAGTACATTGCTTTGGCGACCAATAAGAACGCACCTATCCCCAGCAATACCAGGTGAATGCCAAGAATTGTCGTCATTTTGCCTGTATCTGCCCAATCGTAGCCAAAGAAACGAAATCGGTTTTCTAATGTGGCTGGACCGCGCAGGGCATGAAAAATCCCACCATACCCCAAAAATGCAGATGAGATTAGATGGATCGAGCCGATCGCAAAATAGGGGAATGTGCTTGTCACCTCGCCGCCAGCACCCACGCCCCAACCTTGAGCTGCTAGGTGAGGTAGTAGAATTAAACCCTGCTCGTACATGGGTTTGGCTGGATTAAAGTGAGCCAACTCAAATAAAGTCATTGCTCCCGCCCAGAACACAATTAGCCCTGCATGGGCTACGTGAGCGCCCAGGAGTTTCCCTGATAAATTAGTCAGGCGAAAGTTCCCCGCCCACCAGGGAACTTCGGTAGCATTTTGCTCTACCGATAACGGACTTTTAGCAACAGTTGTCACCGTGCCTCCTATTGAGAATAATATTCAACAGTCTGAGAGAACAGATTACAACATGAACTGAGTTATTGACAATAGTTTTTATTAAAATTTTTGAGCGAGTTAGTGAGTGGCTGGTGGTTAGTGGCTAGTGGAACCAGTAGTAAATAGGGTGTAAAGTGTAGGGTGTAGGGTGTAGGGTGTAGGGTGTAGTGTTTTTTTTCTCCGTGACTCTCCACGACTCTCTCTCAGCTGGGCGACTCTCTCTTCTCCCCCTTGTCTCCCTTGTCTCCCTTGTCTCCCTTGTCTCTCTTCTCCCCCTTGTCTCCCCCCTCTCCCTTGTCTCCCTTGTCTCCCTTGTCTCTCTTCTCCGACTCCCGATTGCTAACGCCCTAACCACAACTTCTGTTGTTGCAGGCAAGCAAGGGCGATTCTTGTTTCTACTTGAGGAAATTCTTCGTAAAAGCGGCTGACACTCAGAAAAGATTTGGGTGTGTGCAGAACGATTATCCGATCGCCCCATTGTTCTAGCCAAGGTAGCAAGGTTTGAGGTGCGACGGGAGTGCAGAGCCAAACTGCTATGTGATTTTGCGATCGCAGCGTTTGGGCGGCTACTGCCATTGTCATTCCAGTGGCAACGCCATCATCGACTAAGATCGCGATCGTATCTCGCGTTTGTTGGGCGATCGCGCTATGTTGGGAGCGACCAGAATTGAGGACTGCCATCTGCAATTTTGCCTTGCTCAGGGCTGCTTCCAGCGCTATTTTTCCCGGTGGTGAATTTTGGAGTGCGATTGATGTTTGTCCTGCCCACAAGACGTTACCATCTGCTGTAACTGCTCCAATCGCTAGTTCTGGGTTTTGGGGATGACCGATCTTTTTTGCCACCACAATATCTATCGGACAACGCAGTCGCCGCGCTACTGGCACTGCTACAGGCAATCCTCCCCGTGGTAGGGCATAGACAATCGGATAAGGGGCAACGTTAGAAACAGCCGCAATTTTGTCCAGAAGACGATGAATTTCCGGTGCTAGTTGTTCTCCAGCAGCAACGCGATCGCGAAACAATATAGCAGTTGACATACTTTCGGCTGAGGACGGCATACTGCTTATATCTTCAAGGATGTTTCCGCAGTTTAACTGTGTTCTACAGGCTTTTTTCCAATCGGCTAGCAAATGCAACAAGATTTATTTTTTTAGTAATAGTTTCCTCATTTTCAGTCTTAGTCGGGAGTTGTAAGGGAGATAAGTAGATAGAAAGAGGGTTAAAGTAGTCACAATTTCGCTACAATTGGAAGGTTTGCTAGCGCAGCTACAATTTTTATTCCATGTCTAGCGAAGACCAGCTCAGCTTATTTGCAAGTTCAGATGTCGTCGAACCAGTCGCACCGCCGCAACTGGATCTGATTCCCACAGATGCGAAAATTCCTATTCCCATAGGGACTTACCCCAGCCTAGTTGAATTGGCACAGCACTGCAATCAGTGCCAGCGCTGCGAACTAGGAGCAACTCGCCATCATGCCGTAGTTGGGCGAGGTCATCCCCAAGCCCCGATTATGATTATTGGCGAGGCACCAGGGCAAAACGAAGATGAGACAGGGTTGCCTTTTGTGGGGAAAGCCGGACAACTTTTAGAGAAAATTTTAGATTCTGTAAAATTAAATACAGACAAAGATATATATATCTGCAATATCAATAAATGCCGACCACCAGGAAATCGCACGCCTACCACCGATGAAGTAGAAGCTTGCAAGCCTTATTTGTTAGAACAAATTCGCCTAATCGAGCCAAAAATTATTCTTCTCACTGGCGCGACAGCACTTAAAGGCTTGTTAGGCGAAAAAAGAGCGATATCTAAAATTCGTGGTACGTGGTTGGAATGGCAAGGACGCTTGTGTATGCCCATCTTCCATCCTGCTTATTTGTTACGCAACCAATCTCGCGAAAAAGGTAGTCCTAAGTGGTTGATGTGGCAGGATATTCAAGAAGTGAGAAAAAAACTGGATGAGATTTGCTAGTAGGGTACGTTATTTAATGCACCCTACTCCTTCGCATCTCGCGCCCGACTTCTGGCTCGACAATCACGCAACCAAGTTTCAATTGCCTGGGCAATAATACCATCACTCGTTTCCTCTGGTGGCGTGGGGGGTCTTTTGCCAGCGCGATCGCCAATTCGAGTAAACATACTAGCCAAACGCCATCCATCTTCAGTTTTGGCGAAAAAAGCCCAGTGAAACCCCTGCAATTCTATGGCGCGATCTTTTAAATACTGTCGCTCCAAGGTCGTAAAAAATACCTGCTGCACGTCTTCACCATCCGCCTGTGGCGATTTAGGCTGGTAAACACCAGGATCGGTAGTTAAAGGTTCAAACTCTGGATTCCCTGCTACCAATACATACGTATAAAGATCTGTACTGCGGCTCAACCTACGAGCGCGTTGACTGGTGCGATTGGCGTATGCAGGCAAATCTCTAAGAAGTCGATCGGTCAGGGTTTTAATGTCCTGCGTTTGGCAACGGGAGTCGTACGGGCGCACAGCCGTGTGCCCGTCTTGAGGAGTTGGATAAGCAGGAAGTGGATTTAAAAGAACCAGCAAAATAGAGAGAAACTGTAGCACTCTCCCTTGTCCCCCTTGTCTCCCTTGTCTCCCTTGTCCCCCTTGTCTCCCTTTTTCCCGCTTCATCACCCCGCCAACTCCTGACAAATACGCTCCCAAGCCTCCTCTGGATTGGCAGCAGCAGTAATTGGACGACCAATGACAAGATAATCTGCCCCTGCTTTAATTGCTTGTGCAGGAGTGAGCGATCGCGTTTGATCGCCTTTTGCTGCCCAGCTCGGACGCACCCCAGGACACACTAAGAGAAAATCATCGCCGCAAATCCGCCGCAACTGTTCCACCTCTTGCGGCGAACAAACAGCCCCATCTAAACCTGCTTCCCGAGCTAATGAAGCCATTTCTAAGGCATATTCCGGTAGTTCCAAGGGAATTTTTAACTCAAAAGCAAGCTGACGAGCAGAAAGACTCGTTAAAACAGTAATCGCAATTAATTTTGGTGGTGCTACACCCGCCGTCTTTGCTCCCTCCTGTGCCGCTTGTTGAGCCAGTGACAAAGCATCTTTACCAGCAGTCGCATGAATCGTCACTAAATCGACTCCATACCCTGCTGCCGCCCGACATGCCCCAGCTACCGTATTCGGGATATCGTGAAACTTGAGGTCTAGAAATATTCGCTTTTGCCGCTGTTTCAACGTACTGAGAATACCACCACCACAGCTCACAAATAATTCCAAGCCAACCTTCCAAAAGCTGACCTGCGGCAACCGATCCACAAGCGCGATCGCAAGAGCTTCTGTCGGTACGTCTAGGGGAACGATAATTCGGTCTGTATGCATGGGTGTTGGGTTTAGAGACAAGGGAGACAAGGAGGACAAGGGAGAACGATCGCCAACTACCAACTACCCATTACCATTTACTAATTTGACAAATTTATTCTTGCCAACCTGTAAGACTTTACCATCCAATTCATCTGGAGAATTAAAGATTAGGTCTACTTGGTTGAGGCGATCGCCATCCAGTTTAACTGCTCCACCTTGAACTTGCCTGCGGGCTTCAGAACTAGTCGGACACAAACCACTGGCGCTGACAATGTAAAACAATTTTGCTGGAAATTTGATTTGAGATAGCGAAAATTCTGGTACGGCTGAAGTATCGGCTGTATTGCCTTGTACCAGTGACATTGCTGCTTTTTGAGCGTTTTGAGCGGCTTCTTTGCCGTGGTATTGACTGACAACCTCTAAAGCAAGCAGCTTCTGGCGATCGCGGGGAGTTTCCGGCAATCCATCTAAGGGTAAATTTGTCAATAACTCGAAATAATCTTTGAGCAAATGGTCTGGCGTTTTTTCCAGCTTGGAATACATCAATAGCGGTTCTTCTAGCAGTCCCACTTGATTTCCCAGCGACTTAGACATTTTCTGGTTGCCATCCGTGCCAATCAAAATTGGTAACAGCACGCCAAACTGTGGCTTTTGTCCGAAATGTCTTTGCAAATCTCGCCCTACAGCAATGTTAAATTTTTGGTCTGTCCCACCCAACTCTACATCTGCTTCTAACGCTACAGAATCGTATCCCTGTACCAGGGGATAGAGAAATTCGTGGATGTAAATGGGATTTTCTTTCTCGTAACGTTCGGCAAACCCTTCTTTTGCCAACATTTGCCCGACAGTCATCGTAGACAACAATTCTAGAATTTTGGTCAAATCGAGTTTTGACAACCATTCTGAGTTGTAACGAACTTCCAGCTTGTCGGGAGCAAAATCTAAAATTGGACGTACCTGATCTAAATAATTCTTAGCATTCTCGGCAACTTCTGCCGCACTCAATTGACGGCGAACTTCCGATCTGCCAGTGGGGTCGCCAATTCTAGCCGTGAAATCGCCAATCAGCAAAACGGCTTTATGTCCGGCATCCTGAAACGCTCTGAGCTTGCGGACTGGAATACTATGACCTAAATGAATCTCCGCGCCAGTGGGGTCAATCCCGAACTTGATACGCAAGGGTCGATTTGTCATTTTTAACAATTTTTCCAGATTTTCTTCAGGATTGCTAGAATCAGGCTGGTCTGGAAAGATTTCGCTGACACCACGTCGCAGCCAATTTGGATCGGGTGTCGCGGTGGCTAATTGAGAGCTTGGCTCTTGCCTTGGGGATGATAAATTCGTTACACTCACTCGCAACCTTCTCAATCGCTTAATTGACAGACTACTATAGTGACAAAATTATCCGCTGATTTGGCGATCGCGATCGCAGACAAATCTCTTGGCTATTAAGTTGAGGAAATTAAACCGCTGTGTCTTCTAGCATTGCCCGAGAAAAACCGAGATATTCATCACCTGGCTGGAAATTTCTGAAAGAAGTCAGTCAGGTGACAGGCGGAACCCTTCTAGCAGTCATTATGTTGACTAGTGCCATTGTAGCTGGAGGGCTAGTCGGCTTAGCAATTAGCTTCCGCAACTTACCCGATGTCAGAGTTCTGCGTAACTATATTCCTTCTGAAACATCTTACTTTTATGACATAAACGGCAAAGTCCTTGCCAGCATTCACGGCGAAGCCAATCGCGAAGTCATACCTTTAAATAAAATCTCTCCAGAATTAAAACGAGCAGTCCTGGCGATCGAAGACAGTCATTTTTATTCCCATAACGGCATAAATATTAGTAGCGTCGGGCGTGCCTCAATCGTCAACTGGCAGCGCGGGGCAGTTGCAGAAGGCGGCTCGACACTGACGATGCAGCTGGTTAAAAATATTTTTCTGACGCAGCAGCGCCGATTTAGCCGCAAAGTTGCCGAAGCAGTCTTAGCCATTCGTTTAGAACAAATTCTCAGCAAAGACCAAATTTTAGAAATGTACCTCAATCAAGTGTATTGGGGACACAACACCTATGGTGTAGAAACAGCAGCCCAAAGCTATTTCGGCAAGTCAGCCGCAGATTTAAATTTGGCGGAAGCGGCGATGATGGCAGGAATCATTCAAGCACCGCAAAACTACAGCCCGTTTGTCAGCATGAAAACGGCGAAACAACGCCAAGAAACTGTGTTGAACCGAATGCGCAGTTTAGGCTGGATTACGGCAGAGGAAGACGAGAAGGCGAGAGAAACGAAAATTACCCTGGGGAAAGTTCGCTCGTTCCAACGTAGTAGTATGCCCTTCGTTACTAATACTGCGGCTCAAGAGTTAGAACGGGAATACGGACTAGAAGCCGTGCAAAAAGGCGGGCTGCGGGTGCAAACTACCGTTGATTCCAGAATGCAGCAGATTGCTGAAGAAACCGTAGCAAAATGGCATAAAACCATTCGCTCTCAGGGAGTCCGCGCCGACCAAATGGCTTTGGTGTCAGTCGATCCGCGCACTCAATTTATTAAAGCATTGGTAGGTGGGGTAGATTATCAAAAAAGCGAATTTAACCGAGCGACTCAAGCTCGCCGCCAACCAGGATCTTCTTTTAAGCCGTTTGTCTATTACACGGCATTTGCTTCAGGAAAATTTACGCCCAATAGCGTTATTAACGATACTCCGGTCAGTTACCGCATCCCTGGGGGAATTTGGACTCCGAAAAATTACGATGACTCTTTCAACGGTCCCATGCCAGTGCGGCGATCGCTCGAAGTGTCGCGTAACATCCCCGCCGTAAAGCTAGGTAGCGCTGTGGGTTTGAATAAGGTGGTCGAGACGTGCCGCATCTTAGGCATCAACAGCCCGATGGAACCAGTGCCATCTTTACCATTAGGAGCGATCGGGGTTACGCCTTTGGAAATGGCAAGCGCCTACGCGACAATTGCTAATTACGGTTGGCAGTCCAAACCAACTATTATTGCCCGCGTCACCGATAGTAGTGGTAACGTTATCCTCGATAACTCTCCCAAACCCCAACTCGTCTTAGAGCCTTGGGCAGCCGCTACCTTAACAGACGTGATGAAAGGGGTAATTACTAGCGGTACGGGAACCGCCGCTCAAATCGGTCGCCCCGCCGCAGGTAAGACGGGAACCACATCTTCAGAACGGGATATTTGGTTTGTCGGTTTCGTGCCACAATTAGCAACAGCTGTTTGGGTCGGCAACGATAACTACCAACCTGTCGGTAAGGGTGCAACAGGTGGCGTATTTGTTGCCCCGATCTGGCGATCGTTCATGTCACAAGCCTTGAAAAATACCCCAGTCGAGAATTTCCGTCCTCCTTCGCAGTTCGATCGACCTAAATGAGGAAGTTGAGGGAGACAAGGGAGACAAGGGGGACAAGGAAGCAGGGGAGCAGGGGAGCTTCAGGTGCAACTACCAACTACCAACTACCAGTCCCCTACACCCCATACCCTTTCATCACGCATCACTTTCTTTGTAGGGAAAGCCGTACATGGCGGTGGTTCTTTTTTTTTGGTTAAATAATTTAATATTAAATTAATTGATATTGAACTAAATAATTCAAACCAAGTTGGAGGAAAGATATGATTACACTCAGACAAAGCCAAGAACGCGGACATGCAAATCATGGGTGGTTAGATAGCTATCACACCTTTTCATTTGCGAACTACTACGACCCCTCTCACATGGGATTTCGATCGCTACGAGTGATTAACGAAGATCGAGTCCAGCCAGGAAGAGG
Organism: Chroococcidiopsis thermalis PCC 7203; assembly: GCF_000317125.1. Classification (GTDB taxonomy): domain Bacteria; phylum Cyanobacteriota; class Cyanobacteriia; order Cyanobacteriales; family Chroococcidiopsidaceae; genus Chroococcidiopsis; species Chroococcidiopsis thermalis. The sequence continues at coordinate 3,331,418 of NC_019695.1, forward strand.
GTTTGGGACTCACGGACATCGGGACATGGAAATTCTCACCTACGTCCTTGAAGGCGCGCTCGAACATAAAGATAGTATTGGTAATGGGGAGATCGTCCGACCCGGAGAAGTACAAAGGATGAGTGCTGGAACGGGAATTATGCACAGCGAATTCAATCCTTCTGCTACCGAACCAGTTCACCTCTTGCAAATTTGGATTCTGCCCGATCGCCAAGGCTTAGAGCCGAGTTACGAACAAAAAGCATTTTCAGTTGCAGAAAGACAAGGAAAATTGCGGTTAATTGCCGCTAAAGATGGACGCGATGGTGCTGTGACAATTCATCAAGACGTGAATTTGTATTCAGCCATATTGCAACCGCAAGATCGGGTCACTTATCAATTGCAACCAAATCGTTATGCCTGGCTGCAAGTAGCGCGGGGTGCAGTGGCACTCAACGGTCATAGCTTGAACGCGGGAGATGGAGTAGCAATCGGTGCCGCTGAACTGTTAGAAATAAGCAGCGATCGCGACGCGGAAATATTACTTTTCGACTTGGCGTAGTTGCGGCGGGAGATAGAAGGGACAAGGGAGACAAGGGGGACAAGGGGGACAAGGGGGACAAGGGGGCGCAACTACCAACTACCAATTCCCTACACCCTTCTTTCTTTCTTCACTAGACCTCCTGCGTTGCGTACCCTTCGGGAAGGCTTCGCCAACAGAATGACATCCATGATTTTTTGATTCATGCAGGAGGTCTACTGATAACTGATAACTGATTTAACGACACACTTTTGCTTGAGGCATACTCGCTTTTCCTAATATTGCCGTGCGGTAAAGGCGATCGAATTCCCGTTCGTAGTGGGCTGCAACTGTGGGACGATCGATAATAATTAAGGTTTCATCATTAGAATAATTTGCCGCTTCCGACCAATTGTGGCTACCTGTAATGACTTGTCTGCCATCTAATATTGCCATTTTACTGTGTACGCCGCGATCGCCTGTTATTGCTTTGGGAAAACCAACTGTATTAATCGGACGATACCAAGGTTTGATATTATTAACACCCTTTTTGTGACGAGTCGGACACAGTCCCATTGCATCGTAGGCTTTAGAGTAAGATTGTCGATAAAAATCTGGATCTATTAGGATTTTAATATCTTCTACTCCTGTATCTCGTACTGTTGCTAAACCATCACTAATTTCTCGATCTGAAAATACGAAAACGGCAACATGCACGCTTTTTTTCGCATTTTTGATAGAATAAGCGATCGCACCGTTACTAGTCATGCCAATGCTTTCAGTGCGAGGGGCAGGTGAAAAGTTCAGCGTCACGTGACCCGTTCCAACTAAAATTGTTACAGGTTGTCTGCGAGGCTTATGAGATTTAAATAATCCCTGCCACATATAATTAAACTCATCTGTTAATGCTTGAGCAACTTGAGTATTATTGGGAATAATAACCATGTTGTTTGGATTACCGCGACTTGCCGGAACCTGAAAATCTCCATGCAAATCGGAAGTTGTAAAGTTACCGCTAGATATAATTGTAGTTTTATTATCTACAACTAAAAACTTGTGATGCATTAACCCACTGCCTCTAGTTTTACCATTGGCAGTATCGCTGTCGTCTTTAATTTCAATGCCATGCGATCGCAACAAAGCTAAGGCATCGATTGGATATCGTTTTAGTTCTTCGTAAGCTCGGCGATCGTGTCGCTTCATGCGAGCAATTTCCGCTGAAGTATAATCTGCTAAAGTTTTATTATATTGACTATCAATTATTAGTCTGACTTTTACACCTGCTTGCTGTTTAGCAACGAGTGCTTTTGCAACCAGAGGAAGTCGAAATTCCATCACTGCTACATCTATTGACGATTGAGCTTGAGATATGGCATCGATCGCTTGTTGTTCTAAATTGTCCCCTAAACGCATAAAATGCCGATAAGGATCTTGATAAGAAGCGGCTTGATTTTGATTAAAATAAACTTGAATAGCAGAGTCTTGAGGAAGCGGTTGAGTGATTCCTAAGTGTGTTTTGGGTTTGAATATTTGAAATAAAACAAGCCCAAAAACTAGTAAAAATACAAATAAAGCTATTTTGACTGTTCGTAAATGCTGGGGGCGAGTTAAGCGTTTCTGTCTCATTCCTAAAAGTCGTATTTTCTAGGCATTTTTTGAAGTTTTGAGAAATGTGTCGTCACAAGTAACTGGAAAGCCTGACTCATGATGATACGAACTTATAATTCCCAATTTCCGAGAATTGTTATCCTCATACCATTTCTCTAAAATTATCTTCTAGACGCTCTTCTATCGCCCCCCTTTTTCAGGGGGTTGAAGGAGCGAAAAACTCAGTTACCTCCTCGCCAGATCTCCCCTACCCCCTTTGGGAAAGGGGAAAACCAAAGAAAGTTGCACGTCGTGTCTTTCACTCAAATTTGGTTTTAGAAAAGCTTCTATAGCCCCCCTTAAAAAGGGGGGTTGGGGGGATCTCTCCAGTCGCAGTCAAAAAGTAAAATGATAAAAATAAACAAACTTAGGGCGATCGCCATAGTAAACTTGCAACAGGACTTGCAATATAAGTATCAAAAAATATAAGTAGTAAGTCAAAGATAGATTATGAAAATAAAAACAGTTTGCGCTTCACTACTTTTAGTATTAATCCCTTTATCGCTTGCCATCAGCGGCTGCGATGCTGAAGAAAACAATTACGCAAATAATTCTGATGTAACTTCTACTACTCAGACTACAGAAATCAAGACAAACTTAATCCAACCAGATCGATCTACCGAAGATCCGTATGCAGCAGAAGCCTATTACCAGCAGCTATTGGCGCAATATGGGGAAAATTATCAAGAGTGTTTAGAGCCTGTATCAGTTAATCTCGATGCGGTTACGAACTCAAATGCTTCTAAGGTAGATCCCACAGAAAAAATTACTAAAATGAAGCAGCAGAATAAAATATTTGTGTTAGACGCTTCTGATTCTATGCGAGTGTTTACAGGTAGCGGTACGACAAAATTCGATATTGCTAAAGCTGCGATCGCTCGTTTTGTCAGTACATTTCCTTCTACAACTCAAGTTGGAGTTAATCTATTTGGCGATCGTAGCGCCGATGCAACAACAGATCCAACTACTGTATGTGCTGCTAGCGAAACTATGTATTCCCTCATACAGTTGAGCAGCTTAATTTTAGCACCAGCCAACGAACCCACCTCAGAGGCTGAGTTTCAACCAATTTATAAACCAATAACGGCAAGTCTATCAAGATTAAACGATATTCTAAGCGATCGCGATGGTGCTAGCAATCAAAATATTATTTATTTAATTACTGATGGGACAGACAATTGTAATGGTGATGCTGTAGCAATTGCCAGAGAACTACACAATTCTCCGGCAGAAATTACGATAAATGTAATTGGCTTAGATGAAAACGAAACCACGCAGCAGCAGTTGCAAGCCATAGCTGAAGCTGGCGGAGGTGAGTATTTTCTAGCGCGCGATGCCAATGAATTCAATACTGCTTTTGAACGGACGCAAGAGAAAATCGAAGCAGAAAAATATACAACAATTCAACTAACAGAAAATCGACCTCAACCTCCTACAAGTTCTAATCCTAACATCAATCAGATTACAGCCTGTACTACAGTTAAAATGAATCGCGAGCTAGGTCAAATTATTAGTCAGGTTAATCGTTTATCTGCACTCCAAGGAACAAATCTTAAGTACAATAATCATGTTTTAGCCCGTTTGAAAGAAAGGCAAGAGCGGATTACCGCATGGCGCGATCGCCTATTAACTAATACTGGCAATCCTCAAATAGATTTAAATTTATTTCGGCAGGAATTGGCACAGGCAACGCAATAATTTGTCATTTGTGAGTGGCTAGTGGCTAGTGGCTGGTGGCTAGTAGTAAATGGGGTGTGGGAAGTGCGGGAAGTGCGGGGAGTGTGGGGTGTAGTGGATTGTTAACTGCTCAGGAGTCAGGAGTCACTGATAACTGCTCCCTGCTCGTCCCTGCTCGTCCCTGCTCGTGCGCTCCCTTTAACAACAAATAATAAAGTTGTCCGTTACTGACTGTAACTCCAGCACGCTTTGCGGCTAGATCGCCTGTTCCCATAAAGTAATCGACTCTACCCGCTCCTTTGATGGCGCTACCCGTGTCTTGATTGAGGACGTAGCGGCTAACAGTACGCTGTTCTAGCTGTCCTTGCCGATCGAAATAAGGAATTTGAGTATGAATCAGCGCTAAAGCACCAGGCGGCGTAAGTGATTTATCTGTGGCGATCGATCGCTCGGCTGTGACTGGTACTCCCAGATATCCGTGAGGTGCAGCGTTGTTTGTGGGTTGAAAAAAGACAAATGTACGATAGCGGGGTAGATATGTATTTAATTCTGCTGGGTGTTGGCGAAAGTATTGCAATACAGCAGGTAGAGTTAACCCATCGGCGGGAAGTTTGCCATCTTTAATCAGTTCTTTGCCAATACTGGTATAAGGAAACTCAGTTTTTCCGGCATAACCGACAGTCATGATACTACCATCTGTCAGGTGCAGGCGTGCCGAGCCTTGGATGTGAACCAGAAAGGCTTCTAGGCGATCGCGCAGCCAAACCAGTTCTCGTCCGTGCAGCCGACTTTTCGCTCCCAATAAACCGTTCTCGCCTTCTAATTCAGCTCTGGTAGGATGGGGTTCAGTCCACGAAGCAAAGTCGGGTGGGAGTCGATAAAGAGGATAGCGATATTCAGCCGTTTTAACGCGGCTGGCAGGATAGATCGGCTCGTAGTATGCAGTAAATAGTACCTCACTCTTACCGTCTTGTGCCGGAAATTGATACAGTTCAAATTCTTGCTGAACGGCGGCTTGTAGTTGTTCTGGAGAGTGGGAGTTAATCACCAACTGGCTAAATCGCACTAAACTACGCCAGACACGATCGCGGGTAATCTCGCGTAGGGGATACTGTTGATAAGCTGCAATTGCTTGCGGCGATCGCAAATATCGCAAACTGTTATCGATCGCTTTGAGTAAAGCTTGGCGATCGCCTTTTTTACCTTGACCCCAAATCTGTTCGTCCCAACCCAAGCGATCGGATTTTTGTTGTATATTAGCAGGTACGAGCTGGACTGTGGCAGCACTAGCATGAATTGTAGAAGTGTGGGTAGAAGCGTTACCTGTAACGTCTGCCGACAGTGATTGAGTCAGGACTAAGGTAAATAGTGCTATTGTCTGTTTCATCATTTGAGCGATCGTCAATAAAATTTAATGTTATTCCGTAATTATTAACTCGATCTCAGACCAGTAAATAGTGCGATCGCATTTAAATTTTTCAGTTATTTCATCGTTGTAATTCTGCATGAATAACTCAAATATCAACATTGTAAAAAGGAGTCAGAATAACTCAGAACTTGTAAATCCATTAGTTGTAAATCCTATTCGTCTGATAGTAGCCCGTACAAGGAAGATAATGCTAAATTATCTAGCGATCGCTTATACTAAAACAGTTGTACTAACCCAAGCCTTAAGGCAGATAGAATGTAACTATGGCTGCATTTGATGTAGAGCATTCAATTGATACCAACATAAAACTATCATCAATATCTACTTCAGAAGGGGTAGAGATTCTCCGCGAACAAGTAGAGATTCTCCACGAACAGATGGAGTCTTTACATCGAATGGTAGAACATCTAGGAGCAGAGTTACTTAATAAGCAGCAACAAATACAAGCTCTAGAGCAAGAATTAGAACAAACAAACAAAGAATTGTGCCGCGCACTCGCCCCGCACCAGCAAGAGATTACCCCAGCAAAAGATTACCAAGGTGAAGCACTCGATCGGCAAGTTCCAGTCAGCGAGTCTTTAGCTGCACTATTCAATGCTACTTCCGGTCGCGCCATCCCAGCAAAGAAACCGGAGGTAGAAGAGGCGATCGCCAACACAGCTATTTTGCCAGATATGGTAGCTCAGCAAATCTTAAATGATTCAAAAGAATTAAAAGCTCATTCACAGCAACTTGGTTTTCAATTCAACAAGCTTGGATTTCAGTTTATTGGTAATAAAGCTAATTTCATGCAATTTCAAGAGAAAGTAGCTCGGAAATTAACAGAATTGCCGCAGCAATCTGATAGTCTAACGAGTGTATCTCAGAATTTGCAAGCGCATCAAACAAGAACCGAGGCAAACGTAACGCAATTTCAAAAACATTTGGAGCAAACCAAAAATTTGTTAAATAAATCCAAGATTTATGTAAAATTAGTAAAGTCGAGATCGGCAAGTTATTCCAACTCAAAAAAATCTGCGAAAGTCGATTTAAGCTAAGCTTAAATCGACTTTCATCTAAGTAGAGAATCTGATTATTTTACTGCCCAATTTTAAGAATGCTGTTATTTTAACTTTCTCATTTCTGCTTGAGCGCTAACAGCAAGGTGAAGTAAAAAGCACTGCCTTCGCCTAAGATGCTTTCTGCCCAGATTTGCCCTCCATGTTGGCGGATGATACTGCGACAGATGGCTAAACCTAAACCCTTGCCTCCTTTTTGACAGGAATCAGAAACATCGACTTGTTGAAATTGTCCGAAGATTGTTTCTAACTGATCTGCTGGAATGCCTCTGCCTCGATCTTTAACTTGAAATAGGACGTAGGGTGTAGGTTGTGGTAAGGGCGCACATCTGTGCGCCCCTATAAGTGACAACGACTACGACAGCAGACTCGGACAAGTTAATACAAACACGTCCCTCGTTCCATCTGTCTCATCATTTAGAGGTTTAACGGGAGTCGTGTAATGGAAAAATTCGCGATCGTTAAGTAGCAAAAGTTCTCCAGGGTTGAGGGTTTTATTAAACACAGGACTTTCCTTTTTAGATCTGTATAAGTGCGTCTCTCCCCCTTGGACGTTATTACGTCCGATAGAAAAGATCGCAATCAGATCTGTCCCATCACGGTGAATTCCCTCTGGTGCTGGATTGCCAAAATTGGTTGCCGAACAAGTTGTTCTAATTTGATGCACGCCAATTTCCCGAGAGTCAGAATACAATTTACAAGCATCATTAAAGGCAAACAGCAATCTTGTAAAATCTTCATGCACTACCAGAGCATCATCAATTTCATGGAACTCTCTTTGAATATCTCCTACTACAGGATTATATTCTTTGCTTTGAAATAAGCGACCGTGAGGTAATTTCACCACTTTTCCGTCTGTTATGCTAAAACGGGATAAACGGCGGCGGCGATAGTTACCCTTAATGTATGGATCTACTGGCAAATCTTGGAAAAAGCGCTGCAACTCTTCTAAGTTGATAAAATTTGCCTTTTGTAATGTAAATAATAAGTCGTAGCCTAATTTTTTTGAATTTAGTACTTTTTGCATAGAAAACTAATCCTTTATTTTCGATCCCGATCGTTTCTGCTTATAGAAACAATCCATATTTATAGTATAATTTGGATTTTTAAAACTGCTGTTAACTTCATTACAAAAAGTTTCAATTTATTAACAAAATGGCAAAATTGTCTCAAAGAATACTAAATTTTCTTCGAGCCATATTTTGTAAGTAAAAATACTAAAATCGTGTTTAAATACTGCGTAAGCGTTGCTCAACGAAGTTATCGCTTGCCAAACTGAAGACTACAATTTTTTCTGTTCTACAAGCGATCGATATGTTTATACGGTAGGTTACTAACCAATATGCACGTATGGCAATTTAGGTGGGGGAAATCAAAGCGTAGAGTGGGTTTTTCATCTAGCTGTTCGTATAGCAATCCTATTTGATTCATGAACGTGGAGCAGGCTTCTAGCCTGCCGCAGGCTAGAAGCCTACTTTACAAATCATTTAGAACTGCTATATATGCCAGAGTCCCGCGATAAACCCGCCCCTACAAATGACCCATTACCAATCAAACCATTACCGTTTCTGGAACTGCACCTTGCATCTTGCTCAAAGCATCAATTAAAGTTTGCAATTGTTGTTCCGTTTTGAGGACTGCTAAACCGCGCACGGTGACTTTACCAGGCGAGTAAACAAAGCGCGATCGCAAACTATCAGGTAAGTTGGCAATCATCAAATTCCAAGCTGGTTCTTCCATTGCAGTTTCTAAAACTACGTGCTGTTTACCTTCGGGTTTGATGCGGCTAAATCCTAATTTTCTCGCTAGTTGTTTTAATTCCATGACGCGCAATAATTGAGTTGCACCTGTGGGAATTGCCCCGTAGCGATCGCTCCAATCTGCGGCAAGTTGGATTAACTCTTCCTTAGTTTTTGCCGCTGCTACAGCCCGATATGCACTCATCTTCTGGTCTAAATCGGTAATGTAATCTGTGGGAATAAACGCTGTCAAATTCAAATCGATTTGCGTATCTTCCACTTGCGGAATTTCCTGACCGCGAATTTCGCGCAAGGCTTCTTCTAACATTTCCATATACAGGTCGAAACCAATTGCATCCATTTGACCGGATTGTTCTACGCCTAACAAATTTCCCACACCGCGAATTTCCATATCGCGCATTGCCAAGTGATAGCCAGAACCGAGTTGGGTGAATTCTTGAATTGCCCGCAAACGCTGCCTTGCGGTATCGGATAGCGCCCGTTGTTTGGGATAAAATAACCAGGCATGAGCCTGAATTCCTGCCCGTCCGACACGCCCCCGCAACTGGTAGAGTTGGGATAAACCGAAGCGGTGAGCATCTTCAATTAGAATTGTATTCACACGCGGGATATCTAAGCCCGATTCAATAATCGTGGTGCAAACCAAAATATCGGCTTCCCCATTACTAAAGGAAAGCATTGTTGATTCTAATTGGTTTTCATCCAATTGTCCGTGTCCGACAGCAATTCTCGCCCCGCCAACAATTTCTCTTAAAGTCGCTGCTGTCTCTTCAATTCCTTCCACACGCGGAACGACATAAAAAACTTGTCCGCCGCGATCGAGTTCTTGACGAATGGCGCTACGAATTGATTCAGTATCGTAAGGTGCGAGGTGAGTTTTGATCGGTCGGCGGGAGGGAGGCGGCGTAGTAATCAAACTCATCTCCCGAATTCCCGACAATGACATATACAAGGTGCGGGGAATGGGAGTCGCAGAAAGAGTTAGCACGTCTAACTGAGTTTTCAAAGCTTTAATTTTTTCTTTCTGATTGACCCCAAATCTTTGTTCTTCGTCGATTATCAATAGTCCCAAATCGCGGAAGCTGACACCTTTACCTAGTAGTTGGTGCGTCCCGACCACAATATCTAATTCACCCGTCGCCAATCGCTTGAGTAGATCTTTTCGTTCCTCGGCACTCCGAAAGCGGTTGAGTAAGCCGACGTTTACCGGATAAGGGGCAAAGCGTTCTTTTAACGTGTGATAGTGCTGTTGCGTCAGAATGGTGGTAGGGGCAAGGAAAGCTACTTGCTTACCTGCTGTGACAGCTTTGAAAACAGCGCGAATTGCTACTTCAGTCTTACCAAAACCCACATCGCCACAGACTAAACGATCCATCGGGCGATCGCTCTCCATGTCGCGCTTGACATCTTGAGTTGCTTTGAGTTGGTCGGTTGTCGGTTGATAGGGGAAAGAATCTTCTAATTCTACCTGCCAAGGAGAATCAATTGGATAAGCATAACCCGATTGTTGCGATCGCTGAGCATATAATTGCAGCAGATCCACCGCTAGTTTTTTAATTGCTTTTCTGGCACGGTTTTTCGTGTTTGCCCACGCCTTACTCGACATTTTGTTCAGTTCTGGCGGCTTGCTGTCGGTGGCGCGAAACCTAGACAACGAACCGAGTTGATCGGCGGCGACGCGCAACAAACCATCGGCATATTGCACGACTAAATATTCTCGCGTTTCGCGATCGATCGTCAGACTTTCCAGCCGCAAAAACTTGCCGATCCCGTGATTCCGGTGAACGACAAAATCCCCCGGACGCAACTTATTCGGATCGACTTGCTTCGAGGCGGCGCGGCGGCGCTTGCGGATGTAGCTAGGGGTAGCGAGGCTGTGCTGACCGTAGAATTCGCGGTCAGTCACCACCATCAGACGAAATGTAGGCAGAATAAAACCTTCTAATTCTGCTACCCCCGAATATTTCAACGCCACAGGTGTACGCTGAAGTTGCAATTTATCGATCGCCTGAAAATCGCGAGGATTGGGGATAAATTGGGCGGGACAATCATGTTCTTGCAATAGGGAGACAGAACGGGATGGTTGAGCCGAAATCAGCCAAGTTGAAAAACCGCGATCGCGTTCTTGTCGAATTGTCTCTGCTAACTTCCCGAACGCATGAGGCGTAACGGGAATCGAACGACTGGCAAGATTGAGGGGAGTCACATAAGCAGAATTAGCTGAGGAGCTTTCTTCAACTGCTAATTCCGATAAATATAATTCTTGAAATCCTTGGGCTGTTGCTAAAGAGTCTTCAAATGTGCGGTGAACTCTTGGTAATTGGTAATTGGTAATTGGTAATTGGCGATTGTCTCCCTTGTCCTCCTTGTCCCCCTTGTCTCCCTTGTCTCCTTCTTCCCCGCTCCCGGCACCGAAGCGCTCCCTACTCCCTATCATCAACTGCCATTGTTCTTCAGAGTTCTCCACCCAGCGATCGCTATGTGCTTGACATAGTTCTAGTTCGTCAATGGTGATAATCGTATCTTTGGGTAAATAGTCAAGCAGGGATGCGGGTTGGGGGAAAGCTAAACCCAGAAAGCGGCGGCTACCTTCTGGGTCATTTCCTGCGTCGAATAGTTCTCGTTCTTCCGGGGAAAGGTAGGTTTTAACAATTTCTGTTTGTTCCTCCGTTAGTGCTGCTTTAACGATGGGAGCAAAATTGGTTGGCGTAAGCACGACTTGTGATATCTTGTCAAGTGCCGTGCCACCTACAGAACTGCGTTGAGTTGCTGGGTCGAACTCGCGAATTTGTTCGATTTCATCGCCAAACCACTCCAAACGCACGGGCAATTCGGAAGAGACGGGAAACACGTCAACGATATCGCCGCGCCTGCTCCATTGTCCTTCGGTTTCTACCGTGGGTACGCGATCGTAACCCATTGCTGCAAGGCGATCGCCAAAGTCACCCAAATCGAATTCCATCCCCTTACTAATCGTCAGACAATAGGGTTGAAACACGTCTGCTGGTGGTAAGTGGGGTTGTAAGGCTCTTTCTGTGGCGACGATCGCAATGAGGGGTGAGGAGCGAGGAGTGAGGAGTGAGGGCGACGCTTCCTTGTCCCCCTTGTCCCGCATTCCTCCCGTTTCCTCAATCAAATCTGCCAACACCTGCATCTGTCCCCAAGTCATTTCGGTTTCGGGGTCGAAGGGTTCGTAGGGCGATGCTTCTGAGGTTGGGTAAAAATGGACTCGATCCCATCCCATCGATTCGAGTTGAGCTGTCCAGCGTCCGGCTTCTTCCAGAGTGGCGCAGATAACGAGTAGGTGACGCTGTTGTGCTTGTGCTAAAGCCGAAGCCACCAATCCTTTAGGCAAGCGCGAAACGCCATTGAGAGAACAAACCTGCTGGCGATTGAGTTTAGATATGAGTTCGGTTGACAGTGGCGATCGCCCTAAGGCACGCACGATAGAAGAAAAAGCCATAAGTTATTAGCTACAGCAGACGGAAAGTTGCAACGGGATAGATGCTATTTCTCCATTCTAAAATTCTCAACCACAATAGGGGGAAGGGTAATCGGTAGTTGGTAGTTGGTAGTTGGTAGTTGGTAGTTGGTAGTTGCTCCGCGACTCTCCCTCAGCCCCCATTCTCCGAGAAGGGCTATTCTTCGAGAAGCCGCTTCGCGTCTACGCCCTACAGCTGGGCGACTCTCTCTTCCGCCTGCTCCCTAACTAAGTATAGTTACTTATACTACTCCTCCATCCAATTGAGATTCTATGAAAAATTGTTGCATCATGACCTGGAAGCGAGAAACTGGAGATGAAAAGATCTCCGATACTGGATAATAGGTAGCCAACATTCAGCACCGCTTGCCCAGAGTAGCAGCAACAATTAAAACTAATGTCCTCCATTTCTCTTGAAGTTCTGACGATTCTCCTACTGATATTTGCCAATGGCATCTTTGTGATGTCGGAACTCGCGATCGTCTCGGCAAGGAAGGTAAGGCTACAAAGTCTGGCTAACCAGGGGGATAAAAAAGCTCGTGTAGCTCTAGACCTGGCGAATGCTCCCAATCAGTTTCTAGCTAGCGTGCAAATTGGCATTACGCTACTAGCAATTTTATCTGGTGCTTTTGCAGAATCGGCTGTAGCAACTAGGCTGGCTCCACTTGTGAGTTTAGTACCTGGACTTGCGGCATACAACAGCGCGATCGCCTCTGTGAGTGCTGTTTTACTCGTTACTTATTTAACGCTAATTATTGGGGAACTCGTACCCAAACAATTAGCGCTCAATTACCCAGAAAAGATTGCAACTGTTGTTGCCATGCCGTTGCGGTTTTTGGCAAGGCTTGCTGCTCCTATAGTTTATTTGCTCAGTGCCTCAACCGATCTTGTCGTGCGGCTATTGGGGATTAGACCTTCGACAGATCCGCAAGTGACAGAAGAAGAAATTCGCGTTTTAATCGAGCAGGGTACGGAAGCGGGGACGTTTGAGGCTGCCGAACAGGATATGGTAGAACGGGTATTTCGGTTAGGCGATCGCCCCGTTAGTGCTTTGATGACACCACGTCCTGATATTGTTTGGCTGGACTTGGAGGACACCCCTGAAGAAAATCGCCAAAAAATTCTCGATAGCTGTCATTCCCGCTTTCCAGTTTGTCAGGAGGGTTTAGATAACGTTCTGGGAATTAGTCACGTTACCGATATGTTAGAGCGTTGTTTGTCCGGTCAAGCCCTCGACCTTACCGTATCGTTGCGACAACCCATATTTGTTCCCGAAAGTACTAGGGGATTAAAAATCTTAGAATTATTTAAGCAAACGGGCATTCACATGGCATTGGTGGTAGACGAATACGGCGTGATTCAAGGATTGGTGACGCTGAATGACATCATGGTGGAAATTGTCGGTGATGTCCCCAATGCAGGTGACTTAGAAGAACCAATGGCAGTGCAACGGGAAGATGGTTCTTGGTTGTTGGATGGGATGTTACCTGTAGATGAATTTTTTGAAATTTTTGATATTGAAGGAATTCCCAAAGAACATAGAGGTAGTTATCAAACTTTAGGCGGTTTTGTGATTACTCATCTCGGTCGCATTCCTGCTGCTACAGATAGTTTTGCATGGGAATTATTGCAGTTTGAAGTGATGGATATGGATGGTAATCGAGTAGATAAAGTGTTAGTTACTCCGATGGAAGGTAGAGGGGTAAAGCCAGAGAAGGAAGAGTAGGTAGTAGGTAGTAGGTGGTTGGTAGTTGGTAATAGCTTTTATAGTAGGGTGGGCAATGCCCACCACCGATCTACGTAAACATATCACCTGCGATCGCTGACGCTTTTACTATTTTGGTCAGGATGGATCGATTAATACATGACATCGACGGGGCGGGTTTATTGAGATTGTGAGCTGTGAGGAAATATTTCTAGTGAACCCGACCCTACAATGGATGTTTATTCCAATCAATTATTTGGGAATTAATTCTTCTGTTTGCGGTTGAGGTGTTTCTACTTCCTCAGTAGTGCCGTACATGGAGTTATACATTTTCACGTATTCTTTTGCCGACTGATACCAACTAAAGTCTTGTTGCATTCCCCGTTGTTGTAAATTTTGCCAGTTGGGTTTGTAGTGAAATCCTTCCCACGCACGTACCATACAGGTATAAAGGTCTAAGGGTTCGTAGCGATCGAAACAATAACCCGTACCGACATTATTTTCAGGATCGTGGGGACTTACGGTATCAACTAAGCCGCCAGTACGACGCACAATCGGCACGCAACCATAACGCAACGCCATCATTTGACTGATACCGCAGGGTTCAAATCGACTTGGCATCAAGAAGGCATCGCTACCAGCATAAATACGACGGGCAAGGGCATCATTGTAGAGTAAATACGTTGCCATCCGCCCGGGAAAACGCGATGCCATCTGCCATAATTGAGTTTCGTAGTAGCGATCGCCCGTGCCTAAAATAATAATTTGGGCATCGGTATACGAGAGAAATCGATCTAAAATTTGGATTGCCAAATCGATGCCTTTCTGTTCTACCAGCCGCGTCACCATTCCCACTAAAAAGGCTTTGGAGTTTACCTCTAACCCCACTTCTTCTTGAATGGCAACTTTATTTGGCTTCCGCTGTTCTAGCGTTTCAGTTGTAAAAGATTTAGCAATATATTTATCGTTTTCTGGGTTGTAAACATCAACGTCAATTCCATTAACAATACCCCATAATTTACCGCTAATAAAAGACATTAAACCTTCAAGAGTTTCGCCATAAGCTGCCGTTTGAATCTGTTTGGCATAAGTTGGAGAAACTGTATTCACGCGATCGGCAAATTGCACCGCCGCTGCCATTGTATTATGTCCTTGCATGTACCAAGGACACCACGTAATCTTCTCTAAATACCAGCGCCAGGGACCTTGATAAGCCAAGTTATGAATCGTAAATACGCTGGTAATATCAGGCGATTGGTGCATCCAAACGGGAATCATCCCTGTATGCCAATCGTGACAGTGGACAATATCGGGTTTCCAATAGTTCCAGCAAAATTCTGCTGCGCCGTTAGCAAACAAAGTGAAACGCCAGTGTTCGTCTTCCCCAGAATAAATGCGACGGGGTGCAAATGCCGGATGCCCGAATAAATACAAGGGAACATCAGTTCCAGGCAGCACGGCTTCGTAAACCTTAAAATCCTGAAACATGGCAGCTCCAGACCAGATTGGATCTTGGGGAATCTCCATTTTGTCTGGTAGAAAGCCATAATAGGGCAGAAAAATTCGCACGTCATGCCCCATTTCTCTAAGAATTTTCGGTAACGCTCCGACGACATCGCCCATTCCGCCAACTTTGGCGACTGGCGCTGCTTCTGCGGCAACAAACAAAATTCGCATGTTTAGTGAGTAGTGAGTGGTGAGTAGATTGGTAAAGGTCGCTCTGTATAGAGACGTTACATGTAACGTCTCTATACGTAACGTCTCTACAATACCTGTCCGCGTTGAATTTGCGCGAAGATTTCGGCTAGTATCTCTTGCGCTCCTTGTTGACGAAGGCGTTGGGCTAATTCGATGCCAAGCTTTTCTGCCTCTGTAGGCGCACCAGTTACGGTATCTTTAACCAATCTTTGCCCGTCTAAACTAGCTACCATACCCGTGAGAGTTAGCACATCTCCCTCAAGGCTAGTGTTAACGCCAATAGGCACTTGACAGCCACCTTCTAATTCCCGCAAAAAGGCACGTTCGGCAAGAGCGCGATCGCGTGTGGGTACGTCTTCGATCGCCTTAATTAGAGATAAGACTTCTTCGTCACCCTCACGACATTCTATTCCCAAAGCGCCCTGTCCGACAGCGTGCAAGGAGATTTCTGCTGGAATGACCCGATCGACGCGATCGCCTAATCCTAGTCTTTGTAGTCCCGCTACTGCCAATACTAGGGCATCATATTCTCCAGCATCGAGTTTTTGCAGGCGTGTAATTACGTTACCACGCACATCTTTAAATGCTAGGTGGGGGAAGTGATAGCGTAGTTGTGCCAGTCTGCGTAAAGAGGAAGTCCCGATGACGGCTCCTTCTGGCAATGTATCGAATTGTTTATCTTTATACTTAGAATGTAATACTAAAGCATCTGCCGGATTTTCTCTTTCTGTGACCGCTCCCAACATCAACCCTTCCGGTAAGCGAGTCGGCAAGTCTTTCAGGGAATGTACGGCAAAATCAATTTCCTGATTGAGCATCCCCACTTCTAACTCTTTAGTAAATAACCCTTTATCACCAATCTTGGCAAGGGCAACGTCGAGAATTTTATCCCCTTGAGTAGACATGGTGTGGACTTCAAAAGTGCGATCTGGAAAAGCTTTTTGCAGTTGTTCTTGCACCCAATAAGTTTGAACTAAAGCCAATTGGCTCTTGCGCGAACCGATGCGAATTGTGCGGGTAGGGCTGGAAACCGTGGGTGAGGCGTTAGAGGACATACTAAAGCAGCATTTATAGCTTAAATCTGAGTCACTCGATCTAGACTACCGCAGGACTGCACCCAGTGGTCAGTGACCAGTGACCAGTGACCAGTGACCAATGACCATCATGACTAAAGTAATAGTTAAATTCGTTACTTTCTCCACAGGCGATCGCGGTTTTTCGATTTTTATGATGGTGATATCAAATCTTAGAAACGCCAGAGAACGCTACCATGCAATTTAAACTTATCCCTTTATTAGCCAGCGCGATCGCCTTGAGTATTGCCACCGTACCGCTAGCAGCTCAAGCTGAACCCGTTGCACCAGGATTGCAAATAGCCCAAGCTCAAGATAAAATTCCACCTCGACTTGAAAAACTGGGGCTAACTCAGGAACAAAGAGATAAAATTGCCGAAATCCGTCGCAATACCCGCACCCAAATCGAAGCAGTTATGACACCAGCACAGCGGGAACAACTCAAAACCGTTAGAGAAAGCAGACAACGCCGTCGCGAAGCGTTAGCTTCTCTCAACCTAACTCCAGAGCAGAAAACCAAAATGCAACAAATTCGTCAATCTGCCAAATCTCAGTTTGATGCAGTATTAACCCCACAACAGCAACAACAACTACAGCAAATGAGACAAGAACGAGGCTGGAAGGGACAAAGAGGCGATCGCTAAGAAATTCGGAATTCGGAATTCGGAATTCGGAATTAATAAACCTCTTGCTACGCACCACGCACGACTCCCTGCTCCCTGATAACTGGTCACTGGTCACTGGTCACTGGTCACTGGTCACTGGTCACTGATACCCCCTCCCCCAGTATTTTTGTTGTAGGTCAAATCAGTTAAGATATCTAGGCACAAGTGAACTGTAATAGCATAGGGAAACATCGGTGTAAGTCCGAGGCTGTGCCGCAGCTGTAAATGATTTTGTCGCTTGTCATTTGTCACTTGTCATTTGTTGCTCTAACTGCAAATGATAAATGACTGATGAACGATGACGAATAGTAAGCCAGAATGCCTGTGCTGTTATCCGCTCACGCTATTTCCTGCGTCGCACGGGAAAGGAGCTAAAATCTCAATGCTTAGCGATCGCCATTTAACTCCGTTGGAAGATATTTCTTTGCAATTACCACCTCTGCCGCTACAGCGTCCTCTATTACTGATCGGTCATGGAACTAGAGATGAAGCTGGACGGCAGAGCTTGCTAGATTTTGCCTCTGCATACCAAGCTTTAGATACCTCTAGACCAGTTCTACCCTGCTTTCTGGAACTGACGGAACCAACAATTCAGGAAGGGGTAGATCGATGCATCGAGAAGGGTTTTACGGAAATTTCCGTGCTGCCAATTTTGCTGTTTGCCGCACGGCATAACAAATTTGATGTAACTAACGAACTCGATCGCGCTAGAGCCAGACATCCGCAGCTCAAATTTTACTACGGACGGCATTTTGGGATTACGCCCGGAATTCTCGATTTGTGGCGATCGCGTCTAGCAGAAATAGACCATCCTCAAATTCAGCGTGCAGACACTGTATTATTATTTGTCGGTCGCGGTTCTAGCGATCCTGATGCTAATGGCGACGCTTGCAAGCTCGCCCGTATTCTCTGGGAAGGTAGCGGCTATGCTACTGTAGAAACCTGCTTTATCGGCATCACGCACCCGCGCTTAGAAGCAGGGTTCCAACGTGCTTTACTCTATCAGCCAAAACGGATTGTTGTTTTACCTCACTTTCTCTTTACGGGTACGCTAGTTAAAAAGATTTTTGATGTCGCAGCTCAACAGCAACAAAAATATCCCCAAATTGAAATCGCTTGTTTGCCAGAAATAGGACTGCATCCGCTCCTATTTAGCATTCTCAGAGAGAGAGAAATCGAAACCCATTTAGGTCAAGTCCAGATGAATTGCGAGATGTGCAAATTCCGCCTAGCATCTGTAGCAGGTGACACGCATTCTCATAGCCACGACCATCACCATCATCACCACCACGACCATCACCACCCGCCTGTAGATCCTTACGCTAATGCGGTAGACTATCATCAAAAAATCTGGCAAGTTCCATAATGGATTTGGTAATAGGTAATGGGTAATGATGGTTGGTTATTAGTACAGTAGGGTGTGCAATCGCGTCGCGTAACGCACTTACGCATATTTCAGAAATCAAATATGAGTGCCTATAGTCATTAGTCATCCGTCATTTGTCATTTGTGAATAACTAGTGACTCACGACCAACGACCAATTACCAATTACCAATTACCAATTACCAATTACCAATGACAAAAGAATTCACCATAGGCGAAACGGTCCGAGTTATCGCCTTGCCACCTTACATTAAAACCGCCGAGCCGATGCCGATGCTGCGTCCTCCCGATACAATTCGTCTGCGGGAAGAAGGGATAGTTACGGATCGCCGTCCTGGGGGATATTGGGTCGTCCGGTTCGATCGCGGTACTTTTCTGCTCGATAGTCAATATATTGAGAGCATCACATCAGAAGCAGAATCACCACCTGCATCTCACGTAGAACCATCTTTACCTGCGGATTCCGATCGCAGCGATGACTAATGTAAACTTATGTTAACTGACTTGCAGTTGACATCATGATATCTCGTCGTACTTTTTTAACTTCTGTTTTTGCGTGTTGCTTGTCTATTTTGGTTTGGTGTCATTTTGCTACCCCAGCCTTAGCGCTTGGGGGTAAACTACCACCAGTGAACCAACCCGCACCGCAATTTACCCTACCTACCAATACGGGAGATGGAGAAGTTTCCCTTTCCGACTTGCGCGGTCAGTGGGTCGTACTTTATTTTTATCCCAAGGACTTTACAGCAGGCTGTACCCTAGAAGCCAAGCGGTTTCAGCAAGACTTACCCAAATACATCGACAAAAATGCTCAGATTATTGGCGTGAGTGCTGATTCTATCGATTCCCATGCTGAATTCTGCGATTCAGAAGGGTTAAAATTCCCTTTGCTTGCTGATACCACAGGGGAAGTGAGTAAAGCATACGGTTCGTGGATTGGTGTTGTTTCGATGCGTCATAGTTTTCTCATCGACCCAGATGGGATTTTACGCGAAACTTTTGTGAAGGTAAATCCTGCCATTCACAGCACGGAAGTTCTAGCACGGTTAGAGGAATTACAAAAAAACACTGCCTAAAAGCTAAAGTGTAGAGACGTGCCATGTTACGTCTCTATTTTTTTCAGCTTAGTTTTCAGCGTGTCTTATGGACTTCGAGCCGAAATACCAGCCTATTAGACGGAAAGTCAGGTATCAAGTCAGCGATCGCGAATCGATTGAAATTACCGATCGCAAACCTTTAGAAATATTACGAGATACGGAAGGATTAATCCGCCGTCAAGCTGTAGCCGCGATCGTCCCAGTTGTATCGCAGCCATTAGCAGCTAAAATCGAATCGGCTTCAGAGGTTGCGGAAGACTCGTTAAGCGTGTTAGCAGAAATCGATCTCGATGCGATTAGCGATGTGGAGTTACAGCCAGCCAGAATCTTAGTTGGCTTGAGTTTTGTTGGTTTTGGCGCACTGGCGATCGCTTTACTAACCTTGTTTATTTACACCCTGCATCCTCAACTTACCCGCCAGCAACAAATTCACCAATACTGGTATCCTTACGTCTTTTTTGTCTCTTTAGGCGTGACAGGGTTGCTAACTTTAGGGCGAGAAATTATGCGTTTTACCAGATAGGGAGCAGGGGGAAGAGAGCTGAGGGAGCGATCGGGAGCGCAAGGTTGCTGAGGGAGAGTCGCAAAGAAACCTCTCGCAAGAGCGCAAGAGCGCCTTTCACCAACTACCAATTACCCATTACCAACTACCAATTACCGCATCATCCCAAACTGACTTCCGCCACGAATCATCGATTTGCTGTTGGCATCAAGATCGATCTGACATTGAGTCGGAATAGCAGTGAAGTCACAAGTGTAAGTGGCTAGAAGTTGCTTTTGCTCGTTGAAAACTCTCAAATTATAGCCGCGATCCATAGCATCAGTACCAAAATGATGCACGAACTCGTATTGTTGAATATAGTCTAAAGAATTCCAATTTTGCCGTTTTACTTGCAAGTCGATGCGTCCTGAATCGCCATTTTGTTGAGCGGGATAAGCCAGCCAATGACTCAGCAAATCTCCACCAAACTGCTCTTTTGCCCACCACAGACTGGGAGTTGTCACAGTGTCTTGAACAGTGTCTTGAGATGCAGTATTTGGCGCGATCGCGCGATCGTTTTGGTCAATTGTCGCTCGCGTTAAACCCAGTTCTAGCAGAGCTTGAGAAGGCTGAGCCGTAACTATTTGTAACGTTGAGTTTGAGTTTGGCAATGGCGCGATCGCCCCCAAGCTTATTCCCAGTAATATTCCTGACGATTTCCAGAATGAATTCATCACCCTTGCTGCTGGCTGCTACTTTAACTTGTATCTCGACTTTATTAACATAATTTCTGCTTAGTGGCAAGGAAATTTATGATTGGAAAAAGTGAGTGGGAAGCTAGAAGTTAGCAGTGATGGTAGTTGGTAGTTGGTAATTGGTAAGAAAGTGGTGGGTGTTGATGCGGGTGTAGGGGAGCCAGCGCCGTGTGGGAGGTCGGTGTGTTGTGGGGTGTGGGGTGTAGTGGATTGTTAACTGGTCACTGGTCACTGGTCACTGGTCACTGGTCACTGGTCACTGCTCCCTGCTCTCTGATTCTGCACCTACGATCCAAATTGACTTTGGTTGACGATTTTGCGGGTTTTCTGCCAAATAACTAGAAAGAAAGTTCCAGAGATGAGCGCTCCTAAAGATATTTTGATTGTATTTTTGATTTGCGTTCCAAGATTATTTTCGCGGCTAGCTGCTTGGGCTTGAAGCGATCGCTCGTTCTGAGATAAGCTAGCCAGCAATTGTTGTTTAACTACCTCTGGATTTCCTATTTCTGGCGGAGTCGCTTGAGGATTAATGCGGCTTAAAATTGCTGCTATGTCTGCTGATGTTTGGGCTTTATTTATCTGTTCTTTTAATTGCTGAATTTGTGCCGATCTTGTGGCAATTTGAGTTGAACTTTGTTGGTCAATTCTGACAATAGCGCTAATCGCTAATGGTAAGAGCAAAAAATATAAAATTCCTCCTAATAAACTGAGCCAGGATAAAAATTTAAAGAACCGGAATTGAGATTCTCCAATTAAAACAAAAATCAGACCTAAAATTGGTACGGGTGCGCGTTCTACAAGTTGATTTGCTAGCTGAAACTCCCACACGGGATTAGTAAAATTGAAAGGAATCAGAATTGCTAGCAGATCTAATAAAAATAAAGATAATAAAGTATAGCCTGCTAAACGAAATAATGGTTCGAGATAACTGTGCGATTGTGCCACAAGATGGATGACCTGTTGTACTGTTTTCTTTGAGACAAAGGAGAGGGGGAAGACAAGGGGGACAAGGGGGACAAGGGAGACAAGGGAGACAAGGGGGACAAGGGGAGCAATTCTAGTCACTAGACACCAACCACTAGTCACTCTTTACTAATAATTGTTAAATTGGAGGAAAGCGAGAACTCCACCACTTATATGAAGAAAACCAAGCCTGTTCTAAGGTAGAGTAAGCTTCGGACGTAGGCTGTTTTAAAGGTAAAGATAAATGAGTCCAAATGCAACGGTTATCTCTTAATTCTTGTCTTCCCAACAACCATAATGCAATTCGTGGAAATTGAAAATCATAGCGCAAGCGATTTGCGTCAAATTGGGAAGGAGTGAACGTACTACCACCACGAGAATTAATACATGCATTTAAATATGCTCTTTGTTGGTGTACGAAAACTGCGTAATAACCTAATTGTGGATTGTGGCGAATTTGCAGTGGAGATTGATTGGTTGGAAATGATAGATTAAGATTGTCTGCGATCGCTTGTTGTCCATCTCCTACAGTATTTAATTCATAGCGCGCATCAACATCGAGTAACAAGTCGTTTTGCTTGTATTGATAGCGTCTACCTGGAAATGCTACCTTACCATATGGTTCTTGTTCTACAATTCGATCTGGTAGCGGTTGACTTGCGACTTGCTGCCACTGTGGAAGAGGAACTGTAGCAGGAAATGTAAAAGGGGTAACTTTTCGCTTACCAATGTTTGAATCGAGTAACACTCGACTAGATACAAACAATACATTGACAAATGTGAAAATTAATAGCGGTGTTCGCAAGCGTTGCCAAAACTTCATAGTTCAGAAAGTTCTCTCTTGTCTGAATGTTCGGAAGGTAATCTTTTACTAGTTAAATAACAGAATCCTCCAAATAATAAAGTAGAAGTTAGAAAAAAAACTTGCGAACCCGTACCGATGTGCCAGTATTTAAATGTAGCTTCGGCTGTGTAAGCGTGTAAAATGGCTAGAATAGCGACTCGTACTCCATTGACAACAAAAGCGATCGCAACTGCGGCTAAAGGAACGAGGATTTTTTGCATTGTTTTTGTCGGAAACATGACTAAAAATAATACAGATAGTTTTAATAAAGGAAATATACTTTCCCAACCAGAACAACCAGCAGCTACCTCTACAGCTTTGCCATTAGCCAAAATAATATTGACTCCCTCGCGATAAAACTCTACTCCTAGATAAGTCAAAATCAAAGAGGCAAAATTTGCCGTGTATAGAGCGAGAATTCCAATTCGATTAATGAGCAACTCTACAGGAATCGAAAAAGCAAAGATAATGATTATCTCTTGCCAATATTGATGTAATTTGTTGGCTCCAGAAGCAAGTAAAACCAATCCTATAGCAGCGATAAAGGGAATAAAATGAAATAAATTGTCGAAACTAGTCATCCATAGACTTCTGAGGAGAACAAAGCCTAGAAGACTAAAGCCGAGGAAGCTAGAAACAATATCGCTTTGTAAAATTAATTTGTGGCGCTTTTCCCATATTAAAATTGCCACAGCCAACCAACAAAGAAGACTGAGAATAAATTGATTTGAATCGGCATTACTCCGCCAAATTAAACTTGCATGAATAGTCGCTATACCACTCGCGATCGCCATTAACCAAAATTGCGGTTCTTGTAGCGATCGCCATTCATTTTGGGAAAAAACTTTCATAAAATTA
The DNA here is from genome assembly GCF_000317125.1 of Chroococcidiopsis thermalis PCC 7203. Taxonomy (GTDB): domain Bacteria; phylum Cyanobacteriota; class Cyanobacteriia; order Cyanobacteriales; family Chroococcidiopsidaceae; genus Chroococcidiopsis; species Chroococcidiopsis thermalis. The sequence goes on from NC_019695.1 coordinate 3,354,492, forward strand.
CCAATTACCAATTACTAATCATCCCCATAACCTACGTCTAGGAGATCCATTCAAGCGATCGTGAGTATCAGATAATAATTGCGGAATATCTAATTGTTCGGGACAGCGCGGTAGACAATCACCACACTGAGTACATTTATTTGCTTTCATGCCAGGAAACCAGTGTCCAGCATTTTCAAACATTTGATAACGATATTTGCCGTACTCCTGCATATTGTATGCAATAGTCAGATTTCGCAGGCGCAAAACTTCGGGAATATTAATTTTTTCAGGGCAAGGCAAACATTTGTAGCATTGACTACAGCGATCGCTCGCTAAAGTTGTAGCAGCATGAGTTTCTAAGCGCTGTAATACTTTAATTTCTGCATCAGTTAGAGGTGTGTCACAGTCAGCGACTTGTAAAGGGACGTTTAACTCTTCTGGGGTGGCTGCACCGATGCTGAGGGTAGTAATACGGCGATCGCTTAGTAAAAAGCGATAATTGAGTTCTAATGGGGAAAAAGGCTGGCACAAGTCTTTAAGCTTCTCTGGTGGAGTGTATAAGAGTCCTCCCTTATCCGCAGGAGAGATAATAAATACACCCATATCTTTAGTATGGGCGAGTTCTATTGCTGGGGCATGACGTTGAAAAAAGTAGTAATAATGTAGGTTGACAAATTCAAATAGATCGGTCGCGATCGCTGCTAGTATTACATCTAAAGATGCGTGAGTGGAAAAACCAACGTGTCTTACCCGTCCATCAGCAACAGCTTCCCGTACTGCTTGCATACAACCATTTGGTTGTTGTACGAGATCGAGATGTTCCCAAGTGTTTATTCCGTGAATTGCCAAGCAATCTAAGTAATCGAGTCCAATACGTTCTAAAGATTCATCAATATAACAATGCATTGAGTCTGCATCTGTCGTAGGGGGAATTTTGGTTGTGATGTAAAGTTGGGAACGGGGGACAGGCAAACCTTTTTTGAGTGCTGCACCGAGATATAATTCGCTGTCACCATAGCCTCTAGCTGTTTCGATGTGATTGATTCCTAGTGCAACTGCGCGATCGATTGTTTTATAGGCATTTTCCTCCGAAGCCAAGTAACGCATCGTGCCTAACGAAAACACCGAAAGATTGAGATTTGTTTTGCCAAATCGTCGGTAGTGCATTGGTTCAGTCTGTACTAGGTTCAATCCCTAATGGGAGACAACTAAATTTCAACCATAGCGCAGCAGGCGATCTTATTCCAACACTTCCGAAAAAAAAGTCAATTCCTAATAGGGAGATCGTTAAATTTCAACATGCACGGTGTAGCCTGTTCTTTTGGTTTCATTGTGGTTTCAATCCCTAATAGGGAGGCAATTAAATTTCAACGCGATCTAGCTATCTTGGTATCTGCAATTAATCGTGTTTCAATCCCTAATAGGGCGTTAATTGAATTTCAACAATCAGCTCAGTCTCTTCTCTAATCTGCAACCCGGTTTCAATCCCTAATAGGGCGTTAATTGAATTTCAACTATTCGAGCCATTAATCGAGTAGTAGGAAATCGCAAGTTTCAATCCCTAATAGGGCGTTAATTGAATTTCAACGCAGTTGATTGCACGGCTGTATTGGCTCCAGGGGTTTTGCACTTTCTGGTCTAGTTATCATGCTGTCTCACTCATAATGCGTCCACATTCTCACAACTCTCACGATTCGTTGTTTCTCTAGCACTTCATAGACTAGGCGATGCTGGATATTAATTCGTCGGGAATAGTAACCTGCTAAATCCCCCCCCAATTTCTCGTAGGGTGGGGGGTTTTGGTAAGGATTCTCTGCAAACACTGCTAGCAATTGCTCTGCTTTTGGCTTCAGTCCAGCAGACGCTAGTTTTTGAGCGTCCTTTTGAGCTTGTTTGGAGTAAATCAGTTGCCACCCGCTGCTCACTACTCGCTTACCACTCCAGCTTGGTTGCACTCTCTTCGATTGGCTCTTTACGGGCTTCCAGGATTGATTCTTTCATCCCTGGAATTGACATCAGGTATAGCGTTTCTTGAATGGCAGTCCAGTCTTCTAGGGAAACTAGCACGGCGCTGTGGTGCTGTCCTTTGATTGTGACTGGCTGGTGAGATTCTGCTGTTTGGTCAATTAGCTTGTAAAGGTTGTCTCGCGCTTCTGTGGCTGAAAAGATGTTCATGTTACACGTCGGGATAACGTTGTACATTCATTCTATTCGGATGTCGAGCGAGCTGTTTTTCCTGTTGGGAAAGTAGTATAGGAGCTGATGCCTCGTCAAACTCAGTATTTCTCTACTGTAAGGCTTTGATGCCTCATCACTGACTCATCACTTATTTCAATCCCTAATAGGGTGTTAATTAAATTTCAACGGCGACGTAGACATCCAAGATCTACTATTAGCAAAGTTTCAATCCCTAATAGGGCGTTAATTAAATTTCAACCTTTTACCTTGACTTTTCTCGTTGTCGCTTCCATCAGTTAAGTTTCAATCCCTAATAGGGCGTTAATTAAATTTCAACCGCTTTATCTCTCTCTCTTTGCAATTGGCGCATTTCGTTTCAATCCCTAATAGGGCGTTAATTAAATTTCAACATTCAACTTCCCATTGGTTTGCTATCTATGTTCTTGTTTCAATCCCTAATAGGGCGTTAATTAAATTTCAACACAACGAATTCAAGCATAGACTCGATCATGTCATGTTTCAATCCCTAATAGGGCGTTAATTAAATTTCAACCCTTAGAAATCCGCATTAACCGCTTTATCAAGCGCGTTTCAATCCCTAATAGGGCGTTAATTAAATTTCAACTTAAGGTTAATCTCAAAATTAAAAACTAGCTGCTTTTGTTTCAATCCCTAATAGGGCGTTAATTAAATTTCAACATAGCCATTCGTACACCCATCGCACCAAGAACTACGTTTCAATCCCTAATAGGGCGTTAATTAAATTTCAACCTGGATTTACACAACGCGATCGCTCAAAATTCACATGTTTCAATCCCTAATAGGGCGTTAATTAAATTTCAACCAGAATTAGCCGCAATCTCGCGATAGCGGGAACGACTGTTTCAATCCCTAATAGGGCGTTAATTAAATTTCAACATTGGGACAGGTGAGCAAACCTGGGACGTTTTCGATGTTTCAATCCCTAATAGGGCGTTAATTAAATTTCAACTTCTCGGCTCTAATTCTTGAACCCACTGCTGAATACGTTTCAATCCCTAATAGGGCGTTAATTAAATTTCAACAGGCAAGTATAGGGGGCTTCTTTAAAAAGTCCTAGTTTCAATCCCTAATAGGGCGTTAATTAAATTTCAACGCACCAGGACGCTAACAGCAGCACCTTCCTTGTTTCAATCCCTAATAGGGCGTTAATTAAATTTCAACAAAAACGATTCTTGTCTGCTAGTACCTAATGCTCTAAACTGTTTCAATCCCTAATAGGGCGTTAATTAAATTTCAACTCTCGCCCTAATTCACAATAACCGCAATAAAAACAGTTTCAATCCCTAATAGGGCGTTAATTAAATTTCAACGGTCAACCACCCAGCACTCCCAGCCGTCGTAATCTGGTTTCAATCCCTAATAGGGCGTTAATTAAATTTCAACTTTCACCGCAGGGTACATTGCAAAAATGAATCAAATAGTTTCAATCCCTAATAGGGCGTTAATTAAATTTCAACCCCTAGTAGCTAATCCCCTATCTCCAACTCCACTCACACCGTTTCAATCCCTAATAGGGCGTTAATTAAATTTCAACTCTAATAATAATTTCCTTTAATGATGCGATTTCCTTGTTTCAATCCCTAATAGGGCGTTAATTAAATTTCAACTTCCCGGTAGCAGTGGCTGTATTGTCCTTAGGTTTCAATCCCTAATAGGGCGTTAATTAAATTTCAACCTCAATCCTTGGTGCTGAAACTTGGGCGGGAACGTTTCAATCCCTAATAGGGCGTTAATTAAATTTCAACCAGCCATTATTTATCTCTCTAGTTATTGTCTACGTTGAGTTTCAATCCCTAATAGGGCGTTAATTAAATTTCAACTCGCGCCGCGACCGCTGCGATCATATTTTTTCCCCCGTTTCAATCCCTAATAGGGCGTTAATTAAATTTCAACTTTAGCAGCATTTTCGTCTCGCCCGTTCACTGTTTGTTTCAATCCCTAATAGGGCGTTAATTAAATTTCAACGCCCTGGGGGAGTCAATCGCGGGAGTGTATAAGCGTTTCAATCCCTAATAGGGCGTTAATTAAATTTCAACCTCATTGCTTTTCTACTCAAAAAAATCTAAGGAGTTTCTTACAATGCGTTTCAATCCCTAATAGGGCGTTAATTAAATTTCAACCGGCTAAATAGCCTTGCTGAACGGGTTTTCGCTTGTTTCAATCCCTAATAGGGCGTTAATTAAATTTCAACGCTGTAGAATTAGCCACTACATTACCAGCAGCATCAAGGTTTCAATCCCTAATAGGGCGTTAATTAAATTTCAACTCTAGTAGGAATTGCAGCTTTCTTAGACAGATATTTCGTTTCAATCCCTAATAGGGCGTTAATTAAATTTCAACCCAACCGAGTCCCAACCGAGCGATCGATGAAGTCAATCGCGCCAAGTTTCAATCCCTAATAGGGCGTTAATTAAATTTCAACTCCCCTCGTAGGTACGTTATATGCATGCAGCTAGCGAGTTTCAATCCCTAATAGGGCGTTAATTAAATTTCAACATCGCCTTCCATCTCCACCACCGCTTTCAAATGCTGTTTCAATCCCTAATAGGGCGTTAATTAAATTTCAACTTTGCATTCTTCCTACTTCAGTTTATGCCTCTATTCGTTTCAATCCCTAATAGGGCGTTAATTAAATTTCAACTGTTTTGTAAGACGTTGCATACATATTATTAAATCTGTTTCAATCCCTAATAGGGCGTTAATTAAATTTCAACAAAGAAACTGGTTCGAGCTTTAGCAGATATCAGCCGTTTCAATCCCTAATAGGGCGTTAATTAAATTTCAACGCAGCTCACCAGAAAGAGCATTAGCAGCATCACGGATATGTTTCAATCCCTAATAGGGCGTTAATTAAATTTCAACTACCAATGTAGCCGCCAGTTCCAGCACCCAAAACAAGTTTCAATCCCTAATAGGGCGTTAATTAAATTTCAACCTGTCCTTCGCTCGTTTTAGCCATGTGGGAATTTGTTTCAATCCCTAATAGGGCGTTAATTAAATTTCAACCTGAAATTCCTCAAGGTGTGCGAGATTCTTTTGGGTTTCAGTTTCAATCCCTAATAGGGCGTTAATTAAATTTCAACTTCTAGCTTATCTGGAGTTTTAGGAGAATTCCTAGTTTCAATCCCTAATAGGGCGTTAATTAAATTTCAACGCGATTAGTAGTCCGTCTTTCGCTGCCCGTAGCTGTTTCAATCCCTAATAGGGCGTTAATTAAATTTCAACGTCATGTTTCCTGGCTCTCCGATAATGTCTGAAAGCGTTTCAATCCCTAATAGGGCGTTAATTAAATTTCAACTAAAACGCGATCGCTCCCCCTACTCCCTACCAATGTTTCAATCCCTAATAGGGCGTTAATTAAATTTCAACTTCGCGAATTATCTTATTCGCAATCTTTTTGTTGTTTCAATCCCTAATAGGGCGTTAATTAAATTTCAACTGGTAAAAGCTGTCATATTCTCGGGTTAAAGTATCAGTACTAGTTTCAATCCCTAATAGGGCGTTAATTAAATTTCAACCATCAGCAAGTCTTAGCCCTAATTCGCCTGGTTTGTTTCAATCCCTAATAGGGCGTTAATTAAATTTCAACCGCAGAACTAGCAATTACAGAGTGTGTTGAATAATGTTTCAATCCCTAATAGGGCGTTAATTAAATTTCAACTTCTTCCACGCCTTTATAGATTTACAGCACCACACACTAATAAAAGTTTCAATCCCTAATAGGGCGTTAATTAAATTTCAACCTGTTGCCGGTCAAATTATCGCAGTTAGGTACTGGAGTTTCAATCCCTAATAGGGCGTTAATTAAATTTCAACTTGAAGGCGTTTGCGGATGGTTGCAACTACGTTAATCAGTTTCAATCCCTAATAGGGCGTTAATTAAATTTCAACATTCGGATCGAACTCAAACTCGCCCACATAGGTATAGTTTCAATCCCTAATAGGGCGTTAATTAAATTTCAACTTCCTTTGGTTTTCTTGGGTGGTTTGTCGCACTTCAGAGGGTTTCAATCCCTAATAGGGCGTTAATTAAATTTCAACGAGCAGCCGTTCGTACAGCTCGATAGCAGTTTCCTGTTTCAATCCCTAATAGGGCGTTAATTAAATTTCAACGGAGAATTAGAGGCAGATCCACGCTTCCGCTATGTTTCAATCCCTAATAGGGCGTTAATTAAATTTCAACGGGAGAAGAGTAGTATAGGTGCTGTTGCCTCAGCAGTTTCAATCCCTAATAGGGCGTTAATTAAATTTCAACGGCGGGAGCCTGAAAACTAAGCCATATTTAGTTTTCAAGGTTCGAGAGCGCGGATAAAGCAATAATAGCATCACAAAAGCTGGTTCATGCAAGGTACAAATTGTGAAAACCTAGACGTAGCAAGGAGCGCGGTGGGTCATCAGCTATTATTCCTGTAAACTACTGTATCGCGCCGATCGCCAGCATTTTTTTCAAACTCTCTGTACCAACACCTACCCATCCGCGCATTCAGCAAAGAAAATAGTGTCATCATAAACTGGTTCACCACCAATACGCTCAACTTTACCAAAACAGCAGGCGCATAGAAAATAAAATCGAATACTATCAGTATCCGGCTTAATTAACTTATTTAAACGCCAACGTAATTTAGCATATTGAGTATCGCTCAACTGGCATTCAAACACGCTGTACTGCACCCATTGCCCGTAAGACTTAAGAACGTTATGGATTTTGGTACGGCGCTTATCTTCGGAGATATCGTAAGAAATAACAACATTCATGGTGATTTTCTCCCCTCACGCCTACTTCAAAATCAACGGTGGATATTTCTCACTTTCACCCATTAAGTATTTCGCTAGTAACCGTGCTTGTAGTTCAAATGCTTCTTGGTAACTACATTTACGTCCTAGAACTGGGTGCTTGAACTCAGACTGCTTCTTCTGCGCGTATAAGCGCAAGAATGTTTTTCGCCCTTCCGCAGTCAGAGATACCGCATGACTTAACGGTTCCGTCACAAATTCTGCGGGTGTCAAAAGTCGCTTATTCAAGGCAGATAACACGACTGCATCTACTATCAAGGGACGAAACTCTTCCATTAAATCCAATGCTAGCGCTGGTCTACCATAACGTTCGCAGTGGAGATATCCTAAATATGGATCGAACCCAACAATATCGATCGCCCCTTGAATATCATGCCGTAATAATGAATAGCCAAAGCTGAGTAAAGAATTAACTGGGTCAGTCGGCGGACGGCGGCTGCGCGTGGTAAAAGTAAATTCTGTAGCCCGAATCAGTTGATGGAAGCAGTTAAAATAAGCCGCACTACCAGCACCCTCCAAACCGCGCAGCGAGTTAATACTGTTAGTCGTGTCAATCGGTGCGATCGCCTGCTCTAAACGTGTAATATATGCTGATAAATCTAAGTCTGGAAATTCCCGTTGGCGACGGATAAGTAGATTTCGGTAGTTTTTTAGCTTACCGCGCACAAAACCTTGAACTACATGAATTGCTTGAACTGACTCACCAGCTGCTTGCCATTGTGCCTTGCGAACAAAAATGTTTTTACTAACTTCTGGCTCCAATCTACCTAAATAACGACCTGTTTCTGTCAGAAAAGTCAGAGGTATATGGCGTTCGAGTAGTTCGGAAATCGCCGCTGGTGAAACGGTAGCACGTCCCATAACTACAACACCATCTATTTTAATTAACGGCACATCTAAAATTGTTTTTTTATCAAATCTGACATGAAGACGTTCATCTGCTTTGCCAATAAAAGCATCTTCTTGAGTGATATAAACCGTACCCATAATTGCATTTGTAGTCGATAAGTTACATCAATACAACTAAACTTACTTGGCTTCTTGATAGCGTCCGATCTTATCTACAGCACCAGGCAAGCAGCGTGAAAATAAGCTACATCCATCACAGCGTTTTGTTTTAATAGCCTTTGGTATCTCTCCTGTCATTAGCAATGTTTGAACGGCTTGAATAGTTGCGATCGCACTTTGACGCAATTGGTTAGTAATTTCTACTAGTTGACGTTGGTGCGAATGAGCATAGTAAATATAGCCATTACTAATACATTGTCCAGTCATTTCTTCTAAACACAAAGCTTGGGCGCAAACTTGTAGTTCGTCGTTATCCCATTCTCCTTTACGTCCTCGCTTGTATTCCACTGGATACCATTGACCGTTTTCTACTTCAATTAAATCAGCCTTTCCAATTAATTTGTATCGTTCGGACTTCAGCCAAATTGCTCGAATTTGCCGAGTTTCTTCTCGACTTCCTTCTCCTAACGTATGAACGCGATCGTGTAAACTCGTTCCTTCAATTGTGTATTGGTTATCGATAAATTCCCCTACACAAAACATTCGCCAGCAGCGGTGCGGACAGTAGGCATATTGATTTAATGCAGCGATAGGAATGTAATCAAGATCGTCCATGATTTTTCATATTTGAAGAACGCGAATCAATTGTTGACAGACGGCGTACCATGCCCATACCCATTGTTGTTTTACGTCCTACACCCGTATATAAAGCAAAGTCAGCTAAAGCGTTAATTTGCTTAATTACTATTGGTTCGACATCTCCAAGAATGCGATAGCTAATTTCACCAATACAGCCAATAAACTTACTATTATAATTGCTAATTACTTCCGTTTGAATATTGACAAAACTTGGATAAATTGAGTCAAAGGAGATATTAGTAAATTCAATTCCACTATATTTATGCCAACGTCCTAAAAGACTGTTGAAAACGCATTCTTTGACGGGAAGAATCGTATCGTATTCACCTTGACGAAAGGATACAGGCGTAGTAAGAGTGAAGCTAAGAGTGCGATCGCGATCGCTAGCTTGTTCGTATAGTTGGGTATAGGTGCAAGCATTTGCCCAAGGTTGCATCGATTGGGGAGTACCGAGAATACTGGTAATATACAAGTCTGCGGAACCTAAATGCCAAGGGTGTTTTGGGTTAAGATTCAGCCACAGTGGGGTTAATTTGCTAAATAGAGTGTCATCGAGTAGGGAAATACGCCACCAGCAGGGAGTACCTGCGGGAATGGGTTTTTGATGACCAAATTGTAAGGTATGGTGATGTTTGTGCTGTCGTTGTATTTGCAGGGGTGAGAGGGTGAAAGCTTTATCTGCATTGGATTGATGCAGGTAGTTTCCCAAGGTTTTATCGACAGAACTAATGAGGGTGAGGAATAAGGCGTGGAGGTGCCTGCCAGTCAGAAATTCAGGGTAGATAGGAGATTGCGGAATCAGGTTGAGGACGAGGCTGTGAGGCATGATATTAAATCTAATCTGACTTTGTTTTCAATGCTTTTGTATATGTAATAATTGCTGACTTGCGATCGGTGTGTTTGCAAAGTAATTTTTCATCACAATTCGTCGATCTGAGTTTAATAAAAATACCTGGCAATTCCACAAATCCTAATTCTGGATTATATGAGTATTCACGCTTTCCATCATATATTTCAGCACCTTCCTGATTTTTGTGAATTTCAATTACTATATCCTTAGAATAAGCACAACCCCAGCCTAATTCTCTTTCATCAAAGCGTGTAGTTTCTCGATCGTAATAACGCTCCAATACATAAGTATTAGCAAAATCGTTCTCATCATTCTTTATTAGGCGATCGACAGGTACAGTTATTTTATGTGGATTTTCACAGCCATCTTTATAAATCAATGTTGCCGAAGGTGTCCAACTACGAGTAACAATCAATCCTTTTTCATGGGCATGTTTACAAGTTAAATCTGCCTCATAAACATAATCATGCAGCATGGAAAATAGTTCGATGACTCGATAATCATCAACTTGTTCAGAAACAGAGATACATTCACTAATTTTTTGAGCATTAAACTCTGATAATGATTCTAGAGTTTTTTGGTAGATTTGCCAGCCATTTTCATCTAAGCTATTGGAGAATTCAGGAATTGAATTACCGATCGCTATCACTTTAGCATTATGTATATTACCTTTGCGGTTGCATCTTCCCGCGCGTTGAATTAAGTTTTCTGGAGGACAAATTTCAGAAATCAGTACTTTAGCATTTAGATCGCAACCAACTTCTATAGCACTAGTTGTAATCAGAAGATAAGGTTGATTACTGGAATCTCGTTTTTGAATTTCAGCATAAATATTTGGTCGCAGTTGGTCGGCAATTCTACCATGATAGAGAAATAAAAATCGTTCTGACGAGCGATCGCTAAAATTTAAGTCACTTTTTACTTTCTGATAAATCTCGACTGCATCTTGAACCCTTTCAACAACTACAATTAGTTTTTGTTGAGATTCAGTCTGCCATTCTCTAAGGATGATTTGAGTATATTCATTTTGATAAGCTTCTGGATGTTCTGAATCTCGTTTAATACTATTAATCCATTCAAAGCTTTTTTTGTTGGGATAATCCTGTTTTAATGTTTGTTCTTGAAATTCTTGGAGTGCATGGTATTTTTCCGAATCTTCAATATAATCTATTTGTTCTAGATAATCAAAACGTTTTAAATACTCGCTTGGCATTGTAGCTGTCATAAGCATAATAGAACGTCCAGCTTCATATAACGATTTCACTAAACTGTTAAAGTTTGTAAATGAAATTTCATCATAACTATGAGCTTCATCAAAACAGATAAGTGTCTTCTCTTGATTAATTCTCAAAGGAAAAATGAATGACTTTTGCTTATCTCCAAAAGCAAAGTAGCGATAAAGGAATTTATCTATAGTCGTGAGAATAACATCACCCTTGTATAAATGTCGTCTAGAATTGGATGTACGAAATTTTCTTTCTTCTCCATTTTTGTAGATTTGGCGATACATTTGCGCTCCTGTATCTACAACTAAAGAAAATTCTCTATTTGGATGTAGTTTAGAAAATTTTTTTAGATAGTCTTCAGTTCTTTGTTTTTGGTCTTCCAATAAACTACGAGCGGGCAGAGGTAAAATTAAACGATAACTTGATGCTAGGGCTGGAAATAGAATTGACTCGAATTTCCCCGAACCAGTAGAAGACTTCAATAAAATGGCAGGATGTTGGTCTTCATGAGAATTATATATTTTTTCAAACATTTCCTTTTGCATTGGGTTAGGCTGAAAACCTCCCAACTTTTGATAAAAGTCTTCTACCGTCCAAATTTTAGCTTGAATGCTAGAGTTATAAGGCTGAATAGTTATTGTTTTAGTAATTGATTCTTGTGAGTTACCTTGATGAAATTGCCACCAGGTTTTTACTATACGATCTAGTATTTTACCAATAGCTTCTTCTCTACCATCTTGAATACATTTTTTTAATTCTCCATCTTTATCAATTTCATTAGACTGCATGACCCAAGACTTGAAAGTTAGTTCTATAGGTTGTAAATCTTCAAAGATCCAAGGCTCGATAAAATATTTTGTGTCGTCTAATTCATCTGGTGCAATTGTAAAGTCCATAAAGGCGCGAGAATCTGCCTGGTTTCCATCGCCAAAAACTCTACAGGCTAACTCAGCTTCTATCTGATCGCACATTTCCAGAATATATAGTTCGCGGGCGTAAGCTAGCGGTTCTTTAGTCAAAATATCAGCATATTTTTGTTCTTTTTTTAGTTTGTATGCTTGACTGCATATATCTTCTACCGAAAAATCATGATGCCCGATTGCTAAAGCTTCTGCCCAAGCATCTTTGTCACATTTAGCTAAGTAACGATGTCCTCTAAATGAGTAAGTATACTCCTTAAATTTACTCATTTTCGTAATTTTCGCTTGAATCTCAAATCTTTGAGGTTTACCTATATCGTGAATCTTTGCTGCTTCTAAAACTCTTGCAAAAGAAGACTCTGATGGAAAATCTCTTTTGCTCCATTTCTTAACTAAAGCCATCACATTACCAACATGATTTCCCAGAGGTTGAAAACGAATTTCGCTAGGAATTGGCTGTGCTTCACCAGGAAAGAATACTCGACCAAACTTAAATGAATATTGACGATGTGCTTTAGACATATGCTTCACCTCTCAGCAAGTTAACCAGCGAAACAGGAATATTAATTTCATTTCCATCTGTGAAATATTCCAGAGTCGGAGGATTTCCTGTGTCTTCTGTAAAATAGGCGGTAACAAAAGGAATAAATCCTTCAATTTTGGTTACTCGATTATCTAAAAAACCTTCTTGTTCTGATTGATAACTTGTATCCCTTGCCCATTTGTAACGATACATGTTGTAAATATCGCACCCGCTTACAAACTGCTGACTTTGTAACAGAGCTTCCATTGGTACAATTGTTGAAGGATATTTAGCAGCGGTTTCTTGATATAAATTCACGATTTCTGAAACTTCTGAGACAATCGCAAATCCTTCTTTACCAAGCTTACAGCCGTAACCTACTAATTCTTGAAAATACTCTAATCCATTTCGAGAATCAGCTAATACATAACCAGTCAGTTTTTCAGCTATAAAATATTCCCAAGTATGCAACTGAAAATTCGCTTTTTCGCCATCTTGATAAATTCTAGAAAAGGCATCATGGTTAAACTCTCGCATCCCTTTGCGATAGGTACGATGAACGGCACTCCACGTTCCTTTGGCTGGATACGCGCCTAAAGCTAAATAATGCGGAGGTAAGGCATAAACTGGCGGATTATCGCTGTTAATGCGAGTTTCTGGAATTTCCAACCCAACAGACATCATGCCTAGCCGTCGCAAGAAGCCAGATAAAGTTGTTGGAGGAACGAAGGGATAAGTAGCGATGTTAAGAATTGACCCAGGCAAAACGCGAAAGGTCATCGCTGCTGTAGGTTGAATTTTCAGTTCGACACAGTACATAAATTATGCCTGCAATACAGTGTCAACAAACAAGGCAGAATACTCTTGTAATTTCTCTAGTGCAGCATCTCCTATCCAACGTTCAAAATGTGGAAGTTGAATTCGATCGCTGTTTGTTTCTGGACTTCTAGCAAAGCGAAGAAAATCATCAATAGCCTCTTGTGGGTTAGTAATTGATGGAGAAATCACCGGACGCTTTCCTCTGGGAACGAGGTATCTATCCACAACTAGAAGAGGCATTTGTTCGGAAGTTTCTGCGATCGCTATTCCTTTTGGATTTCCAGAACCTATACGTGGCAAGCAATCTAGAAAAGCATAAGCTATAGAAGCAAACTCTGCGTCTGTGATACTCAATGCGTGATTAGTTACTGGATAAAGAATACCTGGTTGGTTGTACTGGCGTTTAAAGGGAGTAGGTTTTTCTTCCTTTTTAGATAAATTATTGGAAATAATTGCTGGATGCATCGCTCGTTGTTTATCTACGGGATAAATATCCTGTACTGCTACACCTCCACCATGTGTAACTCGACCAATTAAAGTTTTTTTACCTGCTATTAAACCGCCGTAAGTTGAGCAAATAGGACAAGTAGGTAAAGCGCAGGTTTCAGGTATGCCACACTTAAGTTTATCTCCTAACAATTCACCAGTGCAGACAGGCGACCAAATTAAACTACGTCGTTCAACACCACGTCGTTTTGTTGGGGAAATATAGCATTTTTCTAAAGAAAGTCCATCTTTGGTTGTTAGTTTTACTGTCTCAACCAAGTTAATATTCACCTGTACTTCATGACCGAGATAAAGTTCTTGAGAGCCTTCGAGAATGGCATAAATATCAAAGTGCAGGCGTGCATCGCTAGTTTTGGGAAGTCCAGTTGCCATAATTATTTTTTCTCACTCTTAGTTTTTGCTTTGGTTAGTAGTTCAGGGAACCGAGTGTAAAGAGAAAGTTTGAGATTGTAAGTTAAGTTTTTCCAATCCTTTTCTGCAAGATACTCTTTCTTATGAATGAAATGGTCGTAAACTCTTGTTATATCTTCTGCAAATATGTTTAGCCTTGCTTGTTGAGTTTCTTTATCTATTTCTTCTCTCTCGGAAATAGATACCTCTATTTTTGCCAGTAACTCTTTCAAACGGTCATAGATAAAGCTACAATCTGGATTTCGATAAAATTGTACTTTTGTTATAGTTCTATTTACCTCTTCAAAGGGTTTATAGTAATCACAGAAAAAGTAAGAAAATGCATGACCATCTTCAACCTTTTCGATAAGTTTACTCAATTCGCGCTCTGCATCTTCCTTTGATAAGCACTCACTTGCAATTCTTTTGAATGATTGAGCGAAGGCATAAGTTAAGCCAGTTAAAGCAGCAACATCCTCGTACAAAGTTGCTTTTTGCCATAGTTGATGTTCTTTGTTCATAGTGCTTTCTCTAATCATCTCCCAATATTTTTTGCGGTTTTTTTCTGTCTCAACGACATTTGAGTAGTTAGTAGGTTTTGCCAGTATATAATCTGCCAAATAAGGTAAATCCTGTTGAATGTAGCGTATAGCATCACCCAAGGTCATATTGACATCTTTGTCAGCGTTGATAATTGACTGACCGTAGCTATTCATTAAACCTTTGACAAGAATTAAATGTCTATTGGCTATTAGAATTTTTTGGCTACCTTGGGTAATCAGCCAAAATTCAAAATCTGCTAAAACTTCTACAGGAAAGATTGAAGCAGCTTTAGCCAGTGCATACTGCACTTGACCCATTTTTTGAGAGGCAATTTCTCCTGTATTTGTGCGATCTGAACTTAAAATTAAATAGCGACCTGCACTCAAATGCATCTCTTTATTTGTCAGCATTCTGAGATAGTCTTTTATTTTTAACTCAGAAATTGTACTGCCACTAAGAGACTTAAGCTGTAAAACAATACTTTCATCTGTCACTTTCAGAGGTGAAGCAAAAGCTAAGGCTGAACAGGAAGCACAAATGTGAGGTCTACCTTCACTCGACGCTGACTGACGACGTTGAGAAGGACGCTCAAACATAAATCTCAAAACTTGCCAGCGTGCATTTTTTGGGTCAAGCTTAACACCGCATGAATAGCAAAATTCTTTACTATCATCTCCAGGCGATCGCGCCTCTCCTAAAATCGGTTCTTCTGTCAGTAGCGGTTGTGGTAATGATTTCTTCGGCTCATTTTCTAACAAGCGATACATCTCTGAAATACATTGAGTAAAGATATCACCACGAGTTGAGTTAATTTGGTCGGTAGCAATTTTTGTAAAGTTTTTAGCAATTTTATAAATTTGCTTAAATTTATCTGGATTTTGTTGCTCATCTAGCCGAACAAATTTGAATGGATCGCCTTCAGACTGCTTGAATAATTCCAATTTTTGCTGAATAGATTCTTGAGAAAGAATCAATATTTTTTTTAATTTTTCTTGTTGCTTTTGTAATTTTCGCTGTTCTGCTTTAGTTAAACTTGATTGGAATAATCGAGTTTCGAGTTGTCTCACCTCTTGCAAAGCTGCGTTTTGTTCTTCTAAGCTTCCACCAAAAGACTTGCGAAAATACTCAGTATATTTCAGAGTTTCCTTGTCTTGCATCGCTAGCTTATCTTGTAGCTCTTTTGTTTTAGCTCTGCGCGTTTTGTCATCTAAATCAAATTCTGCAAGCTCTTTTTCTAATAGATAGATCTGTTTTTGGCGGTTATTTTGACGTTCTCCGACATCTCGCACTACTGCAAAATACCAAGCAGCTAATACATTAGATTGCTCGTTAGTCAAAATTGGGACATCTAAAGTACTAAATCCCCGTCCAGAGAGGGTTACAGAATTTAGCATTTGAATGAAAGTCTGCACTAACCCTGGTAATTGATGTTTAGTATCTCCATAGGCAGAAAAAGCTATTTCTTGCAAAAACTCTTGCCAAAGTTCTACAAAGCTGGGTATTTGCTGATTGGGAATGAAAACTCTCACATGGCGATCGCTTTCATCAAGTACAACAATTTGATATAGCTTTTGCAAGTATTCTAAAAATCGGTCAATCGCACTTTCAGTACTTAATCTTGCTTGCAGCTCACCAGGTAAAGGAGGTTTGTAGAGAATCTGAATTTTGCCAATTTCTTGACTTTGGTAAATGACTCTATTTCCATCAAACTCAAGCTCTAGCGATACTTTTGGGGTTTGATTGGGTTTTGCTAAGTTCAACTCTCGCTTGAGTCGGGGAGAGTCAAACTGTGCAGCAATTGTTACTGCTTCCGATCGACTTGCTAATGCCATCATCAGAGTGGACTTCTGAACTGATACGACACCACTAGCCAAGGCGCTAATCAGAATTCTGATTTGATTAGTGTCAGTCATTTGATTCATTTAGTTGATGCAATTTCTGAGTGTGGGAGCAGACAGCTGTTTCAATGCCTCCTTTTTTGCCATTACATTGACTCACGTATAGAGCATTTACATTTACACTAGAAATAATGACACAACATTTTCCAAAGTGCAAATACATTTTGTAAATGCCTCGAAAAAAAGACACGATTACACTGTCAATTCCGCCAGGAACCAAGGAAAAACTAGAAGCGATCGCCCGTCGCCTCAATATTCTTTGGGGCAAAGACCCCAGTATTTCGGGCTTAATCGTGGCGATCGCCCAACACGCTGTAGAGGTGGGAAAGCCCTTCACGCTTGACTTTAACCAAGTCAACGCCTTGCAGCAGGCTATCAAAGCGCTTAACGATGCAGGTCAAATTGGCGAATCTCAAACTGTACTTACACTTTTATTAGAGCGAGGAAACCTTGATGCATCAATCCGCCAATCATTGCTCAAACAAGCCAGTAAGCTCTTACAAGCATGGCGAAGTCAAATTGATGAGTATAGACAAAAGCAACAACCGTTTTATTTGTTTTATGAAAATTCCCAAGGTGAAGAACTACAGTACACCGTGCGCTATGCCGAACCGCGCTTTTTCGATAAGCGGTATTACTTACTCATATGGTGCGAGGAAACGGAAGATGTAAAAAATTCGATTCCCAACTTACCCGAACTTTGGCACAATCGCACTTTAATCTTCGATCGCATTCGTTTAATCGTACCCGCAAGCGGTGAATGGCGAGAGGGATTAGATCATCTAAAAGTATACTTACACTTTCAGGGTTGGATGGTGAAATCCTATGAACGTAGGGAAGATGACTTAGAAGACGAAACGATTGGGGATGTGCGTCAAGTCGTGCGGCGAGTTGTTAACGAGTTTTGGCTGATTCGAGAAGTCCTGCGTTATCGGCAAGATTGCGTCATTGTATCACCACAGAGTATGCGCGATCGCCTCAAACAAGAACTCCTTGCCATGTGCCAGTTGTACGATATCGAAACCAAAAGTTAAATATGGCAAGGATACGAACTAAAAATGCCGCTTAAGTCTAGATATAGTACATATAATCTAACTGCCGACGAGCGGCAACGCGATCGCACAAGTCTTGGAGCGTATAGTTTTGCCAAACTGCATTCGCCGCCTGTTCTGCTGATTGCCAAATTTCCTCAACTGCGCCTCGTTCTGCTCCTTCAGCAGTGCTTTGCTCTACAGAAGATGCGATATCTAATCCTTCAATACATCGCAAAGCATCTAGCAGCGTAATTTGGCGTGGTTCGCGTGCCAGGATGTAACCACCCTTAGCTCCACGGATACCCTTAATCAGTCCGCCTCGCCGCAATATTGCCAGCAGTTGATCCAAATAACGCTCTGGTATATCTCGTCTGGCTGCTATCTGCCGAATTTGGAGCAACTGAGCGCTCTGATAAGCATTCGCCAACTCTAACAGCGCCAGCAGTGCATATTCAGATTTGCTCGAAAGTTCCATTGGAAAAACTAGCCGGAAAGGACGATGTTTTTACTTTAGGTGACAAGATGGCGCGAAACAAATAGAGTTTCTTATCAGCATGATAAACAAAATTCATCGATCCTGACCAGTATCAAAGCGATCGCATATCCCAGCGACACGAACAAAGCCCCCTCAATTTATGGATTGATGCATAGGTAGCGTCACGATAAATTTTGCTCCTTGGCTTGGCTTACTTTCAGCTGCAATACTGCCACCATGCCGCTCGACAATCTTACGGCAAATTGCCAAACCTATACCCGTACCTTCGTACTCGCTGCGACCGTGCAACCGTTGAAAAACTTGAAAAATGCGATCGCAATACTTTTGGTCAAAACCAATACCGTTATCCTCAACTGTAATTTGACAAAGATAAGTATTTAGTAAATTCTCAGTTAATTGTTCTCGATTATCGATAATTTGACTGTATATCTTCACACGAGGAGGTTCGTTTTTTCGCCGAAATTTGAGGGCGTTGCCAATCAAATTCTGCAATAACTGACGCATTTGTAACGGGTCGGCATGAATGCTTGGCAGCTCGCTCAGCTCCACCTGCGCCTCAGTTTGTTGAATTAACACTTCTAAATCTGATAGTACCTCTTTTGCTACCTTGGCAAGATTCACTGCAACGAAGGGTTGCGCTCTAGTTGTAATTCGTGAAAATACGAGCAAATCGTCAATTAAAATCTGCATTCTCTGGGCTGCATTTTGCATCCGTCTTATATAGTCAGCCCCCTGTTCGTTCAGCAGCTCGCCATACTTTTCTTGAAGTCTGTTGCCAAATGCTTGAATCTTGCGCAATGGTTCTTGCAGATCGTGAGAGGCGATCGAGGCAAACTGTTGCAGTTCGGCATTCGATCGCGCTAGCTCCTGAGAGTAGCGAGTTTCTTGTTCTAAAAGTTGAGCTTGAGTTATAGCAATACCAATTTGATCGGCTAGCTGTCCCAGCAACTCTGTCTCAAAATCAGTCCAGTCTCGCGAGCTACTGCATTGATGAGCAATTAATAGACCCCAGAGTTCTGCTTTGATCGTAATCGGCACGACCAGTTTTGCTTTAACTTGGAATTGCCGCATAAATTCAACTAAACACGGCGCAATGTTTTCTTCCCGTTCCACATCGGCAATGCCGCGAATTCGCCCTTGACAGTAAAGCTGATGGCAATCTTCTGGAAAAACTTCCGCAGCAAATTGCTGTCCCAGAACTGAGAACCAACCAGGTAGCACTGCCTCAGCAACTGCACTACCAGTACCATCCGATCGCAGGCGATAAATTACGACTCGATCTGCTTGCAGAATCTTCTGGACTTCGATCGCCGCCGCTTGTAGTATGTCCTCTAACTGAAGTGATTGACGAATTTTCAGCGTCACTTCCGCAAATAATTGCGATCGCTGATACTGCCGTTGGCGCTGCTCGATCTCCTGCTCTAACTGCACGTTTTGCGCTTGGAGTTGCTTGGTTAGCGATCGCAACCGCAGATGTGTCTGCACCCTTGCCAAAACCTCTTCATGCTGTAATGGCTTAGTCACGTAATCGACTGCTCCCACCTGTAAACCCTTCACTTTATCTGCTGTTTCAGATAAGGCAGTCATAAAAATTACCGGAATCTCCCGCGTTGATTCACTGGCTTTGAGGCGGCTGCAAGTTTCAAAACCATCTATCCCTGGCATCAAAATATCTAACAGGATCAGATCTGGTGAGGCATATGCTGCTTTTTGGAGCGCGCTTTCACCATCTTCAGCGATCAAAATTTTGAAACCGTAATTAGTTAAGAAATCGAAAAGGATCTCCAAATTAGTAGGAGTATCATCGACAACTAGGATCGTGCCTGGTTCGGCAGTAGCCACGCTCATTCATGCCTCTAGATATCTAAGTATTTTTTCACAAACTCCAGAATTTGTTTCTCTTTATAACTTTTAGCGAGTTGACGCAGATGCAGCGCAAATGGTCTGTATCGTCGATCTAATGCTTCAATTCTAACGGCTTGTTCTATAATGCCTCGAATGTCACCTCTCATTGCCAGATCGAGTAACTTCACCATCTCCTCGGCTGGAGGAGGAACGATCGCACCTGTTGCCAGTTCGCTTGCTGAGGAATTATCTAAAGCTTTCTCTGTCGATTCTTCCTCATAAATCCATTGCAAACCTAAGTGAATCCTTAATTTTTCTAATAAATCTGTCTCGCGAACTGGCTTTGGCAGAAAATCATCGCAACCGACTGCTTGACTCTGCTGCCGATCGAAATCGAACACGCTAGCTGAGATTGCGATCGCCACTACGCCTGTTAACTCTGGCAATGTCCTGAGATGACGAGTCACTTCAAACCCATCCATCCCAGGCATGACCAAATCGAGGATGACACAATCAGGCTGAAACGCCTGCGCCTTAGCCAAACCATCAAGACCGTCGATCGCTTCTAACACTTCAAACCCCAATGGCTCTAGCATATTAACTATGACAGAACGGTTCGACCATTTATCGTCTATTACCAACACTTTCAATTTGTTGCCTTGAAAACCGATAATTCTTTGTTTACTTATATTAGTAACTTCAGCTAATTGGTAAATTCTCGGTAATTCTAGCTCGAACCAAAAAACACTCCCTTGACCCAAAGTACTCTTGACTTTGATGTCACCACCCATCTTTTGCACCAACTGCTTGCTGATTGCCAAACCCAATCCCGTTCCTTCAACGCGATCGCGATGCCTGCCTACCTGCTGAAACGGTAAGAAAATTTCTTCTAACTGTTCTACTGCCATGCCAATTCCAGTATCTTCTACTTGAAACCGCAGCTTTCCAGCGCGATCGCTCACTTTGAAAGTCACGCTACCTTTTTCGGTAAACTTAACGGCATTGCCCAACAGATTCAGCAAGACTTGCCGCAGTCTTTTCTCGTCAGCACGAATAAATTGCGGTAGGTTAGACAGCTCGTAAGTTAAACAAATGCCTTTTGGCTCGGCGCGAATTTGACAGATATCGACAATCCCCGCTAGAAATTCTAAAAAATTGAAATCGTGACAATCGAGTTCCATTTTTTGGGCTTCGATTTTGGAGATGTCTAGAATATCGTCGATCAAAGTCAGCAAGTGATCGCCACAGCGATGAATGATATCCAAACCATTCTTTTGTTGCTCGGTCAAAGCTTTTTCTTTCTTGAGAATTTGAGCGTAACCCAAAATGCCATTTAGCGGTGTGCGGAGTTCGTGGCTCATATTGGCTAAAAATTCACTCTTAGCCTGACTTGCAGCCTCGGCTGCTATTTCTGCTCGCTGGCGATCGCCAATCTCCTGTTGCAGTTGCACGTTTTTTGCTTGTAGTTCTAACGTCCGCTCGGCAACTTTTGTTTCTAGAGACTGGTTATAATTTTCTAAATCGTGATAAAGACGAGCGTTTTCGATTGAAATTGCGGCTTGAGCAGATAGCAGTTGTAAAATTTCCAGGCGATCGGGTGTAAAAGCTCCAGTTGTGAGATTGTTTTCTAGGTAGAGAATCCCCGTCAGTTTCCCCTGGTGCAAAATTGGCGTGCATAAAATTGATTTTGGTTGGCGAGCGACAATGTAAGAATCGCTAGCAAAGATTTCCTTATCAGTTGCATCATTTAAAACTACAGATTCTAGAGTTCTAGCTACATAATTGATCGCAGAAATAGGCAGGATAGGATGATTCTCAAATGTTTCCGATATTCTGAAAGGGAGCGCTTCCCGCACCGCAATTTCATCTAGATCAATTCCTCCAGCCGTTTCAATGTAAAGTTCTCCCGCCTTATCTAAGATTAAATATCCTTTTTCTGCCCCTGCATTTTCTAGCACTATTTGCATGAGTTTAGTCAGCAAATTATCGAAAACAATTTCACCTGAAACTGCTTGTGAAGCTTTTATCACAGTTGCCAAATCTAGATTTTTGGGGTTTTCAATCGAGATAGGGCTTAAGGATTGACTAACATTGTCAAGAACGGCTTCTTGCTTCGGAAATCGCACAAGAATTTGGGGATATTTTATTTCTATATCTTTAACTTTTGCCGTGGCTCCCCAATGTAGATAACCGTAGTAAGCTTCGACTAAATAAACTTGAGCGATTTTATCTCTGCCTTGTGAAAAATAAAATTTGGCTGCTAATTCATTTGCTAAGGCTTCTTCTTGAATATAGCCATGCTCTCTAGCTCCAGCAACTGCGCGATCGTAAGACTCCATAGCTTGCCAATATTGACCTAATACCCGCGCTTGCTCTGCTTCTACTAATTCGTACTTATGCTGAAAATTCATCGGGGCATAGCCTGCCCATTTTTGCATCTTTTTCTGGTTATTGAGTACTCTGTCTAGAAGTTGTTCTTGTTGCGATCGCGATGCTGAGGGATACATGGCAATTTGTGCCAGAGAATCGTAGAAATAGAAGACTGGCACAACCAGAAATGCTTTGACTCCATCTAAATACTGTACGGCTCGATCTGCATTTTCTAACGCTTGCTCGTACTCGCCAAATAAATAACAAAGAATCAGTTTGTTTATATAAAAATAGTGCAGTCCGGTGCGATCGTTGGCTTTCTGTAATAGCGGTAGCGATCGCTCTTCGTTGTACGCTTTACCTAACAAACAGCAACGATTTTGAGTTGGTTCGAGTAAGTTAGCTACTGACTGCTGAAAGATTTGATTCCAACTTAAGGCATTTTCTTGCTTTAACTGAAGCAGAGCATCGCTGACGTTTGCCATGTCTCGCTCCAGATTTGCCAGTTCCTGACCCGTAAAATAAGAATATTGGCATCTTTGCATGGCAGCATAGCCACCATATTCAAAATGCCCGTTTTCCAATCCATTTTGATATCCATTCAGTAGCAGTGGCAAAGTCTCTTTAGCGTGTACTTTTCCATGCATCGTACACGATCCGGCGACAAAAAATACACTAGTTTTGAGTTCTAGGGTGTTGAATCGTTCCACTAAGTTTAAAGCCAACTTACCAAATTGATAAGCCGACTCAACATCCTCAACTATGCCGTTTAAAATCACGCCGTAACAAACATAACCGTAAGCCGAAAAAGGTGTATTGCCAAATTCCAGCGATAAATTCACCTGTTCGCAGACAACCAAGGGAAATAACATCGGTGCGGCTTGATAGGTGGGAGAACCTAAGCTGGTTAGCATTCTGATGGCTGCTAGCTTATCAACCTCAGTCATTAACGGTAGGTTAATCAAGTCTTCGATATTTTTCCCAGCCAAATTTGTTGCTGTGCGGCTGAGTGCGTGTTGCAAATCTAAGGGACTAGGCGACTGAGGTAATCTTACCCCTAGCAGTTCCAGTGCTTGTAAGCCAATGGCGATCGCTTCTAGTTGTTTGACTTGCGCCATGCAAGTTTGAATTTTGACTTCATAAACTTTCATTTTGTCAATGGGAGATTTTGCCTGTTGTAAGACAATCGTTGCCCATTGCTCCATTTGCTCGAAGTCGCCATTCAGGTAAGCTGTTTCTACCGCTGATTCGTAGAGTGCCAGTGTTAGCTCGTACTGATTCTGCCAGCTATTTGCTGTTAATAATCCCAAACCCATTTTAAAGTAGCGCATAGCAGACTCATACGCTGTTGCTGCTTTCGCTTTCTGACCTGCGATCAGGTTGAGTTCGGCTAGCTCGGATTTTTCCGCGTCTAAAGTGAGTAAGTCAGCACCGTAATTTAGGTGATTGACTAAAGCAAAAATATTTTCTTTTCGTTCTTCAATTGCAGTATTTTTAAGTAATAATTGACCTATTTTTAAATGAGTTGCTTGTTTTTGTGAATCGGGAATGAGAGAATAAGCTGCTTGCTGGACGCGATCGTGTAAAAATTTGTAACTAACTTTTAATGGTTTAACTAATAAAATTTTTGAGGTATCTGGCTCGATAACTAGCGGAATTTTATAGGCTTCAGAAAGGGGTGAAATTAGATTTACTTGTAGGGCTTCCCATAAATCTTTCGCAGTTTCCAATAAAGATTTCTCATTGACAATGGCTAAAATATCTAATGTAAATTTATCTCCAATACAGGCAGCAAACTTCAGAACTTTCTGCGTCTTTGGTGATAATTTTTGAATTTGGCTAACCATTAATTCCACAACATTGTTAGTAATATCAATTTCTTGAAGCACATGAATGTCCCACTGCCAGCCAGCGCGATCGAAATCAAATGTCAACAGTTTTTCTTGATATAGAGATTTTAGTAGTTGAGTTAAGAAAAAAGGATTACCTTGAGTTTTCTTAAAAACTAATTCAGCCAGCGCCTTAGTTGTAGTCGTGTTCGTGCGGAGAGTATCGGCAATTAATTGGTTAGTGTGAATAATTTGTAAAGGCTGAAGGACAATATTGTTCGTTACGACATGAGCTTGTTGAATCTCAGCCAGAGTTGATATGAGAGGATGAGAGCTATTAACTTCATTATCGCGATAAGCTCCAATTAATAATAAATATTGACTATGCGAGTCACAAACAAGCAACTGAATCAGTTTTAAAGAAGCTAGATCGACCCATTGTAAGTCATCTAAAAAGATAACTAGCGGATGTTCTGGTTGAGTAAATACGTGAATAAATTGTCGAAATACTCGATTAAATCGGTTTTGGGATTCAGTGATTCCTAAACTAGGAACTGCTGGCTGCACGCCAATAATACGTTCGACTTCAGGGATAACGTCAATAATTATCTGACCATTAGAACCTAAAGCTGTCAAAAGTTTTGCTTGCCAACTGGCAATGCGATCGCTACTTTCGGTCAGTAATTGCCGGATTAATTCTTGAAACGCTTGAATTAAAGAAGCATAAGGAATATTTCGCTTAAATTGGTCAAATTTTCCCGAAATAAAATATCCCCGCGCTCCCACAATTGGTCTATGAACTTCGTTAACTAAAGAAGATTTACCAACCCCAGAATAACCGCTGACTAACATCATCTCCGTCGCACCTCGACTGACGCGATCGAAAGCATCTATGAGAGTTGCAACTTCTCGTTCGCGACCGTAAAGTTTTTGGGGAATTAGAAATTGACTAGATAAATCGAGTTGACCTGCACGGAAGGAAGAAATTTTCTGGGTTGTCTGTAACATTCTCAGACAAGTTTCTAAGTCAGCCTTTAAACCCAATGCACTTTGGTAGCGGTCTTCTGCCGTTTTTGCTAGCAATTTCATCACGATTTGGGCGATCGCTGGCGGAATTTCTGGTTGATGTTCTCTAGGCGATATTGCGGCTTTAGCAATATGAGAGTGAATAAGTTCTAGTGGATTGTTTGCCTGAAATGGTAACTGTCCTGTCAGCATTTCATAGAAAGTCACACCTAATGAATAAAAGTCAGTTCGGTAATCGAGCGCGCGGTTCATCCTACCAGTTTGCTCTGGTGAGATATAGGCTAGATTGCCTTCCAACAATTCAGGATGACGAATGGTCTGATTCTCTATAGGCAAGCGTGAAGCAAGGCTAAGATCGATAAAGATCGCTTGACCTGTTTCGGGATTAACTAAGATATTGCAGGGCTGAATATCTTTATGAATAATGTTGTGTTGATGCAGCTGAGCGACGGCTGAAACTAATTGAATAGCGATTGATAAAAAGCTAATTAATCCAATTTTTTTTTGCGATTCAAGCAGTCTTTTTAAAGATATCCCTGAAAAATCTGCATAGATTAGGGCTAAGCCGCTTTGATAACTCTCCAAAGCCAATGGTTGAACGAACCCTGTTAGTTTCAGGTCGTGAAGAATGTTATACTCGTGTTTTAAGTAAGTCAGCTCTTCTATAGATGTACGCTCGGCTTTTGGAGTTTTAATAATAACTGAGGTTTTGTCTGTATCCCTATAAGCACGATAAACAGTCGTGTTAGTGCATTCAGTTATAACTTCTAGTAGCGTGTAACCCGCGATCGCCATGCTCATATTCTGGTTGCACTAATGGAGTAAAAGTTTTAATGGATGTCAATCGATTCGATACGTTTTTCAATAATGAAAACTCAGTTTTCATAATAGCCAGTCAATAATTCTAGCAAACCTCACAGCTTCCAAGCTTTTTGTCAAGAAAAGCTTAAACTTCGAGCCGAGCGAATTTACGCGATCGCACTCACCCGCTCATCCAGCATCGAGAGACTGCAAGAGCTATTTTTATGAAAACGAATTTGTACTGTCTTTCTCAAGGAAGATGTTAGTAATTCAACAGTAGGATAAATTTTTTGTGTCAAAAATACTCATTTGAGTGTATCAAACGATCGCCTAATAATTAGAAGTACTATTCCTTAGTTCAAATTACTCAAATAACTCGATAGAGATTTGCATGGTTCGTTCTCGCCGTTTTCGATTCGCATCTAACTTCATAAGTGCAATTATTGCTATAGTCCTAGCCTTGGGATTGTGGTTTCCCGCGATCGCCCAGACACCTACAAAAGTCCCTGTCGTGCTAGACGGACAGCCAATCTTTCAAGTCAGCAATTCAGGACAATACAGCGCTCGGGAACGAGCAGAGGCGATCGCTAAACAACTACAAAATGTAGTTCAAGCCGATCGACCGATCCAAGTAGAAATTGAACAACGCAACCAGTTACCGACAATTTTATTAAACGATCGCTACCTGCTGACAGTTACAGAACGAGATGCAATTCCAGGTAGCACGCCACAAGAGCAAGCAAGCCAATGGGTGCAGCAAATTCAGGAGGCATTGGAGCGAGCAAAAACGGAAAGAACGACAGCTTATCTTTGGCAAACTATTCTTTTAGCAGCAGGAATTGTCCTGATAGCTGCTGCTTTAACTTGGGGATTGGGATGGATTAAGCATCGTTTCTTTCAAGCGGCTCAAGAGCAATTAACTGCTAGTACGGAAGCAGATGCCGATCGCCAACCACTACGCATACTAGAATTTTTGTTCAAACTCGTGTTAGCGATCGCGCGGATTGGGCTTTGGGTAGGGGTTGTCCTTTACATCACGAACTTGTTTCCCTTTACGCGGCAGTGGAGTTACCAAATTGCTAGCGTTCTTACGACTAGTCTGGCATCACCCATTCTGACGTTGAGCAATAACTCATACTCTGTCATCGACTTGGTAATTTTAGCCGGATTGCTGTTTGGCTTAGTTATCTTTGCTGGAATTGTCACCAATCTGTTTCGCTCTCGCGTGCTGCGGTATGCTGGCATCAATCGCGGCGCTCAGGAAGCGATCGCCATTCTTGCGAAATACGGTCTGATCTTTGTTGGCTCGCTGGTATTGCTGCAAATCTGGGGACTTGATATTAGTTCTTTAGCGATCGTTGCCAGTGCCTTAAGTGTGGGGATTGGTTTCGGCTTGCAGGATATTGCCAAAAATTTCGGTAGCGGGATCGTATTGGTGTTCGAGCGCCCAATTCAGGTGGGGGATTTTGTTGAAGTAGGAGACTATAAAGGAACTGTCGAGCGGATTGGAGCCAGAAGCACTGAAATTCGCACCCTCGATCGCGTTTCGATCATCGTGCCGAATTCCCGCTTTCTCGAAAATGAAGTGATCAACTGGAGCCACCATAACCCAATCTCGCGCCTCCATCTCCCGGTTGGCGTTGCCTATGGTTGCGATGCCAAAGCTGTAGAAGCCGCTTTGCTAGAAGCAGCTCGCAACCATCCCAAGGTGTTAAAGTCTCCCCCGCCCCAAGTGCTGTTTAAAAGCTTTGGTGACAGCGCCCTAGATTTTGAATTATTGGTTTGGACTAAGGAACCGGAACGGCAATTTTTACTCACTAGCGATCTGTACTATAAAATTTATGACGTGCTGAACCAAAAAGAAATTGAGATCCCTTTTCCACAGCACGATCTCCACTTGCGTTCTGGAACGGTGGGACTTTCACCACAAGTCGAGTCAGCTTTAACTCAAATGCTGACACGTTGGCACAATAACGGCGATCGCCATTCCCAGACTTCAGGTGATGGCAAATCGTAATTGGGAGGTTGTATATCTGCTCTCTGCTCGTGCGCTCCCTACAGTGTCGCAACTCCTAGTGGTAATCGAACGGTAAAGGTACTGCCTTTGCCCAACTCGCTGTGTACCTCCAAGCTGCCCTTGTGTGCTTGAACGATCGCCATTGCAATCGCCAATCCCAAACCAGAACCACCAGTCATCCTAGAGCGATCGCTATTCACGCGATAAAAGCGATCGAAAATCCGCTGCTGATGTTCTGGTGCAATCCCGATACCTGTATCTACAACTCGAATGATGGCGCGATCGTCCTCTTTGTCTAAAATCGCCCTAACACAACCGCCTGTAGGGGTGTATTGAATAGCATTAACCATCAAGTTAGTCACCAGACGATACATCTGCTCTTCATCCCCGACGATCTGTAATGGCTTATAGACTTTAATTTCAGCTTTCAACGTGACTGCTGCGGCAAGCCCCAGAGATTCCAGTTCTTCTACCAAATCGCTAATAATATCGTTAAGACAACAAAGTTGATGTCGCACTGGTAAAGATTGACGCTCCATACGCGATAGGAGTAGCAAATCTGCAACTAATGCCGTGAGTCGTTGGTTCTGACGGTTGACGGTTTGCAAAATCTCGCGTGCTTCTGGTTCGGGCAAATGGGGCGATCGCAGTGCCGATTCAACGGTTGCTGACAGTGCAGCTAGTGGAGTTCGCAGCTCGTGAGCGGCATCAGCCGTAAACTGTTGAATCTGTTGGTATGACTGGTATACTGGCTGCATGGCTCTACCTGCCAGCCACCAACTCGAAACCGCTACGAGCATAATCGCACTTGGCAACCCCAGCAACAACACTAACTTGACATTGGCTAAATAAGCGTCCACGTCGCTGAGGCTGCGTCCTACTTGTATGTATCCCCAAGGGCGATTGTCTTGAGTATGCAGCGATAGAGAAATTTGGTGGTAGCGATTTCCTTGACTGTCGGTTAAGGTTTGCCACATGGGTTCTCCTGACGTTAAAGGTAAACCATCTGGTAAGAAACCCAGAGCAGCGACATTCTCTCCCGAAAGACTTAAAAACCTAGCATAGTAGTCGCCCTGGTGAATTGCCCCTAATACGTGGCGTTTATCCCTCTGTGATATTTGTAGCAACTGTTGAATTGTTGGTTCTAAACGTCCTGGTTGCCGTAAATCTTTTTCAACATCGTCGTGTAGCGTACCAGCGACAACCTCTATCTCTCGGTCGAGAGTTTGCCAATGAGCGTGGATAATTGCCCGCTCGACTCCAAAGCCAAGTAGACCGAGAATAAAGCTCATGACAGAAGCATACCAAATTGCAAGTTGCCAGCGAGTTTGAGAAAAAAGCTTATTTTGCTGCATTGGGAATATTCAGGCGATAGCCTCTACCAGAGACCGTTTCGATCGCGCGATCGCTATCTACTACTGCTAATCGTCTTCTGAGCAGGCGAATTTGAGCTGCTACAACATTACTTGTCGTATCCGCCGTGACTTCCCAAAGTTGATTGCGGATCTGCTCGCTGGTGACAATCCGGTTTGGATGCTTCATGAAATACTCTAGCAGCTGAAACTCTTTATTCGTTAATTCGACTAACTGCTTACCACCGGAGCGCTCCAGACGATAGACACTGCGGGTATCGTAGTCCAAAATTAAATTACCTGCTTGTAGTTGTTGGGGTTGAAGTTGAGGCGATCGTCGATGGAGTGCTTTAACTCTTGCTAGCAGTTCCGCCATACTAAATGGCTTTACTAGATAATCATCTGCCCCTGCACTCAAGCCAGCAACTCTATCTTCGACGCTATCTTTGGCAGTTAGCATTAACACTGGTAGCGGGCTGTTTTGCCTCCTTAACCGCTTACAAAGGTCTATACCTGACATACCAGGTAACAACCAGTCAAAGATAGCTAGCGTATACTGCATCTGCTGGTTTTCTAGGTAATCCCAAGCTTCCGTACCGTTGAAAACCAAGTCAACCACATATTTTTCTTGGTTTAAGGTGCGCTTGATGGCAGTTCCTAAGTCTGGTTCGTCTTCAACTAGTAGCACTCTCATACTGTTGCATACAAATTACTGCTTAAAACTAAAACGTCCGTTGACTTTTTCACCTTTAATATCGGCAGTAACTTTCACTTGATATTGACCAGTTTTGTTTCCTGCAAGCAAAGCCGTGTAGTGTTGACCCTTAGTGTCATCCTGAAATGGAAGTGTTTTTTGCGTACCATCGGGCATTTGAATTTGAGCCATTACTTTAGCATTAGGAATTGTTGCGTGACTATCTCCTCTTTGCAGATAGAAATCTAAATGCGTTCCCTTATCTTCTTTCAGAGTAACTAACTCTAAGTGATAAGCTCCTGATTCTACAACCTGACCACCTTTTTTACTTTTACTATCTTTAGTTGCACCTGCTGTTTCACTAATTATTTCAGCTTGCGCTTTAATTTCTGAAGCTATAACGTTTGAGTCGCGATCGCTACTCCCTAAGAAAATAAATCCTGCAACACCTAAAAATAATAAGTTTGAATGGAATGTTTTCATGATTCAAATCCAATTGATGTAATGTTTGTTTCCCTCAGATCTTGCAGCAAGTGATTTGAATGTCAAAACCAAGGGAGCGTGCTAGGGGTGTGAGGCGTTTGCTCTCCAGCAGCAGGAGCAACACCACTAGTTGAGGCAGTAATGCTTCAAGTGCCAGTTGAGCCGCCTTACCCCAATCAGGTGAGTCGGTAGATGCAGTAGACAAATAAGCCCAATGTGCTAACAAATAAGCTAAAAGTGACAATACCAGCCAACGGTAGACACCTAGCAATGTGCCCTGACCAAATTGGTCTAATCCAAACCGATGTTTAGCAGTTTTGAACCATCCCTCAATCTGCCAACGCTTTTTGCCCCAGTAATTGATAGTACTAGCTTTAAGTGGTTTGGTAGAGAGGACAAAGCGCTTTTCCAGCCTACCGTCGTCACGCTTGAGATAGTACCAAGACAGTGAAACTGGAAACTTTAATTTTACCAGTCGCACTTGTTGTCCCCGCCTGCATAGTTGCTTAACATTGCGCCCATCTTGTAGCTTGCGGTCACAGCGTACTCCGGCAATGGCGTGATATTTTAATTTACGTATACCATGTAAAAATTCGGCACTACCAAAGGCTGTATCTACTAAAATCATGAGCTGAAAGTGTTGACTCAGCAATGAAGGTAAGCTTTGTACAAGTCGTAGCCCCAACTGTGCTGGTGAGGAATGATTTTTCCCTCGGTAAACTCGAAAATTCCACGGCACGCGCCATTGACCCACTACTAGATACATCACGACTAGGTGTAGCCCACGTTTGCTATGGAAGACTCGCACTAATCCATCCAACAGCTTGAACTTGCCGCGTTTTTCTAGGGTGGTTAAGTCGATGATGACTTGTAAGATGGGTCTACGTCCAATTCGTGGCTGTGACAGAATTTGCTGCAGGACAAAGGAGCGGGTACTACGAATCAGCCGACGAGTTGACCAGGGGTAGACGTTGAGAAACCGACTTAAGGCACTGGCTGATTTAGTTTTGCATTGTTGGGGCAGAGGATGTCCTTGAGCTTGTAAAAATAATCCCAGCAAGGCTTGTAGGCTATCTCGTTGATAGTGGCTCGGCATCAAATCAAGTAGGGTGTAGACTAGCCCTTGGGCGTGGGCAAGAAGGGTTTCCATCGTTCTTGCATTCAATTGGTTTCACGCCCTTTTCTCTCATTGAAACCTACTCTTTCGCAACTAGAGTATCTGTACTGGTGCAAGATCTAAGTAAACAAGAATATCTTGAGCAATTACGCTTCTACATGACGGAACGTTGAGTTATATCTAAATCTGACACTAGCTCAGTCTTTTTGGAAAATAAAAACTCATAGGTTGCAGAGCGGACGATCCCCCAACCCCCCTTTTTAAGGGGGGCTATGATTCTGCCTTTTCCAAGGGGAGCTAGGGCAATACAGCTTAGATAAGACTCGATCCCCCCAACCCCCGATGAATTGGGGGGCAATATTCCCCCCTTTTTAAGGGGGGCTAGGGGGGATCTTCGAGGATCTTATACTTTTAACTGAATCATATAGGGAGCTAGGGGGGATATTTGAGGCTCTATCGTTTGTAACTGAATTGTATGGAACCAAAAATTTACCAAATTGAGCATATAAAGCTGGAATAACTAGCAGGGTTAATGCAGTGGAAGTAAACAACCCACCTAAAACCACGATCGCTAAAGGTTGCAAAATTTCCTTACCTGCTCCACTACCAATCACCAGCGGAACCATACCTAGTGCTGAGGTAAGAGCCGTCATTAAAATAGCCGCTAGTCGTTCCATAGAACCCTCAAATAGGACTGACTGCAAGGGCATTCCCTGCGCTAACTTGGCGTTGTAGTTTTCAACTAATAGTAAACCGTTGCGCGTGGCGACTCCAAATAAAGTGATAAATCCGATCGTTGAAGCTACAGAAATGACTCCACCACCCAAAGCCACAGAAAAAATGCCTCCTACCAAAGCCAAGGGTAGGTTAATTAGAATCATCAACATGGCAGATATTGACTTGACGGCGAAGTACATTAAAACTGCAATAATGATAATAGCTAAACCACCAAATAGGAGTAAGTTTTGAGTGGCTCGTTGCTCTGATTCAAACTGACCACCATATTGAATAAAATAGCCAGATTGCAGTTGCACTCGCTGTTTAATATTAGTGCGAATATCTTCAATAACAGAACCTAAATCTCGACCGGATACATTAGCAGAAACAACAATTAATCGCGATACATTTTCCCGATTAATGGTATTGGGACCAGTACCGTAGTCAATTTTAGCAACAGTCGCCAGAGGAATTTTCTGTCCGTTGGGAGTATCGACTAATAAATTTCTGATAGTTTCTAAGTTATTGCGCTCGCTCTGTTTTAACCATACTAATAAGTCGAATAACTGTTGTTCTTGCAATACCTGAGAAACGACTCGTCCATTTAAGGCAGTTTCGATCGCTTCTGATAGTTGACCGACTGAAAGACCGTAACGAGCAGCAGCAGCGCGATCGAATTGAATTTGTACCTGTTTAATTGGAACTTGGGGTTCTAGCTGCAAATCTACGATCCCCTGGACGTTGCTTATTGTTGCCTGAACTTCAGCACCAATACTGCGTAGTTCATCCAGTTCAGGACCAAAAATTTTCACCGCGATCGCACTTCTCACCCCAGATAGTACCTCATCCATGCGGTGAGAAATAAAACCACCAATACTAGGAGCAACACCTGGTAATTTCGCAAATTCTGCTCTAACCTTTTCAATAGTCGCTGCTCGATCTTTGATTCCTTCATCGCTAATTTCTATATCTACGTGTCCCAAGTTGACACCACCCGCATCTGCATCTCCAGGCGCACGTCCAGAGCGTAACTGCACCGACTCAAACCGAGGATCGCCTTTAAGCGCCTCTTGAATTGCCATTCCTGACTTGTTTGTGACTTCTAATGAAACACCAGGGTATAGCAACATCGCATTGACAAGCGATCGCTCTTGAAATTCCGGTAAAAACACTCGTCCTAGCGACGGTAGCACGATCGCGGAGGCGATAAATAAAGCCACTGCGATCGTCAGAATGATACTCGGAACGCGAATGGAAAATCTGAGTAGGGGACGATACAACCGTTGAGACCAACGCGAAACCCAAGTTTCATCCTCTGGTAATCGGCGGTTGGCTAACAAGATGGCACACAAGGCTGGCGAGAGCGTCATTGCTACCAGAGTTGAAGCAAAAATAGAGACTAAGTAAGCCACACCCATTGGAGCAAAAATTCGACCCTCTACTCCAGTCAGCGTAAAAATTGGGGCAAAAATCACGGCGATAATGACTGTAGAAAATAGCACGCTCACGCGCACTTCGACTGAAGTATCGTAGACCACTTGGAAGGGATGAACCGGATTTCCCGCTAGCTGATTTTTCCGTAACCCTCGGTAGGCATTTTCCATATCCACAATTGAGTCATCTACCACCGAGCCAATTGCTACCGCTAGTCCTCCCAAAGTCATCGTGTTGATGCCTTGACCAAACCAATTCAAAATTAGCAATCCAATCAATATTGATAAAGGAATAGCGCTGAGAGTAATGACGGCAGTACGCCAATTCATCAAAAACAGCACTAAGATAACGGAAACAATAATGATGCCATCGCGCAGGGAATCTTCAACATTTCTTATCGCGTCGTCGATGAAGTTTTGCTGGCGAAAAGAAACGGTAACTTTAACATCTTTGGGTAGGCTAGGCTGAATATCTGCGATCGCTGCTTCGATCTCTTTTGTCACGGTCGAAGTATCAGCTT
Organism: Chroococcidiopsis thermalis PCC 7203; assembly: GCF_000317125.1. Lineage (GTDB taxonomy): Bacteria > Cyanobacteriota > Cyanobacteriia > Cyanobacteriales > Chroococcidiopsidaceae > Chroococcidiopsis > Chroococcidiopsis thermalis. Next base: position 3,388,546 of record NC_019695.1, read on the forward strand.
GAGGTTGCTTGTTAACCATCACGACAACCGCTCGCTGACCGTTGAAACTGCCATCACCCCGTTGCAAAGCTGCGCCGATTTGTACGTCGGCTACATCACTGAGTAATACGGGTTTGCCGTTACGGGCAGTAACGACCGATTGTTTTAACTCCTCGATGGATGAAATTCGCCCGATGCCCCGAATTAATAATTCTCGATCTGGGTTGACAAGAAAGCCACCAGCAGCATTGGTATTCGCCGCTCGTGCTGCTTCGGTAACTTCTGCCAAAGACACGTTAAAGGTTTGTAACTTTGCAGGATCGGTCAACACTTGATATTGGCGAATATCTCCTCCATAGGCAATGACTTGAGAAACTCCTGGCACTGCCAGCAGGCGGTTAGTAATATCGCGATCGACCAGCCGCCTCACTTCCATCACTGGTGTCGTCTCAGCAGTAAACGCATATTGCAACATCGTACCGATGGGAGAGCTAGTTGGAGAAATTTGCGGTGGCTCGATATTCTGAGGTAGCTTACTTTGGGCTTGCTGCAATCGTTCTGTCACCAACTGGCGAGCTTGAAATACATCAGTGTCCCAGCTAAAGATGACCTTGACAACGGAAATTCCAACCGCAGAAGACGAGCGTACTGTCGTCACTCCAGGCGTACCATTGATGGCACTTTCAATTGGTAATGTAATTAAAGATTCGACTTCTTCAGGAGCTAGTCCTGGTGCTTCTGTTTGAATTTCAACTTGGGGCGGTGCAAAATTCGGAAAAACATCTAAGGGCATCTGCCTTAAATTGTAAATTCCTAATATGGTGACAATAATTGCTCCCAGAACAACCAGCCAGCGTTGAATAATTGACCACTTCAGGATGGAATTGAGCATTGACTTACCAAAAATATCTTTACTTCCAATCTCCGATCTCTGACTGCTGGCTTCTCGTATGATGGTTGTCGTTCATCGAATTTGATTCGTCACCAAAAACAGACTCTCCGCTCTCGCCTGGTTCGGATGCAGGATAAGTCGATCTGCTAGAACTTTTACCATTTCGATACTCATTCACTTCGTCAGCAAATCCTGTAGACGCTGGCACGAGCTGAGACTTGGTACGACGACTAGACCAAACAGCACCTGCCGCGAAAGCAGCAATACCAATTACCAATCCGCCTGTTGCTCCTGCCAACCACCAAGGAAATTGCAATCCTGTTGTTGTAGAGGCAGAAGTTTTTGCTCCCCCTGCTCCCCTGCTTCCCTGCTTCCCTGCCTTCCCGCCTCCCCGTAAAGACTGTGCGTATAGTTGAGGCGCGCGTTGAGTGACGATCGCATCCCCCTCAAACAACCCGCTTTTGACCTCAATCGTATCCCCAATGGTCTGACCTAAAATCACTTCAACAGGTTGATAGGCATTCCCATTTTGGATGTAAACCATGTGTTTGCCGTTTGCCTCTACCACAGCTGAGCTAGGAATTGCCAGAGCTGTCGCTGTTCTATCTGCAAGTACGTCTAGTTGGGCAAACATCCCTGGTTTTAGGACTCCGCCAGAGTTATCGATCTCGGCTTTGACAGGTACTACCCGTGTTTCGCCTTCTACAACCGAACCAATTACAGCAACTCGTCCAGTGAAAGTTCGGTTAGGCATAGAAGCAACTGTGACTCTAACTGTTTGACCGTTTTTGACTTTATTTAAATCTTTTTCATAAATGTTAGCTGTGGCATAAACCCGACTGTCATTTACAATTGTCATCAGCTTGCCACCTGTATCCTCGAAGGATTGACCGAGAGTCACGTCGCGATCGGCAACTCTACCTGAAATAGGAGCTGTAACTGTTACCTGTCCTTGCGCATTAGCTTTTGCACCCAGTTGTTGTAGTCGAGTTTGATATGCTGTGTCGCTGAGACTTAAATGCGACTGAGCCGCTTGCACGGATGACTGAGCGCGTTTGAGATCGGCTTCGGCTGCAATGACATCTCGGCGGCTATCTGCTGCTGTCAGTTTAGCTTTGGCTTCGGCTAGCTGAGTTTGAGATTCTAGAGCTTGGCGACGGGGTATTGCGCCTTGAGTTAATAAAATTTGGTCTTTGTCAGATTTTTCTTGAGCAAAGTCTACTTGACTTTGTGCTTGGGCAATTTCTGCGGCAGCAATTTGTGAGAAACGCTGATAGTTTTGTTGCGCTAGCCTTAGATCTGCTTGCGCTTTTTGTAAATCTGCTCGTGCCTCGGCTCGCTTTTCTTGGGAAGTGACGCGCAGTTCTACTAAGTCGGGAGCCGCTAAAATAGCGACAGGTTGACCTGCTTGCACGTAAGCACCAGGTTGTACTAATAATTGGTCTACCTTAGCTCCTGAGATCGGTGTCGTAACTTCTACTTGTCGATTGGGCAAAGTTTCAATTTGTCCAGTTGCTGGTAGTCCTACAGCGAGTTGTTGTCGCTTAACTGGTTCTACTTTAATTTCCAAACGCTTGACAGTTTGGGCATCGACTTGAATCGAGTCAGTCGTTTGAGTTGCCTCACTTCCGCCGTGAAATTCATCTCCGTGTCCGCCGTGAGCTAACACAGTTACGGGAACCATCACGATCGCTAGGCTAACGATCGCTCCCGATATGCGGCAAAGCGGTGCAGGCGATCGCTTCAGGTATGATTTGCGCATTATTTATATAGAAATATCCTCGCGTACCATCAGAGCAAACGAGTGCTACAACTGCACTACTGATTATTCAGTTTCCCCCATGCGAATGAAATCAAGATGAAATTGCGATCGCCGATTCAATTTGAACAGTTTTCAATTGGATGAGATACACGATCTGTAGGGATGCACAACTGTGCGCCCCTACGTTAGCGCTACAATGTATGCAATCTACTGGTTATACCAAGCCTTGCGCCACTGCTTCATTTGAGCAATCTCTTTCTGTTGATCGCTAATAATGTTTTTTGCCAATTGCTTAATTTCCGGTCGCTGCGACTTTTTCAGCGCGTCTTGAGCCATTGTCACCGCACCTTCATGATGCGGAATCATTGCATTAATGAAGCGGAGGTCGAATTGAGAGTCAGCTACACCTAAATCTTGGCTCATCATCATGCCTTGCATCTGGTCTGATGACATCGGCATCATATGTCCCATTTGAGAGTGATAAGCCATCATCTGCTTGCCTGCTTTGGGATACCAGGCTTGTCGCCACTGTTTCATTTGCCCAATCTCCCGATTTTGAGCAGTGATGATGTTATCCGCTAGTTTTTTGATTTCAGGACGCTTTGATTTTTGCTGTGCCTCTTTTGCCATCTCGATCGCCCCTTGGTGATGCATTCTCATCGCATCAATGAATCGCAGATCGTAGTTGGCATCAGCTGGACCTAAATCCATCGACATGCTGTGATTCATCATGCCGCTACCATGTTGCATCATGCTGCCACCATGTTGCATGTCCTGCTTCAGATGAGCGTTGGTATTGTTGGCAGTTTTGCTGTCTTTTGCCGAGATCCCAAAATTAGCAGCCAGTACACCAATTGTCATTGTGGCGATCGCTGTTAGAGTTAATACCAAAACTTTAGTTTTTCCAGAATTATTTTGCATAAATGACTTTCTATCCATCAATAGTAGAATTTGCTTGAAAATTACCATCTCAATTATGAAATCTCTAGCTGACTAGAGAGTCAACTATTACGTTTACACAAGGATATGACTGCTCATACAAGATGAAGGTTGCACTCAATAAAGAGTTTGCATTGTACCAAGATTCAAGTATTACAAAACTAAGATGAAATTAGGATGAAATTACTGTATCTCTACAGTCAGAAATCTGCTCCATACCATTAGAAAGAGGCGATCGCATTTGCTACCTTCTAAAGTGAAACTACAGAAGCATAATGACTGCTTCATTATTTTGTTTTTAAAGCTTTTGGAGGAGAGTTATGACAGCAGCTCAATCTCACCAATCATTACTTGAAACTTGCATTCAGGCTTGTCTCGATTGTCTGCGCGAGTGCGAAAACTGTGCCGATGCTTGCCTAAGTGAAGATATGGTACAAATGATGGCTGAATGTATCAAGCGATGTCGCGATTGTGCCGATACTTGCGATTTATGCGCCCGGTTTATGTCGCGTAATTCAGCCCTTCACAGGCAAATGTGTAGTGTTTGTGCTGAAGCCTGCGATCGCTGTGCCACTGAGTGCGAGAAGCACGACCACGACCATTGCAAGCGCTGCGCTCAAACTTGCCGTCGTTGTGCTGAGACTTGTCGCCAGATGGCTACAGCTATGGCTGCATAAGTCAATTCACCTACTGGCTGTTCGATCGATCGGGCAGTCATGTATAATGCGGAATTATGGATTCGGAATTCAGAATTACCCTACGATTAAAATCAAGAGCTTGAAACCTCTTTAATTCCGTGCTTCGGTTGCTTTATCGTCTTCATCTGCTTGAATAATCGGGCAAATTGTTCCAGGCTGCGGAACTGGTACAGACTCCCAACCCGAAAGTAATCCCTTCAATTCAGCCTGCAATGTCATCAACTGCTGAATTTGGCGATCGATCTGTCGCAATTTATCTTCTAACTTCTCTTTAACTTCACCGCAAGGCAAATTACCGCGATCGTAAACATCAAGAATTTCTTTAATTTCTTCCAGACTCAGACCGAGTTTTTGAGCGCGTTTGATGAATGATAGCCGAGTCAAGACATCGGGGGAAAACTGTCGGAAGCCTCCTTCAGTCCGGCTGGAAGATTGCAACAGACCCAGAGTTTCATAATAGCGGATCGTTCTAATTGGGACACCGCTCATAGCCGTTACTTGACCGATGAGTAGCGATCGCTCTTGAACCAACATAATACGCCTCCAAAGTCAATCTTATGTACGGCGACTGCTCTAACTGCATTTATCCCTACTTATCTATTATCAACCCTCTAGTTAGCTGGAGAGTCAATTAACCTTGAATCTAATTGTTGTTATACCTTCATAGCAATTCTCGGTTGTGTGGATGATATTTGTAGGGGCGCACAGAGAAAGCGCCCCTACCAGACGTGCATTGCATCCAATTGAAAACCGCTATCAACCTAAAAGTCTCGCGATCGCCCCATTTGCCTGAGACTCGTAACTCCCACCAAATAAGTTGAAGTGGTTCAAAATGTGATAGAGATTGTAGAGAATTTTTCGCCGTTCGTACCCAGAATCTAGCGGTAGAACTTCGTTATATCCCTGATAAAAAGCGGCTGGAAAACCACCAAATAATTCAGTCATGGCAACATCAACTTCGCGATCGCCGTAATATGTTGCAGGATCGAAAATGACGGGTTCTCCAGCACTGGTAAAAGCGGCGTTACCACCCCACAAATCCCCGTGGACTAGGGAAGGTGACGGTTGATGTCCTGCCAGGATTTGCCCAATTGCCGCAAGTAACTTTTCCTGTTGGGGAAAGCGTCCGCCTCTACATTTTGCTAGCTGAAATTGATAGCCTAAGCGGTGTTGAGTATAGAATTCTACCCAATCCGTCATCCAAGTATTGATTTGCGGTGTAGAACCAATCGTATTATTTATATCCCAGCCAAACGCTTGATTGCTGCTGCGATCGTGCATTGCTGCTAGCTGTCGTCCCATTTCTGCCCAAGCCGGAGTTCCTCCACGTCCTAAGTCCAACCATTCCAAAACAATGTATGCAGACCGATCGGTTGTTCCCCAACAAATCGGTTGTGGGACACGAATCGTTGCCGTAGCCGACATTTGTTTTAATCCCAGCGCCTCTGCTTCAAACATGGCAGTCTGGGAGGGGGAATTGAGTTTGACAAAGTAAGTGCGATCGCCATCGGTAACAGTGTAGCCTTGGTTAATACAACCGCCACTCACTGTCCGCTGGCTATTGACAAAAAACTCTTTTCCTGAAACCTTGGAAATATGATGGGCAATCTCCGTCCACATATATACTCTTATTCGGGTTTAGTGGTAACGATACCGTAAGCCGAGGGAGAAAGATATTGCACGGCAGCAGCTTGTAAGTCGGCAGTAGTGAGAGCTTGAATTTTATTTGGATACTCTAAGGCGGATGCTAAGTTTCCGGTTAAAGATTGATAGTAGCCATACAAACCAGCGCGTTCGCTGGGGGTTTCGTTAGCAAAAATAAAGCGATTGGCAACTTGAGTGCCGACTCGGGCGATTTCTGATTCCTGTACGGGAGCAGACTGTATCTTCTCGATCTGGGATGCGATCGCTGCTTCGACCATCTCTAGGTTTTCTACTGGCATCTGGGCAGAAACGTAAAATAGCCCTTGTAGGTGCTGTGTCAAGTTACTCACAGAAATATTGGAAACCCAGCCCTTTTCTTCCCGCAGTTCTCTCACCAATCTCGACGTGCGCCCGTGACTCAAAATTGCTGCTAAAACATCTAGGGCGTAAGTTTGCTCTAGCTGTACTAACCCTGGAACCCGCCACAGCATGACGAGTCTTGCTTGTTGCAAGCTGGGATCGACGAATTCGTGGCGGACGATCTGAGTGAAGGGGGGTTCGGGGTGGAGTCGGGAGTCGGTAGGGGCGCACTGCTGTGCGCCCCTACTAGGATGTTGGGAGTCGGGAGTATGTTTAGCAAAACTATTGGCGACGATTTCGATTAATTCTGTTTCGGGTAAGTTACCAACAACCGATGCTGTGATGGACTGAGGTTGATACCAGGTAGCGTGAAAGTCGCGCATTTGCTGCGGTTGTAATTGCGCGATCGCATCCACCGTACCCAAAACTGAGCGCCGATAGGGTAAGCGGTCAAAAGCCATTTCCATCGCCCGTTGAAAAGTCCGGCGACGAGGATTATCGTCAGAGCGACGAATTTCTTCTAACACGACTAAGCGTTCTAACTCAAACGCATCATCGGGAATTAAACTGTTGAGAACGATATCGATTTGCAGTGGTGCTAAAGCTGCAAAATCTGACGGAGCAGTCGTAATGTAGAATTGCGTGTAATCTTGACTGGTTGCTGCATTAGCGATCGCACCCCGCGCCTCAATGCGACGCTCGAATTCACCCATTGTCAGTTGTGGAGTGCCTTTAAACACCATATGCTCCAAAAAATGAGCTACGCCGTTGATAGCATTTGATTCAACTGCCGAACCGACGTTAACCCATAAACTGAGATTAACCGCTTCTACAGGCATTTGCTGAGCTACAATCGTTAACCCGTTAGCAAGTCGGTGCAGTTTGGGGGTAGATATTGGAGGAGTTTTGAGCAGAGTTGAGGTCATGGACGCGACAAAATAGACCGATCTTTCTCTATCTTACTTAGTTAGGGAGCAGGGAGTAGGGAGCTGAGGGAGTTGAGGAGGCTGAGGGGACAAGGGGGATTAGGGGGACAAGGGGGACAAGGGGGATTAGGGGGACAAGGGGGATTAGGGGGACAAGGGGGACAAGGGGGATTAGGGGGACAAGGGGGACAAGGAGGACAAGGAGGACAAGGGGGACAAGGGGGACAAGGGGGATTAGGGGGACAAGGGGGAAGTGGTAAGAGGTGAGAGGTTTTTTCCGAGTCTGTCTGGAAGTAATGTAGTGTATGATACTGGATTGACAAATTTATTGCCCAGAATCCGAAATGTTGAGGGCTAAATTTGTTTGAGTAGAATATGCTGGCAATTTTTAGGAGCTACGCTTGACTCGCTTGAGGGAAGAAAATGCGACTTTTTCTGTTTTCATGTAGCATAGCAACTGCTTTGGCGATCGCTGCTTGTAGCAACGGACAACAAGCAACTTCATCTAAAGACCTAGAGTTTAAACCCGCAGAATTTCAACAATCGGAACTCCAACAGCAAAATCTTAGCGTGGAAACTAAGCAGACAGAGGTTAAACCAAATGAGGTTAAGCCTATTCAGGTCAAACCTATTCAGGTCAAGCCAATTAAAGTTAAACCACTCAAATTTAAACAGATTCAATTTAGATCGGTAGAATTGAAGCCGATAAAGCTGAAAGAAATTACGTTTAAAGGAGTGGAAGTTAGAGAAAACAGAGATTTAACAGCGATTATTCTGCCAGCAGATGTGCTATTTGACTTCGATAAAGATAATATTCGTCCCGACGCAGAAGTTGCTCTACGCCAAGTCGAAACAGTATTAACGCAGCGTTATGCTAACAATTCAGTCAGGATTGACGGACATACAGATGCGATCGCGGATAATTCATATAATCAAAATCTTTCCGAACGCCGTGCTAATTCAGTTAAACGTTGGTTGATGCAGCAGAGTGGGATCGAGTCAGCACGAATGACAACACGAGGATATGGTGAAACTGTCCCTGTTGCTGCTAATACTAAGGCAGACGGTTCGGATAACCCTGAAGGACGACAGAAGAATCGACGAGTTGAGATTGTCATTCAAAAATAGCAGGTACGTGCGATCGCCTTCTAATATGGCAGTTGGCAAATGCGATCGCGAAAGTCATACTGACAGTTGATGACAGTATTCTGACTCAATCTCAGTTACAGCCTAGTTATGATATGAAGTGTTTCTATTTATCTTTAAGATCGGAACAACTTGTATTTTAAAATACAAATTGCCTATAGACTACTATAGATGATGCAGAGAATTGTCAGCATAATGGAGCCGCGCCTATTTTAGAGATTTCTCCCGTCACCAGGGTTCGGACAGCACTTTTGCTAACTTTCTAAATATGGAAGCATCTTTTGAAATTACCCTGCAAATGGTAATTGCTGTAATTGCAGGGATTAGCGCTCAAGTTATAGCAGAATACCTCAAACTCCCTAGCATTGTCTTTTTGTTGCTATTTGGAATTTTGTTGGGTTCTGATGGGATGAACGTGCTGCACCCTCAAGTTTTAGGTGCTGGGTTGGAAGTAATTGTGGCGCTTTCTACCGCCGTGATCCTATTTGAGGGAGGGTTGAACCTAGAACTGCGAGAACTGGGTAAAGTTTCTGGTAGTTTGAGAAATCTCGTTACTGTGGGAACCCTAATTACTCTGTTGGGTGGGAGTATGGCAGCGCATTGGCTGGGAGAGTTTCCCTGGGCGATCGCTTTCCTTTATGCTTCTTTGGTAGTGGTAACGGGTCCTACGGTAATTTCGCCACTATTACGCACGATTAAAGTAGACCGTCAGGTAGGAACTCTATTAGAAGGAGAAGCGGTATTAATCGACCCTGTAGGGGCAATTCTCGCCGTTGTGGTACTCGATACAGTTTTAAATGGCGAAACCGACCCTTGGATGGCAATTAGTGGCTTGACGCTGCGTCTAGGCATTGGTGGGAGCATTGGGGCTGCTGGTGGTTGGTGTCTTGCCTTCATGTTCAAACGCGCTCACTTTATTTCTGACGAACTAAAAAATCTCGTTGTCTTAGCAGGTTTATGGGGTTTATTTACCCTAGCCCAACTCAGTCGCAGCGAATCTGGACTAATGGCGACAGTAGTTGCAGGCGTGGTTTTGGGTTCTGCTTCCTTGCCAGAAGAACGATTATTACGACGATTTAAAGGTCAGCTAACGATTCTCGGCGTGTCAGTACTATTTATCTTGCTTGCCGCAGATTTATCCATTGCCAGTATCTTTGCTTTAGGCTGGGGCAGTTTATTCACCGTCCTCGTGTTAATGTTTGTCGTCCGTCCCCTAAATATTGGTATTTGCACCATCAACAGCGATTTAAATTGGCGACAAAAATTGTTTTTATCGTGGGTTGCACCTAGAGGAATTGTTGCCGCTTCTGTCGCTTCGTTATTTTCGATTTTCCTGACCGAACGCGGGATTAACGGTGGAGACTCGATCAAGGCATTAGTCTTTTTAACAATTATCATGACTGTCGCCTGTCAAGGTTTAACTGCTGGCTGGGTAGCAAATTGGTTGCAAATCAGCTCTACGCAAGCAACTGGGGTGGTGATTGTCGGCTGCAACCCTTTGAGTTTGTTAATTGCTCGTCTTTTCCAAGAACGGGGAGAAGCCGTGTCGATGATCGATACCGATCCCGTAGCGTGTCAGCAAGCCCAGGCACAGAACTTGAAGGTTTTTTCTAGCAGCGCTTTAGATACAACAGTGCTAGAAGAGGCAGGACTAGCTTCTATGGGAACGTTTTTGGCAATGACCAATAATGGAGAAGTTAATTACGTCTTGGCACAAAGGGCTGTAGAAGAATTTCAACCACCAAGAGTGCTGGCTGTTTTTCCCCGCAATCCACAAGCAAGTACCTCAATAAATCGCAATCGGATCGATCGAGCTTTTGGATCGGATATACCGATTAAAACTTGGAACGAGTATATTAACAGCGATCGCGTAAAATTAGGCACGACAACTCTCAGCGAAGCAGGCTTTGCTTTGCAACAAGCCCATCTGCAAGCTTTGATTTGGGCAGGAGAATTAGTCCCGTTACTACTAGAACGCGAAGATCGGTTACTTGTCGTTCCTGCAACAGAACAATGGCAACCAGGCGATCGCTTAATCTACTTATTACACGATCCCAGACCAAATCTATTGAAACGGCTATCGGGGGCGACACCAGCAAAACGCCTTGCTTTAGAAAAATTGCCCGAAGTCGAAGAAATTCCTCTTCCGAGCCAAAATGTCTCTACAATTTAAAGTCAATAAATTTGTAGGGGCGGGTTTTTACCAAATACCTCAGACTCCGAGCGAGATTTTAGATAAACCCGCCCGTACAAAAGACAAGTTAAGAATTTTTGATGAATTCCCGTGGCGCGTTCGTTTTTGACTGTGCGGATGTGACAGATGCAATAGGTGTTTGCTGTTTTTCTTGCCATAATACGCCCAATAAGTGAACGATCGCTAACATTATGGCGCTACCGGAAATAATGTAGCTGTGGATGGTGTAGAGGTGTTCGACTGTGGTTGTATTCACTGCACCACCACCCGTGATGACATCTCGCAGGGTAGAACCAATAAAAGGAATGGCTTCGATGGTACTTAATTCGATCCGAAAGCGCCAGTAACCGACTTGACTCCAATCGAGAATCATTGCCGTCCAAGCTAAAGCGATCGCGTTGAGGATCAGTAAAATATTGCTAATCCAACCAGTTAACCAACTACGGCGAAACTGCCTACCCAAGAACATCACGACCATTTGAATCAGTGCTACACCAATTAGTAAGGTTCCGGCATAATCGTGTAAGCCATGAATGATTTGACCGTTAGGAATCTCCGTATCGATCCATTGCAAAGCCTGATTCGCACCACCTGCCACTGGTTCGTAATAAAAAGATAATAAAATGCCAGTCACAGCGGCGATCGCGCACAATGTTAACAATGCTACAGATAGTATTGTCGCCGTTCGTTTCAAAACGAATTCATAGGAAAGACTCTTCATAACTCCCGCTTCTCAGTACTCTCAAAATGTGTACTTTCTTTAAGATGCTAACCAAGTCACTCATTTGAAGAGTTCTTTCTAGAGGGGGAGATGGTAAGACATGAAGTCAGGAGTCAGAAGTCAGGAGTTGTTTAATCTCTTCTCTCCCTCAGCAACCTTGCGCTTCCTCAGCTCTCTTTCCCCTGTTCCCTTACTCCAAATACGACACCCAACTCGGTACAACTTGAGGCGAACCGTACCAAATTCCAGGGGCTTTGGGAGAGTGCTTGACTCCCTCTAAAATTAAATTTTCTGCTCCCTCTAAATGAGCTGCTGCGATTGGGGTAATGCCATCACCCCAACAATTTCCTTGTCCGCAGGTCAAGCGATAGCTGCTGTATGCCAGCCAACTTCCTCGCCGTCGCTGTCCGAAGATGCTCTTACCAGCAACGCAAACGTAGCGCACTCGGGAACTGTAAAAAGCACCAGGATAGTTATTGTTGACAAAATCGAGATTCCAGCGCGTCCAGCGTTCTTGGCTAATGTGGGGAGTTCCCAGCGTGACTAACGTGGCAACAAAGCGGTAAGCTTCCCAAGGGGGAATTGCGGCGATCGCCGCATTACGAGCCAGGTAAGCTTTTTCACCTAAATAAATTCGCGAGATCCAGCCGCCAGCAGAATGACCGATCAAATTCACTTTAGCTGTGTTGTATTGCCGTAAAACTTGCTCGACCGTGCGATGCAGTTGCAGCAAAATTGGAGTCATTGGTCTACCTCCCAACGTGGGGAACCAATCTTGTCGTTGTAAGGGAACCGTAACGGTAGGAAAGCCTGACTGTTGTAAAAATTTTTCCAACGGACGGTAGGCGATCGCAGCTTCTAAAAATCCAGGTAAAATGACGGTGGGAAGCATAGACAGTAACCAGTGACCAGTGACCAGTGACCAGTGACCACGCACCACTCACCACTCACTCCACCCTACACCCTCGACAAGTAACACGCACTACTCAACTACCAACTACCAATGACCAATGACCAATGACCAATGACCAATGACGACAAATGACTCCTCAATGGCGAATGGTATTCTCTACGGTGTTAGTGTTGGTCCAGGCGATCCAGAACTGATAACGCTCAAAGGGTTGCGATCGCTGCAACAAGCTCCCGTAGTTGCTTTTCCTAGAGGAATTCAAGACAAACCAGGCATTGCCCAACAAATAATTGCTCCGTGGCTGCGATCGGATCAACAGCAGCTACCCTTAGATTTTCCCTACGTGCAAGACATTGAAGTTTTAACAAAAGCATGGCAGCTAGCCGCCAAGCAAGTTTGGGAATATTTACAGAAAGGTCAAGATGTGGCTTTTGCCTGTGAAGGGGATATTAGTTTCTACAGTACGTTTACCTATTTAGCACAGACGCTGCAACAAATGTATCCCGCAGCCGTCATCAACTACGTTCCTGGTGTCTGCTCGCCTATGGCAGCAGCATCGGCGTTAGGGCTGCCCTTAACTGTCCGCCAAGAGCGTTTAGTCGTGCTACCAGCGATTTATAACGTCAACGAACTAGAATCTATTTTAGACTGGGCAGAAGTCGTAGTATTGATGAAAGTAAGTTCTGTATACGAACAAGTATGGCAAGTCTTGCAGCGCAAATCCCTACTGCAACACAGTTGGATAGTAGAACGAGCTACATTACCAAATATGGTGATATATAAAGATTTAAGCGATCGCCCGCACCTACAATTACCCTACTTTTCGTTACTCGTCGTCCAAGTCAGTCGTCAGTGACTAGCGACTAGTCACTAGTCACTAGTCACTAGTCGCTAGAATTATTTGTCCCCCTTGTCCCCCTTGTCCCCCTTGTCCCCCTTGTCCCCCTTCGCCCCCTAATCCCCCTTGTCCCCCTTGTCCCCCTTGTCCCCCTAATCCCCCTTGTCCCCCTTGTCTCCCCTACTCCCTAATTACTGATGTCTACTTCCTCTCTAGTTCAAGCTTTACCTGAAGCATGGCGATCGACAAATGGACTGGCAATTTTGGGTTCGCTCGGCATTCACACCCTACTATTGGTAGGGCTGCCTTTTGTCTCGCTAGATCCGCAAGAAGTTGATTTACAGAGTAGTATCGGAGTCGTGGAGTTGTCTCCCGAAGAACGCAGCCGCGTACCGCAAGTAGCAGCAGATCCATCTGTCATCCCGCCTGTCAATACTGCTCAACAGCAAGCGCCTGCGCCTGCTCAGGGTTTTCAGTCAGAAATCTTACCCCCTCTGCCCGCACCATCACCTTTTTTACCACCACCGCCTGGGACTACGCCAATGTACCAAATGCCCAGTAGCGATTCATTACCTCCACCTGCGCCTATCCCCTTACCACCGCCACCTCAAAATTTACTCTCGCAAAATCCTTTTGGACAGCCCCCAGCACCACAGCCAAACCAAGCAAATCAAAATATCCAAATGCGGCAATTAGCGCCGCCAGCTAATGCCTTACCACCGATTCCCGATCTGCCTCCAACGCAAAATTTGCAGCCAAGTCCACCAATAGCCCAACCACCCAAAAATTCACCCGATCGCGCTCAACAAGAAAGGATGGCACGGCAAAATGCCCTGGCGCAACGGTTGGCAGCAAATCGCAGTAAAGCCGATACTTCCCCAACGAGCGATCGCGAACGGCTTTTGGACGCAGCAGCGCAACAGCAAGTTCAACGAGCCAAAGAACGCGAGGAACGTGCCTCTCGCTTAGCAGCCTCTTTACAACAGCGGCAATCTAATCCCGCACCGACTAATCCTCCAGCCACGAATCCAAATAGCGATCGCGCCTCTCGCCTCGCAGCCATACTCCAACAGCGACAACAGCAATCTAATCCCACACCGACTACCCCGCCAGCGACAAATCCGAATAGCGATCGCGCCTCCCGTTTGGCAGCACTTCAGCAACGTCTTGCCCGACCGATCGGCGCTCGACCTGACTTTAAACCCGAATCGGGATCTACGCAGACAATTGCTCAAATTGAAGCCTTGCAGCAACAGTATCAAAAAGTACAACAAGCTTATCCGCAATTTGTCACGGCTGCGCCAATCCGCAAACGAGTTCCTGTATGTAATAAAAAACTCAATGGCGGCGAAGCGATTATTGCAGCACTAACCGATCCCACGGGCAAAATTGTGATTGGACCCGACGTGATTTCTAAAGATAGTCCTAGCGCCGTACAACAAGCTGCGATTCGCTATGTCAAACGCTATCCATTCACCAAGTCGGCTGCTCCCGTGAATCAAACCTTTCGTCTAGAATTCAGCCACAATCCTAGATTATGTTCTAGAAAGTAGTGCAACAATTCTGTTTGACTCTGCTGCTAAAGTTAGCTGCGATCGCTCAGTCATAGCTAACTCATACAATAATTTTTGGTTCAGGCAAGTCTCCCCCTAGTCCCCCTTTTTAAGGAGGGAAATAAAGCCCCCTTTTTAAGGGGGTTGGGGGATCTTCGATTATTCAAAATTACTATAAGTTACGTCATCTATCACTTGATAATTTCATATACATCTATCTAAAGAGATACTTTTTAATATTTGTAAATTCGCTATTCTTAGCCTCAGACATCAATATAAGACATAAATGAAATTTGAATATTCAAACTTTTTCTGTTAGTTCTCATCTGATATTGGGAATGATAACTATATCGATCTAGGTTGCAATTTTTATGCATCAAATCAGTATAGTAGGAAGTTCGCAAACTTTTTTGACTCGTAGACCTTATTGCTAATAACAGCGATCGCAAAACTGCATCCATTATTATCATCTTTGGTTAGCAATTGGGCAAGAAATCATGAATCAAGAGCCAACCCCTGAATCCCTGAGCGCAACTATTAGTCAACTGAAACAAATCAACGAACAATTACAGCTTCAAGTTGCAGCACACCAGCGGGCAGAGGCAGAAGTTCGATTTTTGCATGGCATTACCCAGTTTATTAATGAATCTCACGATTTTCACTCTGCATTAGCGATCGCGCTAGAAAAAATCTGTCAGTTTACTGGCTGGCAATTTGGTGAAGCATGGACTCCCAGTTCTGACGATCGAAATTTAACATGTAGCCCTGCTTGGTACAGTGCCGACCCAAGCTTAGAGCAATTTCGCCACAGCAGCGAAGGATATAAATTTGCTGCCAATATCGGTTTACCTGGGCGTGTTTGGGTGTCAAAGCGTCCTGAGTGGTTGCACATTTCTCAGGAACCAGAAACCATATTTTTACGCAAATCCTTTGCAGATCGAGTTGGATTCAAAACGGCGTTGGGTATGCCAATTGTTGATAGTGGCGATCGCGTTCTAGCGGTGTTGGTATTTTTCATGTTTGCATCTTGCGCAGAAAATACCCATTTAATCGAGTTGGTTGCAACTATTGCTGTTCAGCTAGGCACTTTATTACAACGCCAACAAGCAGAAGCAGCACTATATCAAAGTCAAGCATGGCTGCAAGCAATTTTAGATAATTCCACAGCACTAATTTATATCAAAGATTTAGATGGAAAATATTTACTCGTCAATGTCTGGTTTAGCCTTCTATTCTATCCCGATCGCGCTGGGGTAAAAGGAAAAACTGACTACGACATTTTCCCTCCAGAAATTGCTGCTGTTTTACAGCAAAACGATCGAAAAGTTATAGCTGCTAAATCTCCAATTGATTGGGAAGAGCTGTTACCACATGAGGATGACGGTTTACATACCTATCTTTCCATTAAATTTTCTCTCTATAACGAACGCGGTGAACCTTATGCGATTTGTGGAATTTCTACCGATATTACCGAACGCAAACGCGCTGAAGATGCCCTACGTTCCAGTATGGCGACAAATAGAGCTTTACTCAATGCGATCCCAGACTTGATGTTTCGCATCAATCGTTCGGGAGTTTTTGTCAACTTCAAAGCCGCAAAAGGCGATCGCTTGCACCTACCAGCACATGAATTTTTAGGTAAACATTTATCTGAAGTATTTCCTACTGAAATTGCCAAAGCATTTGATAGTTGTATAAAACGTACTTTATTTACTAATGAAGTGCAAATTTTAGAATGTCAGCTGATTGTAAATGATGAATTCAGAGATTACGAATTACGCATTGCTGTCAGTGCTGAAAATGAAGTCATGGCAATCGTTCGCGATATTACCGATCGCAAGCGAACGGAAGCAGAAATTCGCCTTGCTTTAGAAAAAGAGAAAGAGCTAGGAGAACTCAAATCGCGGTTTGTAACGATGGCTTCCCATGAATTTCGCACGCCTCTAGCAACGATTTTATCTTCTTCAGAATTGCTCGAACACTACAGTCATAAATGGAGTGAAGATCGAAAACTAAATCATTTACAAAGAATTCAAACATCTGTAAAACACATGACTCAATTATTAAATGACGTACTCTTAATTGGTAAAGCCGAGGCTGGTAAATTAGAATTTAAACCCCTACTCATCGACCTCAAACAATTTTGTCACGAAATTGTTGAAGAAATTCAATTAACGGCTAGCGATCGCCAAATTATTTTTCAGTGTCACGCAGACGAGCGGATTACGGGAATGATGGATGAGAAATTGCTACGTCATATTTTTATCAATCTCCTTTCCAATGCTGTTAAGTATTCCCCTGCCGACAGTCCAGTTAATTTTGAATTAACTAACGAATGCGACACAGTTATTTTTCGGGTTCGAGATCGAGGAATTGGTATTCCCTTAGTAGAGCAAGCAGAAATTTTTAGTAGTTTCCACCGTGCTAGTAACGTCGGAAATATTTCTGGTACAGGACTCGGTTTAGCGATCGTGAAAAAATCAATCGATTTACACGATGGCAAAATTGCAGTTGAAAGTTCAGTTGGCTTAGGCACGATTTTCACTGTAGTACTTCCTTTAAACAAGCAGGTATAGGTACAAAAACATGGCTAAAATTCTTGTGATTGAAGACGAACCAGATGTTAGAAATAATCTCGTAGAACTGCTAGAGTCAGAAGACTTTGACGTTGCTAGTTCAGAAAATGGTTTGATGGGAGCGCTGTGGGCGCAGCAGTATTTACCAGACTTAATTATTTGCGATGTCATGATGCCAGAAATTGACGGCTATGAGGTACTCGCTGCTCTACGGGAAGAAGCAACAACAGCTACAATTCCTTTTGTTTTTCTCACAGCAATGGCTGATAAAGCAAATGTCCGTCAAGGCATGGAGTTAGGAGCAGATGATTATTTAACTAAACCTTTTACTAGGGAAGAATTATTAGGAGCAGTTACCACTCGGCTAGCAAAACAGCAAGCGGTGGCACAACAATACCAAGCAGAATACAAAAGAGCAGAAGCGCTTAAACAAAGAGTACAAGAGCTACAACAGTATATTGAAACAAAAGATGAAGTCTTGCAGCAATTACAGCAAAATTTGTCTAGTACTGTACCGAAACTGAATATCGCGATTAATATTCTCAAGAATCTCACACCTGGCGCGCAACGCGATCGCTGTTTAGCAATTATTCAAACAGCCTGTGCTGAGGAAATTTCTATGTTAAGTCAACTTCCCTACTCCAAGATTTTTACAGAGGAATTATCAGAGTTGTTACGCCAATGTCAAATTACCAATGAAGAAACTTAGAATGTAGTGAGGAGCGAGGGGAATTTTGGATTGGTAATGGGTTGGTAGTTGATGGTTGATGGTTGTTGGTTGATGGTTGTTGGTTGTTGGTTCTTGCTCCCTCCGCTCTCTTCTCTCCCTCAGCTCTCTTCTCCCTTGTCTCCCTTGTCTCCCTTGTCCCAATTTTGAATTTTGAATGCGCTAATTTTGAATTCTCTTTGTCCCCCCCCTGCTCCCTTTACTATCTTTCTAATTCAAATGATCCAAATCTTAGTGGTAGACGATCAAAGCTTAATTCGCCAAGGATTGAAAGCATTATTGGAATTAGATCCTGAATTAACCGTCGTTGGTGAAGCAGAAAATGGGCAACTTGCACTTCAATTAGCTCAAGAATTACGTCCAGATGTAATATTAATGGATATTCGGATGCCGTTGATGGATGGCGTTGCAGCAACACGAGAAATTTTGCAACAACTACCGCAAACTAAAGTTCTAGTTTTAACAACTTTTGACGATGACGAATACGTAAAAGCAGCGATCGCTCACGGAGCTATGGGTTACTTACTCAAAGATACACCTTCAGAGGAATTAGCCATAGCAATTCATGCCGTACATAAAGGATATACGCAATTGGGACCGGGAATTGTGAAAAAACTCCTGGTATCTCCTTTATCTGTAACAAAACCTACTCCTCCACCAGTACTGCAAGAACTCACGCCTAGAGAATTAGAAATTTTACAATTAATTGCTTCTGGGGCAAATAATCGCGAAATTGCTCAGAAACTATTTATTTCTGAAGGAACCGTAAAAAATCACGTTACGAATATTTTAAATCGACTGAATTTGCGCGATCGCACTCAAGCTGCCATTTTTGCGAATACTTTTCTATTTAAATAATTTCACACACTCCTCTCGCAACACGCCTTTTGTCACTTTAATATTTCTAAAAGACTTAGCAATTATCTCATCACATGCTAGATCGATCTGCGATTGGTTCACCGAGATCAAATCTTCGATTGAAGCCCCAATTATAATTTCTGATACACCAGCCCATACGCAAACACTCGCGCACATCGGGCAAGGTTCACCTGTAGCGTATATCGTATATCCTTCTAAAGACGGAGTTTGAATTTTAGCTGTTAAACTACGAATGACATTCATTTCTGCATGAGCAGAAGGATCGCAATCTCGCTTGACTGTGTTATACCCTTTAGCTACGACTTCGTTATCTTTGACAATTACAGCACCGTAAGGAGAATCGCCCTGTTTTGCTTCTGCCAAAGCTAATCGCATAAAATCTTCAGGTGTCATCTGTGTCATGTTACTCAAACAGCGTGTAGGATTTTATTTAGAAGATATTGAAACGCCCGCAGGTCGGACAACCACTTTAATTATTACAGGTTTAGTTCTACTATCTTCTGCTATTTTTGTTGCAGACACTTATTCGATTCCTCCTAAAGTTCGTAGTCTGCTCGATTTTTTTGACACGATAATCATCTTTATTTTTACTTTGGAATATTTGCTGAGGTTCTGGTGTGCAGAAAACAGAATGCAATACTTTTTCAGCGTTTATTCTTTTATCGATCTCATGGCGATTTTGCCAGTTTTTTCAGGATTTATAGATATCAATTTTAGCTACGTCCGCTTGCTGCGATGGTTTCGTATTTTAAAACTAGTTCGTTTTCTGCAAGGGAGAACTTTATTTGGTCGCATTGGGACGGAAGACAGTGTTATCTTTGCTAGAATATTGTTTACTTTATTTGCGATCGTTTTTGTTTATTCGGGTTTGATTTATCAAGCCGAGCATGTTATCAATCCAAAAGTATTTCATACTTTTTTGGATGCAGTGTATTTCTCAGTTGTCACGATGACAACTGTAGGATTTGGTGACGTAACTCCTATTTCCCAAGCAGGAAGGTTTCTCACAGTTCTGATGATTTTAACCGGAATTGCCCTAATTCCTTGGCAATTAGGCGATTTAATTAAACAATTAGTCAAAACATCAGATCGCGTAGAGACAAATTGTCCTACTTGTGGGTTAGCATTGCACGATGCTGATGCTCGGTTTTGTAAAGCTTGCGGTACGAGATTAGAAAAGATTCAGACTTGATTCTCTAACAAACCAGTCGCTCTTTCGCAATTCAGCTTTGTAGAAACGTTACATGTAACGTCTCTACACCGATAACTAATAGAAGTACTACTTTTGGCGTAGGAACATATGCTTGAACCTGAGTATAATAACTCAAGTAAAAAATGTTATTTTTGTCAAGTTAAGATTTATAGTTCGGTTTCAATTTAGGGTAGTTCTATGGTTTTGTGGGCAGACTACGATAACTTTCCCATCCCTTATAAGGGATGGAATGTGGCTGTGGGCGAAAAATACGTAGGTAACAGACAACAGCTGGCAACCGCCTTCACGAAGCTATTGGCATGGCTGCGAGAGTATATGTCTGTAGACACTGCTACAATCCTACTACCAGATGAAGATCGGGAAAATTTGCTCGTATATGCTACCGTCGGACTTGAAGAAGAAATTACACAAAAAATTCGTATTCCTATAGGTCGGGGTATTGCAGGTAGAATTGCTGCAAGTAGTAAGTCAATGGTGACTCACAATCTATTGGAGGAGGAGATTGTCAGTCCGATTTTACGGCAGAAAGGACTGCGATCGCTCGTCGGCGTTCCCCTACCAATGCGAGAAGGTATGGTTGGGGTTCTACACGTTGGTTCGCTTCAACAACGACAATTTACCGAACGCGACATCCAACAATTGCAAGTCGTCGTTCATCGCCTCAAGTCCATCATGGTGACAGCACAATTTAACTACCTTTCTTGTTCTGCCAGCCAGACAGATATTCATAAATATGTAGAGCGAATTATATCGTTGAAGTATCCCCACAAAGTTCAAAATTTATCATCTGCTCTACAGCAGCCTTTAAACAGCTATTGGTCGATCGCAGCGTGCAAATGTCTTGACATTTTCCGATGTCAGTATATATTGACATGCAATTGAGTCATGTCATAAAGAGTAGGGTAGTTTTTTCACCTTGAGTTAGTTACGAAAATTAATATCAGAGGCGATCGCGTTTCCCGTAAGAATCGATACAATAAGCTTCTTGTAGGAGTCGATTTTGCCTGTGAAGTCAAAAATAAAATTAGTCAATTAGCGATCGCGCGATCGCGAAGGCTGTCTTCAGAGGGAAATCGGAACCAAAACTGATTTAATTCAAGTGGTTTTGCAATCGTGAAATTTAAAGAATTGAAATTTAAAGAATTGAGAGTTTTCGTTAACAAGTGTTTCAGAAATTATTAGGGGCGCATAGCTATGCGCCCCTAATACAACAGATAACTAATAATTTCCTTAAGAGCCGAACATTTACATCTCTACTCGTTAGAGAATGCAAATTAGAATGCGCCTTTACTATCAGGTGTAAACTTCCTACACCCCATATTCCTGTCAATAACTTCCAACTACCGACTGCCAATTTCATCACGACCCTTCATTGCCACGGATAAATCGCCAATTATGAATAGCAATCAACTACCACCAAAACAGGGACTCTACGATCCACAGTTCGAGCATGATGCGTGCGGTGTAGGATTCATCGTTCATATGAAGGGCAAACAATCGCACGAAATTGTAGAACAAGCACTCACAATTCTGTTAAATCTCAATCACCGTGGCGCGTGTGGTAGCGAGATTAATACAGGCGATGGCGCTGGAATTCTCTTGCAAGTTCCGCATAAATTTCTCAAAAAAGTCGCAGCCGCAGAAAATATTAACCTGCCAGAAGCAGGATGTTATGGCGTTGGTATCATCTATTGCGCGCCAGATGCCGCAGTCAGGGAGCAGAGTCGGCAGATATTTGAGAAAATTGTGGCAGAGGAAGGTCAAAAAGTCCTCGGTTGGCGTGACGTACCGACAGATAACTCCTCATTAGGTAACACCGCTAAAGCTAGCGAACCGTTCGTACAGCAAGTTTTTATCCAACGTGCTGACAATTTAATCACTGAAACAGATTTCGATCGCAAACTATACGTCATTCGCAGACGTTCTCAAAATGAAATTCGCACCGCGCAGATAGATCCGTATTGGTATCCATCGAGTCTTTCGTGTCGGACAATTGTTTATAAAGGAATGTTAATGCCCGTGCAAGTAGGGCATTATTATCCCGACTTGCAAGATCCAGATTTAGAAAGCGCTCTAGCACTGGTACACTCTCGTTTTAGTACAAATACATTCCCCAGTTGGGAGCGATCGCATCCTTATCGCTACATTGCTCATAATGGTGAAATTAATACCCTGCGCGGTAACATCAACTGGATGCACGCACGGCAATCGTTATTTGAGTCAGAATTATTTGGCGCAGATTTAGAGAAGCTAAAGCCAGTCATCAATATGGACGGCAGCGACTCGATGATCTTTGACAACGTGCTAGAGTTGCTTACACTGGCAGGGCGATCGCTCCCTCATGCAGTAATGATGATGATCCCCGAACCGTGGACGGCGCATGAGTCGATGAGCGAGGAGAAAAAGGCATTTTACAAATATCATTCCTGCTTAATGGAACCGTGGGATGGTCCCGCCTCAATCGCCTTTACCGATGGAACGACAATCGGCGCAGTACTCGATAGAAATGGCTTGCGTCCGTCACGATATTACGTCACCAAAGACGACTTGGTAATCATGGCATCCGAAGCGGGTGTATTGCCAATTGAACCAGAACGTGTAGCGTCGAAAGGACGCTTGGAACCAGGAAGAATGTTTCTGGTAGATATGGCACAAGGACGGATTATTGCCGACGAAGAAATCAAACACCAAATCGTCACCGCACATCCATATCGGGAATGGTTGGATAAGTATATGGTGGCGTTAGCGGGAATTGTAGGGGCGCACAGCCGTGCGCCCCTACAAGATAATTCAATCCCTTACCCCTCACCCCTCATTCAGCGCCAAATGGCATTTGGATATACGTTTGAGGAGTTGCGGCTGTTGTTGACTCCGATGGCAAAAGATGGAGTTGAGGCAGTAGGTGCGATGGGTGCGGATACGCCGTTGGCTGTTTTATCTGACCGTCCCAAATTGCTTTACGATTACTTCCAACAGCTGTTTGCTCAGGTGACGAACCCGCCGATTGATTCGATTCGCGAAGAAATTATTACTTCGGCAGAAACTACAATTGGTTCGGAACGAAACTTACTCAAACCAGAACCAGAAAGTTGTCGTTTAATTGAATTGAAAACGCCGATTCTGAGTAATGAAGAGTTGGCAAAGCTGAAATATATTGATGAAGATAATTTCAGTTCTGTGACGATTCCCATCCTATTCAATCCGAAAGATAAGGTGAAGGGATTAGAAACAGCTTTGGATGAAATTTGCAGCCAAGCAGACAAAGCAATTGCATCTGGTGTCAATATTATTATCCTGAGCGATCGCGGTGTGGATCGCGATAATGCCCCGATCCCAGCATTACTCGCAGTATCCGGTTTGCATCACCACCTGATTCGCACGGGAACCCGCACGCGGGTAGGAATTGTCTTAGAATCGGGAGAACCACGGGAGGTACATCATTACGCCGTTCTTCTCGGTTACGGCTGTGGGGCAATTAATCCTTATCTGGCGTTTGAAACAATTGAAAGTTTAATTCAGCAGGGTTCGCTACTCGATGTTGATTTCAAAGCTGCGTGTAAGAACTACGTCAAAGCCGCAACTAAGGGTGTGATTAAAGTTGCCTCCAAAATTGGAATTTCTACCCTGCAAAGCTATCGTGGAGCGCAAATTTTTGAAGGTATCGGCTTAAATCAGTCAGTCATTGACAAATATTTTACCTGGACGGCATCGCGAATTGAAGGTATAGATCTAGAAGCGATCGCCCAAGAAGCAATTTTACGTCACAATCACGCCTTCCCAGACCGTCCCACCAACGGACATACGCTAGATGTTGGGGGTGAATATCAATGGCGCAAAGAAGGTGAGGCGCATCTATTTAGTCCGCAGACAATCCACACGTTGCAAAAAGCTGTCCGTGAAGGAAATTATGACAGTTACAAGCAATACGCCACCCTGGTAAACGAGCAAAATCAGCAGTTTTTTACCCTACGCGGACTATTGCAATTTAAACCACGTCAGCCAGTTCCAATTGAAGAAGTCGAACCAATTGAAGCAATTATGAAACGCTTCAAAACGGGGGCGATGAGTTATGGCTCAATTTCCAAAGAGGCGCACGAAACCCTGGCGATCGCTATGAACCGGATTGGTGGTAAATCTAATACTGGGGAAGGTGGCGAAGATCCAGAAAGATATACTTGGACGAACGATCTCGGTGACTCAAAAAATAGTGCCATCAAACAAGTTGCTTCCGGTCGTTTTGGCGTAACCAGCTTGTATTTGTCCCAAGCGAAGGAACTTCAAATCAAGATGGCACAAGGGGCAAAACCAGGAGAAGGCGGACAATTGCCCGGACGCAAGGTGTACCCCTCAATTGCCAAAGTGCGTCACTCCACGCCAGGGGTAGGACTGATTTCGCCCCCACCACACCACGATATTTATTCAATTGAAGACCTTGCCGAGTTAATTCACGATTTGAAAAATGCCAATCGTCAAGCACGAGTCAGCGTCAAATTAGTCTCTGAGGTTGGCGTGGGAACAATTGCCGCAGGGGTTGCCAAAGCGCACGCTGATGTGGTGTTGATTTCTGGTTTTGATGGTGGTACGGGTGCTTCGCCACAGACTTCAATTAAGCACGCGGGGCTACCTTGGGAATTGGGGTTAGCAGAGACGCATCAAACTTTGGTGCTGAATAATCTGCGATCGCGCATCGTTGTCGAAACAGACGGACAGATGAAGACGGGACGCGATGTTGTTGTCGCAGCACTTTTGGGTGCAGAGGAGTTTGGTTTTTCTACCGCACCCCTCGTTTCCCTCGGCTGTATTATGATGCGCGTTTGCCACCTCAATACCTGTCCGGTGGGGGTAGCGACACAAGACCCACAACTGCGGCAAAACTTCACGGGCGATCCAGAACACACGGTCAACTTTATGAAGTTTATCGCCCAAGAAGTGCGAGAAATTATGGCACAACTCGGTTTCCGCAGCTTGAATGAAATGGTCGGTCGCACTGAAGTACTAGAAGCAAAACAAGCGATCGCCCATTGGAAAGCAAAAGGCATCGACTTATCGAAAATTCTCTACCAACCGCAAGTTGGGGCAGAAGTTGGGCGTTACTGTCAAATTCCTCAAGATCACGGGTTAGAACAGTCTCTCGACATGACAGTATTACTGGAATTATGTCAAGAGGCGATCGAACACGGTAAACCAATCAAAGCCACTCTACCGATTAAAAATATCAATCGCGTCGTCGGCACGATTCTCGGAAACGAAATCAGCAAACGTCATTGGGATGGTTTACCCGAAGACACCGTACACCTACATTTCCAAGGTAGTGCGGGGCAGAGTTTCGGTGCATTCGTCCCCAAAGGCGTAACTCTAGAACTCGAAGGTGATGCCAACGATTACCTGGGTAAAGGACTTAGCGGTGGCAAGATTATTGTCTATCCACCTGTAGAGTCTACGTTTGTCCCAGAAGAAAACATCATCATCGGGAATGTTGCTTTCTACGGTGCAACCAGTGGTGAGGCGTATATTTCCGGTGTTGCCGGAGAACGCTTCTGCGTGCGTAACTCTGGTGTCAATACCGTTGTGGAAGGCGTAGGCGATCACGGTTGCGAATACATGACTGGTGGTAAAGTCGTCATCCTGGGTACGACCGGACGTAACTTTGCCGCAGGGATGAGTGGTGGTGTTGCCTATATTCTCGACGAGAAAGGCGATTTTGCTACTCGCTGTAATACGCAAATGGTAGGACTGGAAAGACTCGAAGATCCAGAAGAAATCGCGATCGTGCGGCAAATGATTCAGAAACACGCCGACTATACCGACAGCCAGAAAGCAAAGCGAGTTCTCGCCAACTGGGAAGCGACAATCCCGCAATTTGTCAAAGTCATGCCACGGGATTACAAGCGCGTGTTGCAAGCCATAAAACAAGCCCTAGCATCCGGCTTAAGTGGTGACGACGCACTCACCGCCGCTTTTGAAGAAAACGCCCGCGATGTCTCCCGCATCGGCGGCAGCTAATTCAGTGACCAGTGACCAGTGACCAGTTACTAGTGACTTTTCTCCCTCTGCTCTCTTCTTTTTTTCACGCACCACGCACCACGCACCACCTTTAAACTATGGGCAAACCAACAGGCTTTATCGAATATCTCCGTGAAGTGGCATCGGAAGTTGCGCCAGTCGATCGCATCCACAACTGGGACGAGTTTCACATCCATATGCCAGAGGAGAAACTGCGAACCCAAGGCGCGCGCTGTATGGATTGTGGCGTACCGTTTTGCCACACGGGTACAGTTATTAATGGCATGGCAAGCGGTTGTCCGATTAATAATTTAATTCCTGAGTGGAACGACCTGATCTATCGCGGACTTTGGCGCGAAGCCCTCGATCGCCTGCATAAAACTAACAACTTCCCCGAATTTACAGGGCGCGTCTGTCCCGCACCGTGTGAAGGCGCTTGCGTTTTGGGAATTAATAACCCTCCCGTGACAATTAAGAATATTGAAAATGCGATCGCTGATAAAGGTTGGGAAGCAGGTTGGATCGAACCGCACCCTCCAGAAAAGCGCACGGGGAAAAAAGTTGCCGTTGTCGGTTCGGGTCCGGCGGGGTTGTGTGCCGCAGCACAACTGAATACAGCAGGACATTGGGTCACGGTATTTGAACGCGCCGATCGCCCAGGCGGATTGTTAATGTATGGTATCCCCAACATGAAACTCGACAAGCGGGAAGTCGTCCAGCGCCGCCTCGATATTTTGGAACAGGAAGGCGTAAAATTTGTTTGCAATACCGAAATTGGTAAAGACATCTCTGCGGAAACCCTGCTAAAAGAATTTGATGCTGTAGTTCTCTGTGTCGGTGCGACCAAACCCCGCGACTTACCTATCGAAGGACGAGAATTGAAGGGAATTCACTTTGCAATGGATTTCCTCACCGCCAACACCCAAGCAATTCTAGATAACCGCAGAGGCGATAATTTCATCTCTGCTGCCGATAAAGATGTGGTAATTATTGGCGGTGGCGATACTGGAACTGATTGTGTTGGTACGTCAATCCGCCACAGTTGCAACAGCATCGTCCAATTGGAAATTATGCCTCAGCCACCCCTCACCCGTGCCGCGAATAACCCGTGGCCCGAATATCCCAAAATCTACAAAATGGATTACGGACAGGAAGAAGCTGCGGCTAAATTTGGCGCTGACCCCCGCGTATACATCACCACTGCGACCAAATTTGAGGGCGACGAGAACGGCTGCGTCAAAGCCGTCCACACGGTACAAATAGAGTGGACGAAAAACGACAAAGGGCAGTTTGTTCCGCAGCAAGTCCCAGGTACGGAAAGAGTCATACCCGCCCAACTCGTCTTGCTGGCGATGGGTTTCCTCGGACCCGAACAACCCCTAATTGATGCCCTGGGACTCGATCGCGACCCCCGCAGCAATATCAAAGCCGACTATGGTAAGTATGCTACCAGTATCCCTGGAGTTTTCGCCGCTGGCGATTGTCGTCGCGGACAAAGCTTAGTCGTTTGGGCATTCAACGAGGGTCGCGGTGCAGCCCGCGAGTGCGACCTTTACCTCATGGGTAGCACGGATTTACCTTTTTAACAGTTATCAGTGATTAGTGGCTAGTGACAAGAATTGAGTCCAGCCACTAGCCACCAGCCACTAGCCACCAGCCACTCACTATATGACAAAAATTTCACCCAGAACTATCTATCACAACCTCAGACTACTGGAACAGGTTAATGCTGCTACTAGTGCTGTTTACAGACAACTGGCACAAGAAGTATTGGCAGATCCAGAAGTGGAACTCGTCTGGCGACAGGCGATCGCCAATCGACTCAATCACGCCAACCACCTACTAGAAATGCAGATGGCTAACGATAACGATAGCTACTGAGGAGAATTCGGAATTCGGAGTTCGGAATTCGGAATTAAATCGTTTCCTTTAGCTGCTTTAGTTCTCTTATCCCGACTCCCCACTCCCGACTCCCCACTCCCCAGTTTGCTCGATTTCTCGACACTTAGCCTCAGCGTCTTTGAATGCTGCGGCATAATCAGCACCACCTAGCATGACATCGCCATAATACTCATAAGGGGCTTCTCCGTAGACTGGTAAGGGGTCGTCTTCTGGGTAATCTTCTTTTGACTCTTCTATGGTTGCCTTGAGTTGTGGCACGGTGAGGCGCTGGGCAGGAAAGTAATAGAGTGTTTCAATGTGGCGATCCAGATGGGGAAACGTCGGATCGATAATGCGATCGCCTAATTCGAGCCAGCCATACTCTACCATTTCACACGGCGCGCTGGCAAAGACTAAAAAGCCCTGTACGTAGACCGATTCCTCTATCAACAGCGCCGCTTTATAGGCGTTATCAAAACACTTAGTTGCTTTACTCTTAATCCGTTTGGCAACTTCCATCGAAAGAGTTACATCTAAAATTTTACTCATATCAAACTGTTGTTACATCTCAATCCCAATTTTTGAATGTTTTGACTTTTGTACGGGCGTGTTTACCAATTATCTCTGACTACGACCAAATATTGCTGGCAAACCCGCCCCTACGAATGCATGACTTCCTCAAACGGGAACAGTCAACGGCATTCCATTATCCTTGGCACTCAATTTAAGTAGAAATGGTACGGCTTGCTTGACCCAATCTTTGATCGCAGTATAAGCCGCTGCCTCCTCTCCATAACAAATTTCCAACATATCTGTATGAATGATGCCGGGGTTGAGGGGAATCGCTGCTATTCCCGAGGGTAATTCCTGTGCCAAAGACCTAGTAAGTCCCTCAATTGCCCATTTTGACGCACAGTATGATGCAACCTCTGGAGAAGTGGAACGACCCCAACCAGAACTTAAGTTAACGATAATGCCCCGGTTTTTCTCCTTCATGGCGGGGACAAAGTGACGGATAACGTTTGCTACTCCTTTGATGTTGACATCAATCAGGCGATCGAATTCTTCAACAGGAATCTGCCACAGTGGGGCTAGAGGATTAATTATAGCTGCATTGTTAATTAGTAAATCTGGCACGCCGTGGCGCGAAAGTACTTGTTCTGCCCAAGTTTTCACCTGCTGGTTATCGGCAACGTCTACTACCATAAAATCGTGCGGCGAATTATACTGCTGAGATAGTTTTGCTACTGCTGCCTCAGAACGGGCGCAACCTACAACTGTATGTCCAGCTTGAATGAATCCTTCCGTCATGGCAAGCCCCAAACCGCGACTTACCCCCGTGATGACAATCAGCTTAGTCATGATGAAACTTGGCGTAACTTTACTTTACTAAAAAACTAGTTTGCAGGAGTAGAAGGCATATTTCCCTCTCAAATTATCTTACGCAATGCTTGAAGCTAATGGACTTGCTTCCTGGTTTAAGGAAGAACAGCAAAAAACCGAAAATTGGTATCTTGCATCTAGCAATCCTTACCAACAGTCAGGTTGGGGAAGTACGCCCGCACGCTGGCGCTGCGTACGAGAGGTAATTTTAACGGCGGTCAACAAGAACGGGAGTTTTTTAGATGTGGGTTGTGCCAATGGTTTATTGCTAGAAAGCTTAATACAATGGGCAAGCGAACAAAAAATACAGTTGATTCCCTATGGAATAGATATTTCATCCCGCTTGATAGAACTTGCGTGTCAGAGACTACCAGATTTTACTAATAATTTTGCGATCGCTAATGCCTTATACTGGCGATCGACAACTCAATATGATTTTATACATACCTTATTAGAATATGTCCCTTCTCAGTTACATTCGGATTATATTCAGCAGCTTTTTAATACTGTGAAACAGGGAGGGAGATTAATTATCAGTAGTTACAGTAACCGCAGTCGTCAGCAACAAACTTTTGATGTTGTTCAATATCTCAAACAACTTGGCTATCCTGTAGCAGGAAATGCTAGCACTCAAGAGGAAGATGGTTGGATATTAACTCGTGTTGCATGGATAGAAAAGCGTTAAACCTAATTTTAAATACAAAGCTGTTTCGTGCTTGGAACTATTAGGAAAGGTAAACAGACCCGCCTGCTGGATATTCCATGTATTGAAGCATTCTACAACTGGTTCGATGAGACGCTGGGCAATTTTTTGGTTCCACCAATCGGGATGAACGCTAAGGGGACCAAAAGAGGCACAACTACCCCACCGAGTTACTAAATTAGATCCTATAATTCTATCTGCGATCGCGGCAAAAGCTGCTGATGGATTTGCGTGCCAGCGACTTTGGATAAAGTTTGCATCACCTCCAAATTCCATTGGATCGGGCAATCCGATAAAAGTGCCAAAAGCTAATCTGAAAACGCGATCTGCTGCGGGTATTTCGCTTTCTTGAAGCTGGCGAATTAAGACTTCCATTGTTGAGATATTTTCTAAAGATCGGTCGGTTTATATCTTCCTTTATTACCTTTCAATAGCTCATAAAGTCACAAAAAATTTAAATATTACAACCTAGCAACATTCTTCTTCGCTGTAATCGCAATCGATATAGTCAATTCGCTGGCAATCGTATTGACCTTTAATATTGTTGTTATAAAATCTTCCTAGAGAATCGGTGTCTTGTAAAGCTTCCCAAGTTTCCGGTTCCACATCTGCATACTGATATATACTGCCACTGCTAAACTCAACTTGTAAAATGCGATCGTTGCAGTTATAACCAATTGAAGTTGCCATTGTAGACTGAACTAGTAGCATTTTTAGAGGTTCAGATGCAGCAGGTAATGCATTGGTATTGACCAAAGAATTGACGTGTTGCAAACCTTCATAAGCTTCAATCGGGGCGGGAACTTCCACTAACTCAAACTCATCTCCTCGGTCAATTAACAGCCCTAAATAACCATCTGAATGACCGACAGCTACAAGATTACCCAGATCGAGTTTAGAGAACTTCATCAGGATTCTTAACCTTCTTATTTTTTAGTACAATTGTACTTAAAAACATGCGTTTTGTATAGTGCTAAGGCAACATACCACCATCTCTTGCTTTCTCCTTGTGAACCAAGGCTGTCTCAAAGCGAGCAGCGCTACCTCAGCTGAAAATCTATGGATTAAAGCCTGAGTTATATTTGAACTTTTATTTCTATTAACTAAGTTTGATTACTATTTCGATCCAAATATACAAAAAGGCTTCAGTATTATAAGATACATAGTTTCGGAGTATACAAATAATATGGCAAATTTAAATAGATTGGTACAAGGCGTATCGCAGCAGTTCAACCAAAATTCTTTAAGTTGGGGTTCGCTATTGGTTTGGATAAGTGGGTTAGTTGTAATAATGATGTTGATGGTAAGATTTTCTCAAATTTATTAAGTTTTTCAGGCTGATTTTTAGAAAAATAATATAGCAGGGAGCAGATAAGCAAGAGCAATTTACACTTGTAGGATGCTCCCTAACAGCAAGATTTATCATCGACGCTCGATAATATTCCTACCCCAGTTACCGCGATCGCCCGTACCAGTCCAGTAGTACCAAAAAAATTTTGGCGTGAGTCTTTTTACTGGATGAGGTTCTAATTGGTATCTTTGGGCTACCATCGCTCCATTAATTCCCCTCAACGCCTCGCGGTTAATGTAGCCTAAATGGTCTTTAGAAATCTCAATTTGTTGAGCGCGACGAAAGTTAATTAAAGCCGTATTGTAATCACCTCTAATTCCCGCCCGAATTCCTGTTTTCATTAAGCGCGTGTAGTCTTTACCATATCCAGGAATAATTGCTAATGGTGGTGGTAAGCAAGTATCATCTTTTGCTTTGCGGCTAGGGACTGCACCAACTGGAACGGGATAAAAAATTTTACATTCTGATGGGTTGTTTTTATAAAAACTACTGCGAAAATACTTCGGCTCTCTGGTTGTTTGAGCCTGAGTTGGAAGCGCTGTTGCGATCGCAATTAAGACCGCTAAGGTAGCAGAAATTCTTTTCATCAGTTATCAGTTATCAGTTATCAGTGACAAATGACGAAGGACAAATGACCAATATCTAACTTCAAATTCCTTGGACAAACTTTGCTAAATTCGCTTGTCGCCATCGAGCATCAGCTTTTCTATTTGTCCTCAACTCTAAAACTCGAATGCCGCTTGCTGGTATAAACTCTAGCCTTTGTTGCAAATCTTCCCAAGTCGTAATTAACTCATGTTCTACACCATAAGTCTGACAAAGGCAAGCGAAATCAATATCTTGTGGCGTAGCAAAAAACTCTTCAAAGGGTGGATCAAACTGAGAAATTGGCAGCATTTCAAAAATTCCGCCACCATTGTTATTAATCAGCACAATTGTTAAATGACCCTTAAGTTTTTTACCAATGAGAAAGCCATTAGTATCGTGCAATAAAGCTAAGTCTCCAGTTAGCATGACACTGCTTTGATTGTGATGAGCAATTCCTAAAGCAGTAGATAAAGTACCATCAATGCCATTTGCGCCGCGATTCACAAAAGGTCGCACGCCAGAATTACTAGGCATCCAAAAAAATTCTACATCGCGCACGGGCATACTATTGGCAATAAACAGTGGCGTACCAGGGGGGAGTATTTGAGAGAGCATCCAAGCTACCTTACCTTCAAACGGCTGATTCAGGTTGGCGATCGCCCCATCTACAACACCTCTCACCTTAGTCTCTAAATCGCACCATAGCTGCAGATAGTCGCTAGGTAACTTTGGCTTTGTAGGGTAGATTTGAGCTAACTGTTCCACACAAAGGCGCAGATGAGTTGTTTTACCATGTAGAGGGTCTAGATTTTGGTCGCTAGGATCGACAATCCAACGCTGCGGTTGAGTGCGATCGAGCCAACTACGTAACTCTTTACTTGTAGGCAATTCCCCAATTTGGATTACCAAGTCCGGCTTGAGTTTATCTGCTAGCTGCGGCTGCCGAAGAATTAAATCGTAGGTAGAAATGAGATAGGGATTGAGTTCGGCATAATTTCTGGCTGGAGATAACCCCTCTGCTAGAACTGGGAATTTCACTGTTTTAGCAAGTTGAGCGATCGCCCCACAATATTCTCGTGGGTTCTGTGGTTGCGCAATACCAGCAATGATGATACCGCGTTCGAGCTGTTGCCAAAAGACAGGTAGGGGTGGGTTTAACCCAGATATCTCTTGACTCGTCAACAATTTGGACAAACCTACTCGTACGGGAGTTGCAGGGAGGGACAGATGCGCGTCCGCACGGGAACCGATTTCGATCCCAGCAAAAAAGTCTTCTAATTCTAGTTGAGAAGAGATAAATTCAGAATTATTGCCATCGGGTATGGGTGCGAGGGGGTCGCGAAAAGGTATATTGAGATGAATAACTCCAGGGACGGGGTATAGCGCCCGTTCCCACGCATAAATCGCTGTTTGGCGTAAATATCTTAACGTCGAGATTTCTAAAGATGGTAGAGCTAATTCTGCTTGCCAGTTAGGATAAGAGCCAAATAACTTTAACTGATCGATCGTTTGTCCAGAATGACAGTGTCTCAATTCAGGAGGTCGATCGGCTGTTAGAACTATTAAAGGCACTCGACTTTCCCTTGCTTCCACGATTGCGGGATAGCAGTTAACTCCAGCCGTACCGGAGGTGACGACGACAACTACAGGTTTACTCGTTTGTTTAGCAATTCCCAAGGCGAAAAAGGCAGCAGAACGCTCATCTAACACGGAAATTGCCTCAACTTCTGAGGCTTGTAAGAAAGCGATTGTCAGTGGGGTAGAACGCGAACCAGGACAAATGACAGCAGTATTGAGTCCCAACCGTCGCCATGTTTCTACCAAAATAGAGGCACAAGCAGAATTTGTATTTCTTAAATCGATTGACATTGCGATCGCACAAACTATTAAGTAGTCATCCGTTATCAGTGGCTAGTGGCTAGTGGAACCGTTGACAAGAATTGAGTCTAGCCACTTGTCACTCACGACTCACGACTCACTTCCCAACGACCAACAACCAACGAAAAAATGCTTTGTAAAACTATCAACACAAAAATTCACGCTCAAACGATAGAGTAAACGATCAGGTATCTAATAACACTTTATGGCGCAACGCTACATTCGAGTTCAATCTCTAGAGGGACGCATCTACTACGGCATACTCCAACTTAGCTTGGAAGTTCTGCTATTAGATGCTCCGCCTTGGTTACAAGGACAGCCTACGGAGGAAAGCTTAACACCAGATGAATATCAGATTCTCGCACCTTGCGCTCCCTCCAAAATCGTAGCAGTGGGTAAAAACTACGTGGAACATGCAGCAGAAATGGGTTCAAGTGTACCGAAGGAACCTTTGTTGTTTCTGAAGCCACCTTCAGCAGTGATTGCCACGGCGACGGAAATTAAATACCCGCAACAGTCGAGACGGGTAGACTATGAAGGAGAATTAGCTTTAGTGATTGGCGATCGCACGTCAGATTGCACGCCAGAACAAGCGCAGAAAAAAATTTGGGGCTATACGATCGCTAACGATATCACGGCGCGAGATTTACAAAGGCAGGATAGTCAGTGGACGCGAGCCAAAGGATTTGATACCTTTTGCCCCCTTGGTCCCTGGATCGTCCGAGAAATCAATCCATCTGCCCAACTACAGACATTTTTAAACGATAATCCCCAACCCGTACAATCTGCCAGCATCGAAGAAATGGTCTATTCTCCATCTGTCCTCGTGTCCTACATCAGTCAAGTTATGACGCTGTTACCTGGGGATGTCGTCTTGACTGGAACTCCTCCTGGGGTAGGAGTGCTGAATGCAGGCGATCGCATCCGCGTTGAGATTGAAGGGATTGGTCGCTTAGAAAATACTGTAATTTTAAGGTACGCCAACGAGAATTCTGAATCGACAATTCAAAACTTATGATGTTTTCATGACTAAAGCAACAAGATTGTTAAAAGTAGTAAAATGTGCAATCGACTTTTAGAAAATAGATAAGTCTCTTGCACTCAGATCGCCAATGACAATGCCTAATGACCGATGACAAAATATCTATCTCACCTGCATATGAACTGCATCAGAGAGAGCAGGAATTTCTGCATATTTTCCTCTTAGAGACTGAGTTACAGCAAACGCTACAGCTGCCACTATTCCAAGGAAAATTGTACTGGCTATAGTCTGCGTGGCAAAACTAGCCCCAGGAATTGGAGCCAAAATTGGCAGCACCAACCCACACAAAAATATTACAATATCAATTAAAATTGCTTGCATGGTATTGAAACGAATAAAGTGGCTGATGCTTTCATTTCTAACTACCAATAGATATAAAGCAAAAAAGACGATTAAACTAGCAAAAGGTATACTACTGTATATTTGCAATAAAGGTATCAGCGGTAGAAATAGATATTGTAGAACTGGAAATTCTCGCAGTAAGAAAACGCCAAATGCAAACCCATGCATCAAGGGCAGTAAATATGGTAAACAAGCAAAGATTCGCTCTTGCACCGTAGTAGACCCGCGCCAAGCCATTGTTTATTCTCCTAAAAGAATTTATTTGAATTTAACTCTTCATATGCACAGGATAGCGCAGGTTTTACAGTTATTCAGTTGTCAGCGACCAGCGACCGATGACCAGTGACTAGTTAATTACGACTTGCGATGCACTACCATCATTCAACATTGGCAATGCGGAAGCCCATCATACATTCGTACTGATCTGGTTGTCCTGGCGAGAGTTTAGGTACAGCTTGACCACAGCGTAATTGTCCTTGTCTCCAACGTGGCTGTCCAGCACGATCGGCAAGCAAACAGCTTTGGCAAACTTGCTGAGGGGCAAGGATTCGATCTTCCATCAAAATCACTAACATCCAGATCCCTCCAGAATATCCTACGATCCCTTAAGTCAATTTTATGCTAGTCACTTATAAAGAGTGTTATAAGGCATACAGAGCTTAATATCCGCGTTAGTAGTTGGTAAGTTGTAAGTCGGAATTAAATTCTCCCTCAGCTCCCTCAGCTCCCCTGCTCCTCTACTCATTAGGTTGCGGATAACTGGTCACTGGTCACTGGTTACTGATAACTGCTCGTGCGCTCCCTGCTCCCTATGATTGAGTTAAAGTATCTATGTTGAGTTATGCTGTCCGCAAATTTTGATTGATGGTGTGGTTTCGGAAAACGCGATCGCTCCTATTAATCTAGACAGGTACAGTCGTGTAAATTGCTTAAGGTTAACCACAGTGTCTTCGACTAACTTAGATTTACTTGCTTCCTCCGATCCGGTTGTGGCTGAATTAATTAGCGGCGAACTTCAGCGCCAGCGCGACCACTTAGAATTAATTGCTAGTGAAAACTTTACCTCGGCTGCTGTTTTAGCCGCCCAGGGTTCGGTATTGACCAATAAATATGCTGAAGGCTTACCTGGAAAGCGTTATTACGGTGGTTGTGAATATATCGATCGCGTCGAGCAATTAGCGATCGATCGCGTCAAACAACTGTTTGGTGCGGCTCATGCCAACGTTCAACCCCATTCTGGCGCTCAAGCTAATTTTGCCGTCTTCATGACTCTGCTAGAGCCAGGAGACGCAATTATGGGGATGGATTTATCCCACGGCGGACACTTAACCCACGGTTCGCCCGTAAATTTCTCTGGGAAGTGGTTCAAAGTCCACCATTACGGCGTGAATCCCCAGACCGAACAATTAGACTACGACCAAATTCGGGAATTGGCGCTGCAACATCGTCCCAAGCTACTCATTTGCGGTTATTCTGCTTATCCACGCATAATTGACTTTGAAAAGTTTAGAGCGATCGCCGATGAAGTTGGTGCTTACTTATTAGCCGATATCGCTCACATTGCTGGCTTGGTTGCGACTGGCTTGCATCCTAACCCCATTCCCTATTGCGATGTCGTCACGACAACCACACATAAAACTTTGCGCGGACCAAGAGGCGGATTAATTCTCACTCGCGATCCCGAACTGGGTAAAAAATTAGATAAATCCGTGTTCCCTGGTAGCCAAGGCGGACCCTTGGAACACGTCATCGCAGCGAAAGCAGTTGCCTTTGGCGAAGCATTACAGCCTCAATTCAAAACTTATGCAGCCCAAGTCATTGAAAATGCTAAAGCTATGGCTGCTCAATTACAAAACAGAGGCTTCAAACTCGTATCCAACGGTACAGAAAATCATTTGATGCTGGTTGACTTGCGCTGTATTGGCATGACAGGTAAAGAAGGCGATCGCCTTTTAGGTGAAACAAATATCACCGCTAATAAGAATACAGTTCCCTTCGATACAGAATCGCCTTTTGTGACAAGTGGTATCCGATTGGGGTCCCCAGCCATGACCACACGAGGCATGGGTACGGAAGAATTTACCGAAATTGCCAATATTATCGCCGATCGCCTGCTACATCCTCAAGATGAGACCGTAGCGCAAGACTGTCGCCGCCGAGTCGCGGCATTGTGCGATCGCTTCCCCCTCTACCCGCATCTCAACGTTCCCGTACCTGCTTTAGCATAAAATTCTGGATTTTGGATTTTGGATTGAATCCAAAATCCAAAATCTAAAATCTAAAATTCAATGAGTGCCGAAATCATTTGTGTTGGAACTGAATTACTGCTGGGCGATATTCTCAACACCAACGCGCAGTTTTTAGCTCAGCAATTAGCAAATCTAGGAATTCCTCATTACTATCAAACTGTAGTGGGAGATAATCCTGCAAGAATCAAACATGCGATTCAAGTTGCTCTAGAACGAACATCAACTCAGGATAACTCGACTCAAGTTCTCATTTTTACAGGCGGTTTAGGTCCTACGCCTGACGATCTGACCCACGAAACTTTAGCCGATTTCTTTGGCGTACCGCTGGCAGAACACCAAGAAATTATTGAAGACATTACTCGCAAATATGCTGCACGCGGGCGAAAAATGTCTCCTAGCAATCGCAAGCAAGCCATACTACCTCAAGGTGCGGCAGTTTTACCCAATCCAGGTGGAACCGCCCCAGGTATTCTCTGGCAACCGCGCCCTGGGGTGGCAATTCTCACCTTTCCTGGCGTACCGTCAGAAATGCAGCAGATGTGGCAAGAAACCGCCGTCCCTTACCTTAAGACTCTTGGTTACGGTCGAGAAATTATTTACAGCCAAACTTTGAAATTTTGGGGGATTGCCGAAGCAGCTTTAGCAGAAAAAGCAGCAGCCTTTCTCAATCTGCCTAACCCTACCGTAGCTCCTTATGCCAGCCAAGGAGAAGTAAAGTTGCGTGTCTCAGCGAAAGCAACTTCTCCAGAAACAGCCCAGCAAATTATTGCTCCAGTGGCTCGACAATTGCAGGAAATTGGAGACTTAAATTATTTCGGTTCTGACGAAGAAACTTTAGCCTCGGCAGTCGGTAAATTGTTAACTGCGGCGGGAGAAACTCTCAGTGTGGCGGAATCCTGCACGGGTGGTGGCTTGGGTCAGATGCTCACGGACATACCAGGTAGTTCTAGATATTTCTGGGGGGGAGTTATCTCCTACGACAACGCAGTAAAAATTTCTGTTTTGGGCGTTAATCCTGATGATTTGAGTCAATTTGGCGCTGTCAGCGCGATCGTCGCCGAACAAATGGCAGCAGGAGTGCGATCGCGTCTCGGTACGACTTGGGGTTTGAGCATCACGGGAATTGCCGGACCCGATGGTGGTACGGCAAGCAAACCGGTTGGCTTAGTGTACATCGGTTTGGCGGGAGCCGATGGCAAGGTTCAAAGTTTTGAAAATCATTTCGGAACTGGACGCGATCGCGCTCTGATTCGCCATATCAGCGCCTGCACCGCTCTCGATCTCTTGCGCCGCCTACTAAAAGCTAGGGAGCAGAGGGGAGAAGAGGGCTGCTCTTGAGCTGGGGAGGCTCTCGGGATCTGGGGGAGCAATTCTAGTCACTAGCCACCAGTCACCAGTCACTGATAACTGATAACCATTCCCTCAAAAGAGAGATGTGTCTGCTGTTGGAATTTGTGATATCTTTATATTAAATAAAAAGATTAAGCTGTCACCTTCGTTTTCCCAACAAAATGTTGGTAGAGCAAAGGAAACAGAAAGTTAAAGCGGTTGAGAATAAGTAGCTAAGCTACATTTTGACTTGAAAAAGTTAAACTTTGTGTGCTAGCAACAGCAAAAAGCTAAGCAAATATAAAGAATAAGTAGCGGCAAAATCAAGAGCGCACAAAGATAGATTCCAATCGATTATCATCAAGAAATCAAGGTAGTTTTGTAGGAGTAATCGGTTCGATGGATTACATAGATCGGGTACTGGAAAAGCTGAAAGAATGGGCGCGCAAGCTAATTGAAGCCTTGCTAGGACCGGAAGCTGAACCGGAACCAGAGCCGATCCCAATTCCAGTTGACGATCGCCGCACTCGTCGTCACAGATAGATATTGAATGGGCTTAGCTGGCGTGTCTTCTCATTCGTCACTTATTAGGATACTCGTGCTGCATGGACCGAATTTGAACCTGCTGGGAGCAAGAGAACCAGGAATTTACGGTTCAGTGACGTTAGCTGAGATCGACAGCATGTTAGTGGCAGAAGGGAATCAACTGCAAGCAGAAGTGAAGGCGATGCAGTCTAACCATGAAGGCGTGCTAGTGGATGCGATCCAAGCAGCTAAGTCAGAATACCAGGGAATTGTGATTAATGCGGGTGCTTATACCCATACAAGCGTGGCGCTGCGAGATGCGATCGCTGCGGTAAAAATGCCCACAGTAGAAGTTCATTTAAGTAATATTTATCAACGAGAATCTTTTCGCCATCACTCCTATATTGCAGGTGTAGCAATCGGGCAAATTAGTGGCTTTGGCGTACAGAGTTATCGCTTAGGTTTACACGCCTTGATTCACCATATCAGGCACTCCAATTAATGAGTTACTCGATTCATAGTCGATTTCGCGGCACGATGCTGGGAATGGCAGTTGGCGAAGTCGCAAACCACCCTAAACTTAAGGCGATATTATCTGAAAGGGCAATCGATAACTCATCCCAATCGGGGTTGCTTGACTCAGTATTGCAAGGAATAAAGACTTTGATCGCGCTCGGTAAGTTCGATTACGAAGCATGGCACAAATTCATGACAAAAGAGTTGACTGGTAATCCAATCGCTTCACCTTTAACAACTCTTCCCATATCAGTATTTTTTCATGAGAATGAGTTGAAGCTGCGGCAAAATTTGCAACTGGCGCTAGTCGCGATCGATCGGGATGAGCCAGAAAGCCGAGATGGAACCTTAGCAATAGGACAAGCAATCGCCATTGCTTTACAAGCAAAATCGAACCCAATCGAGATAATTTCCCAAGCAATTGCTTTTGTAGGAACATCCCCAACTGCAACAGCTGCAAAACTCTCACAAGTCAAAGAGCTACTGGACGAACGAGCAGGATTGGAAAGAGCGATTGCTCAGTTAGGACAACCCCATGAATTGAGCAGTCAAATCGCTTTGGCGTTTTTTTGCTACCTGAGTACTCCAGCAGACTTTCGCTTGACCGTTCAAAGAGCAGCAATAAGCGATCGCTCTGGCGTGACGAGCGCGATCGCGGGTGCGCTTTCAGGAGCTTACAATGGCGTGGCAAGCATTCCAGTTACTCAAGCACTAGCAATAGGGGTGACAAATCAGGCTGAAGTGCTAAGATTGTGTGATGTACTAGTCGCAGTGTGGTCGGGAGTCTATCAGCAGAGCGATCGAGCTACTACCAACAATCAAATAGTTGCAATTGCTGCCCCTAAAATCGTGCGGAGGCGCTGAGAATAATCGTTGTCTTTCCTAAATCGATCTGAAAAATTTGATTTCAGGAAAGTTTAGTTTCTAAATACTTGAGTTGTAGAACAGGCAATAAGCTTAATCGTCAGTTGTGAGCTCTCATTGTGGAAAGATCCATAGACTGGATGTAATTATTGTCATTCAACCTAAGATTACAGATGAGGCTTTATGCCATTTAACTTTTTGCTCCATGCCGATTGCATGTAATAAGGGTAATGAAAAAGCGCACGCTATTTGAATTGCTCGACCTGCAACTCAAGAAGTGGTGGCAATTGCTACCAAACCAGCAGCAATTAACTCGTAAAGTATGCCAAGCTCAACCAGGAGTTAAAGCTAAAAAACCTCCTAAAGTGCGCAGAGAACGCACCTCTGCGCTCCTGATACTGGCAGTGGTATTGCTGACCATAATGTTGGGACATCGCTTTGCCAACCAACCTCGGCTAGATGAAGGCACGATCGCACCAGAGACAATTCGCGCCCCTAAAGCAGCTCAAATTGTCGATACGAAAACTACAGCCCAAAACCGCCAAATTGCATGGAGAAAAGCAGAGCCAATCTTAGTCATTGACTCGACAGTAAATCAAAAAATTTGGCAAAAGTTACAAACTAACTTGACACAGGGAGAGCGACTGCGGCAGCTAGCAGGAAATTTTCCATTTACAACCACAACCAACTTATCTACAGCAGCACAAATTTATCTACGCAGCTGCCCAGATTCTCAGTGGCAGAAAGTTTTAGCCTTTTTACGAGACGCGCAAAGTCGAGAACGCCAGCAAAATGCCGCGACAACGAACTTTGCTTCGGTTAAAATCGAAGGATTTGAAAATGAGGCAATGGCTCAAGCAGCAAGGGAACTGAATGCCTATCGCTTGAAAACAGCGAAATCTCACCAGTTCTCGATGTTAATGGCAAAGCTATCTCAAGTTCGCCAGCAATACGCTCAAGCTTTATCGCAACTGGCACAATTACAAAAAGCAACTCCGCCAACTCTTTACGAATCTTCCTGGTTGGATTTATCCGATCCTATTTGGTCGAAGACAGTTGCAGGTATCCGCGCCACTACACAACGCATTCTCGCCCAAGGAGTTTATCGAGGTATATCATCCGATACTTTGCAAACAGCGGTGAACTTACAAGTGCGATCGCATGTACCACCGCAGATGGAACCTCTAGCAACCCAAATGCTGTTAACCGTCCTCGAACCAAATCTCAAGGAAGACGAGGCACAAACAAAACTAGCAGCAGCTGAAGCGGTTGCAAAAATTGCCCCCCAAATGCTGAATCTAGAGCGAGGCGAGGTCATAGTCAGAAAAGGCGAAACGATCGACCATGCTGCATTTATTACTCTCGACTATTTCGGTCTGTCGCGACGCGGGATCGGTTGGTCGGGGCTATCAAAATTTGGTGGGATCGTTAGTGTAGCCGTTGGTATTTTTGTCTGGATTGCCTGGAAATTCGAGCGGCAGAAACTGCGACAGCGTGACTGTGTTTTGATTTTGTTATTAGCTTTGAGTACTCCGCTACTCTTAAGGCTGAATTTACGGTATATTAACTTACCTGCTGTAGGACTGTTACTAGGTAGCTTCTACGGCTTCCCAATTGGTGGCACAGTTGTAGGGTTGTTGGGGCTGCTCGTACCTGTAGGAATGGATATTAGTGGTAAGTCTTTGTTAACAGGCTTAGCTGGCGGAATGCTAGCTAGTTGGATGGCTGGGTGGATGCGATCGCGAGAAGAGTTAGCTCTAATCGGAGTCGCGGTTAGTGTAACGCAAGGATTAGCGTACCTGTTAGGGAAAGTCGTCCTCAGTGCGATCGGGACTGATTCAGTATGGAATTGGTACGATGTTGCCCTTCAAGCTGGCTTATTTAGCCTTGCAGGGATTGTCTGGAGCGCGATCGCGATCGGCATTAGCCCCTATTTAGAGCATTTTTTCGATCTAGTTACCCCAATTCGGCTAGCAGAACTTGCCAACCCCAACCGACCGTTATTAAAGCGTTTGGCAACGGAAGCCCCCGGAACGTTCCAACACACGCTGTTTGTCTCCACTCTGGCAGAGGCAGCGGCGAGGGTATTGGGATGCAACGTCGAATTGGTGCGGACGGGAACTTTATATCACGATATTGGCAAACTCCACGATCCCCTCGCTTTTATTGAGAATCAGATGGGTGGGGTCAATAAACACGATGAAATTAACGATCCTTGGGAGAGTGCGGCAATTATTAGAAAGCACGTGACTGAAGGGTTAGTCATGGCACGCAAGTGTCGTTTACCAATGGCAATCCAAGCCTTTATTCCCGAACATCAAGGCACGATGGCGATCGCCTATTTTTACCACCAAGCGCAGCAGATCGCACGACAAGACCATAGCATTACAGTAGACGAAAGGGATTTTTGTTACGCGGGTCCAGCGCCCCAGTCGCGAGAAACAGCCTTGGTGATGCTGGCAGATTCCTGTGAAGCAGCTTTACGCACTCTGCCAGCAGCCGGCAA
The DNA here is from genome assembly GCF_000317125.1 of Chroococcidiopsis thermalis PCC 7203. Taxonomy (GTDB): domain Bacteria; phylum Cyanobacteriota; class Cyanobacteriia; order Cyanobacteriales; family Chroococcidiopsidaceae; genus Chroococcidiopsis; species Chroococcidiopsis thermalis. The sequence continues at coordinate 3,431,663 of NC_019695.1, forward strand.
ATCAGGCGGAAAAGAACCGACGCGAGAGGAAGCCCTAGCAATGGTACAAAAAATTCTGCGATCGCGCTGGCAAGACAATCAATTAGTTGATTCTGGACTAACGCGGGCGGACATGGATACAATTGCTGAAACCTTTGTCAACATTTGGCAACAGTTTCATCACAAGCGGATTGCTTATCCAAAGAGGAAGGAGTAAATTCTACCCCTGATTTTTTCTATCTAAAAACTTCAACTGCCGATACAAAGTGCGAATTTGAGGTAAATTTGTCCCAGCAGCCTCAGCTAGACGTAATGGACTGCCAACGATCGCTTCAACTTCCAAAGGACGCTGCAAATCATAGTCAATTTTCATACTAGTTTTATAGGGCTTCATTTTGGCAGTGCGATCGAGCATGTTTTGGACAAAACTACTGGAAATATGGCGATCGAACCTAGCTGCACCCGCTACCACTTCCGCCATCAACTCTTCGACTAAAGCCCGAGTGGATGCATTTGCCATCAACTCATCGGTTCGAGCATTAAGTATGACAGATAGCCCATTATAGGGAATATTCCATACCAATTTTTGCCAACGTGCTAAGAGCAAATCTTCTGATAAGTCAATGGGAATGCCAGCCGATTCAAAATCAGTGGCAATTTGCCGCATTCTTGCCGTAATTCCCGCTGGATGGTAGTCAGCAGTATATTCTCCCAGGGAGATCGCCTTGTAATCTAAATGGCGAATATGTCCTGGGGCAACTTTATTAGCGCAGACAAAACACATACCACCGATAACTCGATGAGAACCGACAATTTCAGCTACCGCGTCTTCTATGCCCAAACCATTTTGCAATACCAAAACTACGCCATCGTCTTTCAGAACTGGAAGTAATAGATCGGGTAGTAGATGATTCTGCGTCGTTTTTAGCGCGATCGCCACTACATCGCAACGCGGCATATCCTTCACGTCTTGGTAAGCATTGACTTGGGATAGGGTAAAGTCCCCGTCAGTTGACTCAATAACTAAACCAGATTGAGAAACATGGTTGTAATCGCTGCGAAGCAAAAAATGGACATCTAAACCAGCCTTTTGTAGACAACCACCATAATAACCACCCAATGCCCCCGTTCCTAACATGGCGTAACTGCGTTCGCTATGACAATTATGGCGATCGGGATACGACTCCATTTGTTTCTTCCCTCTGGCTAGAAACGGGCATTACCTCATGAAAGTGGTTGTAATCGATATAGCGTTGCCCGTCAGACTTCTGGAATAAAATATCAGCAAATCGATGATGCCACAACATCTCTGAAGCAATGTATGTATGACGAGCATGTATCATCTGAGATACAGTCTCATCAATGCCAGTCAGCGTCACCACCAACATTGTCTCTGCTGCTTCTAGATCTGCTAAAGTAGCGCCGTAAAAAGGGCTGTACTCGTCAATCGGATGCATCACCGTCCAAGAGAGAATAAAAATTGGGTTATTAGCACGTACTAAAGGCAGGTCATACAATCGGCGCATAAACTGCCCCTCAGCATTCATTTCGTCTCGTACCAGTACAACTCTAATCTGCGCTTCAATAATTTGGTTGCGACGCTTATTCGCCACGCGAAACATCAAAGTTGGAATCTCATCATAAGCCGTGACCACAGCCACTCGACTAAAAACCACTCGCGCCGTAGGACGAGAGAAACGAGCAAAAGCGATTCCCGTTCCCATAGCTACGCCCAATAAACCCACCCAAGATTCGATCGCCACTAGGACATTAGCGTAGTCAGTTTGCGGATTCATCACGCCATAGCCAATAGTTGCCATTGTTTGAATGCTGAAAAAGAAAGCATCCCAGAAATTGCCAGGTCGAGCGTTAGCTATGCTACCTGGTTGTAATAAATAGGCAAGAGCAAACAAAGAATTGAGTAATATGTATCCAGAAGCTACGATACCTAAGAACCAAGACCAAGGCATAGTAATCAACAAATGGTATGGATCGCGCCAGTAGTAATACCATTTATTAATCCCCTGAACGTTTAACCGTCCATTCTGCCTCACAATCGAAATAATTGGTTTACGGGGGAGACGACGCTTTGCTTTTGTCATTTGTCATTTGTCATTCGTCATTTGTCATTGGTTGGAGGTGATTCCAACTCATGAATCGCGACTTGTGAGTTAGGCGTTACCAACTACCTCTAGATAGATATTCTGACTTGATTTGGTAAAAGAAGGGAAACAGTTGTTAATAGGGAGTGACTAGTGGCTAGTGACTGGTGACTAGAATTGCTCCTGAAGTTCCTCTGCTTCCTTGTCCCCCTTGTCTTCCTTGTCCCGACTTCTATCTCGTTTTCCGGCGACGACGATCGCGATCTGTTCTCATTCCTTGCTCGTCACGGTTTTTTTCCGTTAGCGGTATGGCATTTTTTGTTGGTACGATGCGAGAACCATATCTTCTAGCATAAACTTGAGTAAATTCTGCACCGAAAAAGAGGATTTGGGCAGCATAGTAAACCCAAACTAAGATAATGACGACTGAACCTGCCGCGCCGTAGGTAGAACCAAAACTACTGTTTCCTAGATACAGTCCCAAAGCAAACCTACCAATTGAGAATAGCAGCGAAGTAACGATCGCGCCGCTCCAAACATCGCTCCAGGCAATTTTGACATCTGGCAAGACTTTGTAAATCAGTCCGAATAGTAGTGTCGTCACGGCAAAAGAGAGGACGAAGTTAGCTATCTGTAACAATGCCCCGATTCCTGGTAGCAAGCTGCCCAAAAAATTGACTAATCCTGATAAACCTGCACTTAAAACCAGGGAAACGAGTAGCAAAAAGCCTACACCGAGTACCATCGTGAATGACAAAAAGCGATCGCGCAAGATGCCGATTACACCTCGTCCTGGTTTCGGCTGAACTTCCCAAATCGTATTTAAAGAGTCTTGTAACTGAGCGAATAAACCAGAAGCGCCAAATAGTAAGACAGCAATACTAATCAGGGAGGCAATGGTTCCTGCTTTAGGTTTACTAGCGCCTTCTATTGCCGTTTCAATAAATTTTGCCCCGTCCCTACCTACCAAACCTTGAATCTGCGTCACAATTTCGCCTCTGGCTGCTTCTTCACCAAAAACTGCTCCAGCAATCGCGATCGCAATAATCAACATCGGGGCGAGGGAAAATACCGTGTAATATGCCAATGCTGCGGCTAGTCGCGAAGCTTTATCTTCGTTCCATTCAGTAAATGTCTCTCGCAACAAACTAATAATTGTCTTAATTCTCACTGCTAAATCTCCTCTTTGCCAGATGCACGGTCATTTTGATGACTATGACAAAATCGGAAATTTTACACATCTCCAAGGAGATAGAAAAAATTTAAATTTGTCTGATTTGATACTCAAAAACTAAATTCTAGTATTGTTAGTCACTATCTCAACTCGGCTAGGTTTATTTCGAGCAAAATTGATGAAGCATCTGCAACATTTTTTTTAAAAAGTTATACACTCTCGCTCTCTGCAATCGAAATTAATAGATTATTCTGACGCAAACGGTTTTCATCCTCATGGAAGAAGAAAGGCGAATTTGCCATAGTTAGCATTTCAGGGAAATCACAAATTTTCATAAATTCAAATTAGAACGAGGGAAGTTAGCAATGGCTAAAGTTAATCCTATCCAGCTGCAAAAGCATCTCAAGGGTATGGAATATCCTGCTTCTAAGCAAGATATTGTGGACTATGCCAAACAACAAGGCGCAGATGATAATGCGATCGCTATTTTAGAACAGTTACCAGAAGAAGAATATGAAACTCCTACTGATGTCAATAAAGCAGTAGGAGAAGTGCAATAGTTAGTTATACCAATTCTATTTATCCTTGCACTAAATCGGTCGCTCATAGCCCCCCTTGTTAAGGGGGGTTGGGGGGATCTTCCGTGGCGCAGTCAGATCAAAATGGTATTACCATAGCAGCTCTAAATGATTTGTAAAGCAGGCTTCTAGCCTGCTCCACGTTTATGAATTAAATAGGATTGCTATAGTTGTTATACCAATTTACTCTTTGACTACGACAAAAGAGATCCCCCAACCCCCCTTATCAAGGGGGGCTAGGGGGGATCTTCTGTTGCATAGTTTTAGTGAAATGGTATTAATTGTTGGTTGATAGTGCTGCAATTACAAATAGCTGTAGCTATTTTCAATTGGATGGGGTACGAAGATCTTTAGGGACGCACATCTGTGCGCCCCTACGAATGTATTTCACTATATAGGAAACGTTATATCAACTAACACCTGTGAAATATTATCGTTTACTAAAGATCGAATAAACCTTGATAAATTTCTAAGTGCTGCTGAGTAATATTTTGCCAGGTAAAATTTTCGCTAAAAGCTCGACTGGCTTTAGCCTGTTGTCTTCGTTTTTCGGGGCAATCGATCAGTTCTATTAATATAGTTGTCAGGGCAGCAACATCATGCGGCGGGACAAGTAATAATGGATGCGTATCTGGTAAATACGACGGCATATAAGTGGCGATCGCTGGTAAACCGTAAGATAAAAGCGACATCAAAGAACTATTATTGAGACTCACATCGCGATCTAACACTCCGATATCCGATCCTGCGAGATAGCGAGACACAATTTCCTCGTCCAAATATCCTGTGAAATGGACGAACGAATGTAATTCGAGTGCGTCAATCGTTGTTTGCAGTTGTGTTAAGTATGTATTATCGTCTTGAATCGTTGATTTTGGGCTATCTTTCCTATCCATCACCAGCAGCCTTGCTTGAGGCTGAGTTGTGAGAACCTGTTTAAAAGCTAGTAGTAAAGTCGCTAACTCCTTCCCAGAATGGAGAAAGCCTAAATAGGTAATGACGAACGTATCTTCATGCCAATTGCAAGTTTGTCGTAAAATCTGGCGTGCTGCACTACTGTCCGTTTCGCTGGCTTGTACGTTAGGAACTTTGGGAACGTGCCACAAACGACGCTCTATATTAGGTAATTTCGCTTGAATTAAGGTTTTTGCTTCCGGCGCGATCGCAATTGTAGCGTTGCTTAACGTTAGCAAAAATCCCCCTTCTCGATCCCACCACGTATACTGGTGCAACCAACCCGAAAATCGAGATAGCAATCCTCGTTGCCACTCCCAATTACCATACTCGTGTACTGTCGTCACGATGGGCGATCGCCACCCAGATAAACGCAATAACAACGGTAGTAACAAGATTGCGGGCTGATGACCGTAAATTTGCGGATGGTACTGAATGTGTACGGCATCCGCACCACTATCCCATACTGCTTTGACCAAAGCCTTTAGATCGACCCACTGCCATCCATGTACGACTCCTAACGCATGAGGATCGTAAGCCGCTTCTGCCGCGTAGTAAGTTGTCAGTACAATAGATTCCACACCGCGATCGCGGAGGGAAGTATGTAGGCGAGCAGTGTAGTCTGAAACACTATCGCTTTCTGGTAAGTACGTACCAGCAATGAAAGCAATGCGGCTCATGGCACAAGACGGCGGGTAGAAGCCAATATCTCCTTCTTGACTCTGGCTTGTACGAGTACGATCACTGCTAACAACTACTATCACGATCGGTAAATAATTTACTATTCTTCGATGATGAAAATAAAGCTGGCAGAGTTCCTAATTCTACAGTAATAATACTGATTTCAAACACCAGAAAGAGAATAATATCAGCGAAATTACGGTCTTTACTTCTTCAGGTATATGCGATCGGTCAAAGATTAGTCAACGAAAAAAGGTGAGCATTGCCCACCTTACACTGTTTTAATCATTAATTTTTAATTTTGGTACGGGAAGGTTTACTCAATAATTCCTACTCAGATAAATATTATGAATTATGAGTCAACCCATTGCTACAAATTTGACTTATGCTCCGTGCTTTCGATACCAATCAATCGTATTGGTCAATCCCTGTCTGAAACCTACTTGAGTCACAAAACCATAGGCTTGTTTTGCCCTTTCGGTATCTAAACAGCGACGGGGTTGACCGTTGGGCTTATCGGTTTGCCAAATAATTTCCCCGTCATATTCCATTAATTCGCAAATTAAATGAATCAAGTCGCGAATTGAAATTTCCTCGCCCGTTCCCAAATTAACAGGTTCGGGGTCGTTATAAAACTGAGTCCCCATGACAATTCCTCGTGCTGCATCTTCTGAGTAGAGAAATTCGCGGGTGGGAGTACCATCACCCCAAACAGGAATTTGCTTGTCTCCCCGTAGTTGAGCTTCATGCACTTTGCGGATCAAAGCTGGGATGACGTGGGAACTCTTAGGGTCGAAGTTATCTTCAGGACCGTATAAGTTGACTGGCAAGAGATAGATACCATTAAAGTCGTACTGTTGGCGATAAGCTTGCAATTGTACTAATAGGGCTTTTTTGGCAATGCCATAGGGGGCGTTGGTTTCCTCTGGGTAGCCATTCCAGAGGTCATCTTCTTTGAATGGAACTGGTGTAAATTTAGGGTAGGCACAGATCGTACCGACACAGACAAACTTTTCCACTCCTGCTTGATAAGCCGAGTGGATCAGTTGCGCCCCCATCATCAAGTTATCGTAAAATAGCTCGGCAGGTTTAGCTTGATTCAGCCCAATACCGCCAACGTGGGCAGCCAGATGAATAATAATATCTTGCTGGTCAACCGCACGCTGGCAGTTTTCTAAGACTCGTAAATCGCAATCGCGCGATCGCGTTACGGTAATCTTATTTTTATCTGCACCAGCTTGACATAGTTGGTCTATTACCTGACGACCTAAGAACCCAGCACCACCAGTCACGAGAATGCGTTTGTTGTTTAAATCTAAGGCGGTCATGAGTTCAGCCTCGTAGGTAGGTTTTAGGACTAGGATAGGTAGCTGACCATATCTTGACGGATTGTTGCGATGTCATGGATGACTGAAGCACCATTTCCATTCGGGGCAGATAGACCGATCGCTTTTAAATCTGCGTCCACCATTAAAGCAACAAGCTGCTCGAATGTCACGCTAGGAGTCCATCCCAATTTTTGTCGTGCCTTGGTAGAATCTCCAATTAGTAATTCTACCTCTGCTGGTCTGAGGTAGCGATCGTCGAATTCTACGTAGTCTTGCCAATTTAAATTTACATAGCCAAAAGCTAATTCGAGAAACTCGCGCACGGAATGGGTTTCACCCGTAGAAATTACGTAATCATCAGCTTGAGACTGCTGTAACATCAACCACATTGCCCTTACGTAATCTTTCGCATAGCCCCAGTCGCGCTTTGCGTCTAAGTTACCCATGTAGATTTTCTTCTGCTTACCACCCACAATGCGGGCAACAGCGCGGGTAATTTTGCGCGTCACGAAAGTTTCACCCCGACGCGGGCTTTCGTGGTTAAATAAGATACCGTTACAGGCAAACATCCCATAAGATTCGCGATAGTTGATTGTTTGCCAGTGAGCGTAAACTTTAGCACAAGCGTAAGGACTGCGAGGATAGAAAGGAGTTGATTCTTTTTGCGGAATTTCCTGTACTAATCCATACATTTCTGAAGAACCAGCTTGATAGAACCGAACTTCTATACCCGTCCGGTGTTGGTAATCGCGAATTGCTTCTAATAACCGTAACGTTCCCATGCCTACAGAGTCCACCGTGTATTCAGGGGAGTCAAAGCTAACGCGGACGTGGGATTGAGAACCTAAATTATAGATTTCTATAGGTTTGACTTCTTCTAAAATGCGTCGGAGTGTCGTGCCGTCGGTCAAGTCCCCATAGTGCAGAAACATCCGCACTCCTTCTTTGTGCGGGTCTTCATAAATATGATCGATCCGGTCTGTGTTAAACGTCGAGGTACGGCGAATGATTCCGTGTACCTCATAACCTTGTTCCAACAGAAACTCGCTCAGGTACGAACCGTCTTGACCTGTAATACCAGTAATTAAAGCTCTCTTTGTTTGCGTCATACTTAATACTATATTTTTCTTTTTCCCTAAAACAATAGAGCGAGAACGCTGCTACAACTTAAGCAAATAATGGCAAAATTGCCCTCAGAGAGATCACCTAGTCGTGCAGTTGCCGTCTGGTTGGCGTTAATGCCAGCTTGGCTAAAATACAAATTAACTTAAAGTTTGCTTTTCATTATTAAGTAATTATTGAGTAATTGCAAAGATTGCGTGGATTGAGAGGGCGATCGCTTCAGGCTGCTCGCTCTCGGCACTGTTTAGAACAGCACTAAATATACCGCTCGTAGAAACCGTAGGACAATGGATCGAAAAGAAAAGTAGTGTTTCCGATCGAAAAGGGGCAATTGATGCCCCTAAACGCAAAACTGATAATTTTCAGCAAACCATAACAAATCTCAAATGCTGACGGCTACAAGCTAACGGATACACTTAATAAGCGCCGTTATTTTTTGGTACAATTACCACAAATACCGTCTTTAAAATGACCCACACATCTAGCCACATGCTGTAAGAGCTGGCATAGTGAACGTCTATTTGCACTCTACGATTGTAAGGAATGTCATTTCTGCCCGACACTTGCCACAAACCAGTAATTCCTGGCTTGATGGTTAAGACCTTATCAATATGACGACCATATCGCGGTAGCTCTTCTGCTACCAAAGGTCGGGGACCGACGATACTCATATCACCCATAAGCACGTTCCAAAATTGGGGAAATTCATCTAGGCTAGTTAAGCGCAAAAAATGACCGACTTTGGTAATGCGCGGGTCTTGTTTTAACTTGAAATTATCCTCAAATTCCTGCCGCAATCCTGGCGACGAGGCAATCAATTCTGACAAAATCTCATCAGCATTGGCTACCATAGTACGGAATTTAATACAATAAAAAGGCTTGTGATTCCTGCCTACTCGTTCTTGAACGTAAAAGATCGGTCCAGGCGAACTCAAGGCGATCGAGAAGCCTAACACCAGATAAACTGGCGCAAATAAAATTAGAACGGAAAGCGAAAATAAAACATCGAACAATCTTTTGGCAAACTCTTTATTGAGTCGAGCGAGCAATAAACCCTTCGGTTTAGCTCTGGTTCTAAACGGCTCTTGCCCGCGTTTGACAAAAGCCTGTAACCGCTTGCCAAAGAGGAGTGAGCTTTGGGCTGTCATCATACTCCTAAACCATCCACACCACACATAGTCCCGATCTTAAAGCCAGAAGCACCATTCTGAGGCATATTTAATTTTAGAGGCTGTAAAACCAGCTAAAAATCAACTCCTAAGAACTAGGGACGAAGAACTCCTGACACGAGCGTTCTAGAAAAGCTAAAAACTGCTCTTCAAAGATTTTAGGGGTAAATTGAGTTGCCTGGGTGCGAATGCGATCGGAATCGAACGCTACCCAGTTGGCTTCAAATTTTTCCACAGCTGCCACCAATGCGTCTACTGTTTGCTCTAAAAAAAATATTCCCGTCGCGCTATCGGGGTAGCGGTGCAAGTCTCGCACTGTTTCCAACGCTCCCCCAGCACCCAAGGCGATGACTGGAGTGCCGCAAGCTTGAGCCTCGACGATCGCGATGCCAAAATCCTCTAGAGCTGCATAAACAAACGCTTTTGCTTGAGCCATATATTTCTCTACTACATCATTAGGCTGCGCTCCTAAAATTTGAACGTGCGACTGTGCCAGTTTGCGAATCTCTGGTAGTTCTGAACCCGTACCGATTACGACTAAAGGTTTTTTGAGTTGATTGAAGGCGCGGACAATGGTTGAGACTTGCTTGTAGCTGACCAATCGCGAGACCGTGAGGTAAAAATCTTGTTTGTCTTTCACCACGGGGAAGCGATCGATATCTACAGGCGGATAAATTACTGTAGCAGGACGACGATAGCAGCGCCAAATCCGGCGTGCCGTATGGTGAGAGTTAGCAATGAAATAATCAACACGGTTAGCGGCGATCGCATCCCACTGGCGCAGGTGATGGAGTAAATACCTAGTGGCAATTCCAGGTAGACCGCGACCCATGCGGCTAGAGCGGAGGTAATCGAACGTCATATCCCAAGCAAAGCGCATCGGACTGTGACAATAACAAACATGAAGCTGCTGGGGACTGGCAAGTACGGCTTTGGCAACGGTATGAGACGAAGAAACGATCGCATCATAGGCACGCAAATCTAATTGTTCGATCGCCAACGGCAACAAAGGGAGATATTTCTGTACGCCATTGCGCGAGAACGGTAAGTGTTGCAAAAATGTCGTACCAATTTTGCGTCCGAACAAATAACTTTGGGAATTTGTAGATTCAAAGTCAATCAGTGCATAGAGATCGGCATTGATGCATCTGAGAATTTCTCGCACGACTAATTCCGAACCGCCAGTAGCTTGAGGCGTTAACCACTCATGGACAAGGGCATATTTCAAGGTTACACTTAGCTGAATTTTGACTCTATGAGAATTTATAGCTTAAAAGAGAGTGACTAGTGACTAGAAAAACATCTAGCCACTAGCCACTCACCCCTAAACTGAGAGTAGACGAATTGGGGTTGGGTAATTATGCGAATTTTGATTATGGGTGGTACGCGCTTTATTGGTGTTTACCTAACCAAAATCCTAGTGGCGCAGGGTCATGAAGTGGTGTTGTTTAATCGCGGTAATCGCCCTATTCCAGTTGAGGGGATAACTCAGATTCAAGGCGATCGCACTTCTCCAGAACAATTAAAGGCAAAGCTATCTCAAGAACATTTTGATGCCATTTATGACAATAACGGCAGGGAACTGAGCGATACTCAACCGCTAGCTGAGATCTTTCACGACCGGGTGCAGCACTTTGTCTATATGAGTTCGGCTGGCGTGTACCTCCGCTCCGACCAAATGCCTCACGTAGAAGGCGATCCAGTCGATCCTAAGAGCCGCCACCGAGGAAAATACGAAACAGAGGCATACTTAGCTCAGGTAGGCTTGCCCTTCACGGCAATTCGTCCTACGTATATCTACGGAGCTAGTAACTACAACGATTTGGAAAGCTGGTTTTTCGATCGCATCGTCCGCGATCGACCTATTCCTATTCCCGCTAACGGGCTACATATAACTCAAATGGGTCATGTTGAAGATCTAGCTCAAGCTATGGCTCGGGTATTAGGCAACGAGAGAGCCATAGGGCAGGTTTATAACGTCTCTGGCGATCGCTACGTTACTTTTGATGGTTTAGCTCGCGCTTGCGCTGTAGCTGCCGGAAAATCGCCGGAGGAGCTAGCGATCGTACACTACGAGCCGAAAAATTTCGATTTTGGCAAGCGCAAAGCTTTCCCCTTGCGAATACAGCATTTTTTCGCCAGTGTCAATAAAGCCATTACAGAACTAAACTGGCAGCCAAAATACGACTTAATTTCTGGGTTAAAAGACTCTTTCCAAAATGACTACATAGCTACTGGACGAGACAAAGCCGAGGTAGATTTTTCTGTAGACGAAGAGATTTTGAAGTGAGGAGTGAGGAGCGAGGAGTGAGGAGTGAGGGAATTTTAGATTTTGAATTGCAATTCTTCCTCGTCCCCCTCGTCCCTCTTGTCCCCCTTGTCTCCCCTGTCCCCCTCAGCTCTCTTGTATTCCCCTCGCTCCTCGCTCCTCGCTCCTCGCTCCTAAAAAGTAAATCAACCCCGAAATCAAAGTCAAAGCGACAGAAAGCCAAAAAACTCCTAGTGCAGGGAGATGCCAAGTTGGGGGTAAGGGAGCGATCAATAAGGCGATCGCGGTAATTTGACTGACTGTTTTGAGTTTGCCCCAAAGATTTGCTCCCGCGATCGCATTTGTGCCTGTCAAGCTAGGAGAAACGCGCCAGCCTGCTATACCCAATTCTCGCGCCAAAATCAAAAATACTCCCCAAGCAGGAAGTTGTCCTAGCTGAATCAGCGATAACAGTGGAGCCAGTACCAGCAATTTGTCTACCAAAGGATCGAGGAATTTCCCCAGTTCAGTGATAGCGTTCAGTTTCCGGGCTAAATAACCATCCAGCCAATCCGTCAAAGCTGCAACCAAAAATACTGTTAAGCAAAACCAACGTGCGGTTGTTGTCGGTACTGGCAAAAGATAAAGCAGCAAAGGCAGGGCTAGAAGTCGAGAGAGAGTGACCCAGTTAGGTATATTCATCTATGCGAATGTAAGGAAATCATGAAGTTTAGATGAAGCTCAAGTCAGTAATTTGAAGAGAAATTGACTGCTGGACAGCTCTATTTCTTGAGTAAAATCTTTGAAGGAGCCAACTTTATATTATCTTTACAAAGTCCGAGTGGAACCAGGTTCTTGATAAAGATTCGGCAAAATGTAAGTTAAAGTACTGTCATTCTAGCCAAGAGAGAGATTATATTCGGGATACAAGTTCAGTAAATCTACTTCGGTAAATCTACCTCAGTAATACTACGATCTATCCGATCCAGGTTTTAGTCGTGACAATGTACCAAGCACCGTTCCCCACCGCCATCAAAACTGTCGAACTTAAGTCTCCCCAGACACTAGATGCAGTTCATCCATCAGCCAGATCGGCTTTTAAGAGATGTTTGGACATCGTTGGCAGCTTAGTCGGACTGTCGATCTTGGCAGTTATCTTCATCCCTTTAGCGATCGCCATTAAGTTAGACAGCCCAGGACCAATTTTTTACGGACAAGAGCGCTACGGACTGCAAGGAAAAACATTCCGTATGTGGAAGTTTCGTTCAATGGTTCCCAACGCAGACGCACTGAAGTCTCAAGTGCAAAATGAAGCATCGGGACTAATTTTCAAAAACACGCAAGACCCAAGAATTACGAGAGTGGGTCGTTTCTTAAGAAGCACCAGCCTAGACGAACTACCCCAATTTTGGAACGTATTAGTTGGAGACATGAGTTTAGTGGGTACTCGTCCACCAACTGCTGACGAAGTTGCTCAGTACAACGATCGCCACTGGCAAAGATTAAACGTGAAGCCGGGATTAACAGGAGAGTGGCAAGTCAGCGGACGCTCTAGCATCAAAGATTTTGAAGAGATTGTCAATCTCGACCTGCGCTACCAAAAAATGTGGCATCCCTTCTACGACTTGTTTATTATTGCTAAGACTGTGTACGTAATTTTTGCTAAAGTAGGTGCTTGCTAAGCAGCGGTTAACGATCGGCAACCAGTTGATATAGAATTCCTTGGGGGACGACCAGCCTGTATACGGCTGGTTTTTATTATGTCTAAATTATAAATGTAGGGGCGCATAGCTATGCGCCCCTACAAACATTATTACCACGAGATTTGCGATCGCTCTCGTACGACTTGTTGATACACTGCTTGGGTTTGTCGGGCTAACTTGCTCCAATTAAAGCGGCGATCTAAATCCTCATATGCATTGTCAACTAACCATTGCCGATAACCAGGATTTTTCAAAACCTCTAAAATTCCCCATGCCAGGGAGTCAGAGTTATTCGTCCAAGTCACAACTCCAGTCTTAGTATGCTGCACGACTTCTGGAAATCCGCCAGTATCGGAGACAACGACGGGTACGCGGGCAGCAAAGCTTTCTAGGGCAACAATACCAAACGGTTCGTAAAGGCTAGGAAACACGGCACAATCAGCTACCGCTTGGAATTTATCAAGAAAGTCATCGTACATAAAGCCCGTGAAATAGCATTTGTGCCAAATACCTAGATCCCAAGCTTGCCGCTTCAAAGCTTCGGTATTACCACCACCAACGAGTACGAATTTAGCACGACCTCCCATTTCCCACAGCACTTTGGGAGCTGCATTCAGCATTACGGATACGCCTTTTTCGTAAGTCATACGACCGACGTAGTAAACGATCTTCTCATCATCGTCAGCATATTGACGGCGGAAGTGCCAATAATCAAAATCTTGCCGTCTGTGCTTCTTTTCAGGACGGATACCGTTATAGATTACGTCGATTTTGTCCCAAGGACTCGCTAGCGCCCGTTCTACTTCGCGCCGCATGTAGTCGGTACAGACGATAATTCGCCAAGCATCATAAGCGAGTAATTGCTCTTTGCCATTGATGTAGCGCTGTTCTTCGGTATAGATACCGTTGTAACGACCGTGTTCTGTAGCGTGAATGGTGGCAATCAGCGGGATTTTAAAATTATGCTTGAGGGCGATCGCCGCATCTGCTACCAACCAGTCATGGGCGTGGATTAGATCGAACGGTTCTTCTTCTAAGATCAACTTTGCACCGTGGCTACCCATGCTCTCATTCATGTTCGCCACCCAATGGAAAAAGTCATTTCCCCAGGCAACGGGAACCCGGTGTACGTGGATTCCCTCAAAAAGCTCGTACATTGGTGCATGACCGAATTCCACTGTCACCATGTGGACTTCATGTCCTAGTTTGACGAGTTCGGGGTATAATTCCCCAACATGACGAGCAATGCCTCCTACAATGCGCGGCGGAAATTCCCAGCTTAATACGAGTATTTTCATCGACCCCAATCCCTGCGACTTACTTGCTGCTTACCTAAATCTATCAATCTATCTAAATGTATAGGATTGGGAATTGAATGAGTATTATCACTCAATTCTTCACAAAAATTAACTGTGTTGGTTTAGATTATAAGACTGCGATCGCCCCCCATTAACGATTACCAATTACCAATTACCAAATCACAAATTTTGCCGAAAAGCTAACCAAGCAGATGTGGCTTCGGGAAGTGAAGTGACACCTTTATGCAGCAAAATGACCCCATCTTGAAAGCCGACGATTCCATATTCGCCAGTATTAAAGAGCCGATCGATCAGTTTTACATTGTCTTGTAACTGCTGGCGATCGCCCGTGAAAGCTACTTGATATTGTTGCAGTTGCCAGAGGTCGGCAATTATATACTCTACCTGAATGACTTCCCTGGCATCGTTACGCAATTGCAATCCTGGTAGACGCAGAATCTCGCGACGGCTGGAAAGGTGAGGCACGATATGGGTCGTTGCCGATACACTCGCTTGTGGGGGAATTTGTGCTAGCAGCGATCGCATTTGGTTGACGTGTTGCCATTGACGCGGGAGGGAAATATGTACCCAAGGTTGAATCGAGTCGGGAATTAAAAAGTAAAGCGTCCGATTGGGATTGTAGGCAATTGTAATTACTAGGGAAAGACAAATACATCCAATCCAGAAGCGCTGAAACTTGGGCTTAAAGACTTTAGGATGCACTGACCACCACAAAATCGCGCCGTAAAATAATCCTGGAACGACGCTCATGGCATAGCGAATCGTAATTGCTAGAACGGATTCACCTTGACCTAAGAATAGTTTCAAAAGAGGGAAACCCGCGATCGCCCAAGCCGTGCCAGAAAGTGCGGGAACGAAAGCCAAAGGCAACCACTGCCCTAGTAAATACAAAAATGTCCCAGGAAAAGGAGCGATCAATTCTACGAGCAATCGCCAAGGATTACTGACAATTCCCCAAATAATCTCAACGGTAGAAGCATCTTCCCCAGTGGCATACTGTCCGAATCGCTCCATCATGAAACGCTTGGAAATATCTTCTGAAAATAGCGGCATGATCAGATTTGTCAAAGCCAGCATGTAGCCAAAACTAAGAATGCAAGTCGCTAAACCAGTACGGGGAAAGCGCCGACTTAAAACCATATAAGCGCCTACCCCAAATAACCCAATGCCGCTATCTTCTCTTACAGCTAAAAGCAACACTGCCAACAACCAAAATACCCACCACTTGCGCTTTTCCATTGCCAGCAGAATACCAAACGTCAATAAAGGTATTTGGCTGATGTCGTGGAAATTGGTTAAAGTTGGAGCAACAACAGCGATCGCGCCATAAAAACTGACGCTAATCATCGCTGCTAAGAGTGGTTCGAGATACAAGCGAGCCAAGAAGTATAAAACAATCCCAGCAGCGGTTACTAGAGCGACCTGTAACACGCTCAAAGTCGCCGGGGAGGGGAAAAGGGCATATAGCGGTAGCCAAACGAGTAAGGCAGGGGTAAAATGCTGTCCTAGACGATGGTAGTAAACTTCTGGGATTTCTCCAGCATGGACGACATTCGTGGAGAGGCTGGAAGAAAGAGAACTCTGGAAAAATCTACCGTGAATCCCATTCCAGAAAACTTGATTAAATATGCCCTGGTCGAAAGTAGCATAGAAGCTATAGTACCGATGTAAGACCAGAATTAATCCCACGAGCAAAAAAGCGATCGCACCACTGAGGAATAAATGGGTTCCTGGCTGCTTTTGCCATTTCAATAACATGACTCACTCACACTTAAATTAGAGAGATAAAGGGGACAAGGAGGACAAGGGGGACAAGGGGGACAAGGAGGACAAGGAGGACAAGGAGGACAAGGGGGACAAGGGGGACAAGGGAGAATTAATTGCAAATCGCTTGCTACTCGCTAATCACCAGTCAAGCAAGGATCTATCAAGCTCAAGCGACATCTCGGTATTTAGAATATAGTCTTTTGACACGCTCCTCACATCCCTGGCAGAGAAACACCTACAATCGAATAGTGACGACTTGAAGCCAAGATTGATTTTCACTAGGTCGATCTACATTAATTTGTATGCGCTGTAGTTATCAGAACTGCTCGTAAGAACAATTTTGCTATTTTTGACTTTTAATTTTTGACTTTTGACTTTTCTTTCCCATGCCTACTGCGCTTGCCGATACCAAAAACTTGCTCGCTGATGCGATCGCAAAATACTCTCACAAAGTCGATTATTTACTCATTCGCCTCGAAGAGTCCCAGGGAACAGATATTATGCTGCGGGGGAATAAGATAGAAACATTGAGCGAAGGAATTTCTATCGGCGGACAAGTTCGCGCGTGCTACAAAGGCGGTTGGGGATTGAGTAGTTTTAATCAGTTATCCGAGTTCAACTCTCGCATCGAAGAAGCGATCGCGGCAGCACGAATAGTAGGTAATGATGAAACCCTGCTAGCAGATATAGAACCAGTGCAAGCCACCTGCTTTGTCCCGTTGACAGGAACCGATCCGCGTCACGTTCCGCTAGCACAAAAAAAGGAATTGTGCGATCGCTATGGCGAAATTCTCAAAAGCGCCAGCGATCGAATTACGACTACGTCAGTCCGCTACGGTGATATTTGCCAGCGAGTCATCATCGCCAGTTCGGAAGGAACGTTAATCGATCAATCTTGGGTGGATATGGAAATGCGCTTTGCTGCAACTGCACGCGATGGCGATACAGTCCAGACAGGTAGAGAAACCACTGGTTCTCGCAAGGCTTATGAGGATTTAGTGAGTTTGGATGCCCAAGTTCAAAGTGCAGCTCGAAGGGCTGTAGCGGCTCTTTCTCTACCTTCAGTTAAAGGCAACACCTATACTGTCGTGATCGATCCGATCCTCTCTGGTTTATTCGTTCACGAAGCCTTCGGGCATCTTTCTGAAGCAGATATGGCGTATGAAAACCCCGATCTGCTAGAAGTTATGAGCATGGGACGGAGATTTGGACCCAAGGAGCTACAAATTTTTGATGGTGCAGCACCCCAAGGACATCGTGGTAGTTACTTCTACGACGATGAAGGAACCCCGGCGACAACGACGCAATTAATTCAAGATGGTGTTTTGGTTGGTAGGCTCCATTCACGCGAAACCGCTGGCAAGTTGGGAGAAACACCTACGGGAAACGCCCGTTGTCTCAGCTATCACTACGCGCCCATCGTCCGCATGACAAATACGTGGATCGAGCGGGGAACGACACCAGTAGCAGATTTATTTACTGATATTAAAGACGGAGTATACGCCCGCAACTGGTTGGGAGGGATGACTAATGGTGAAATGTTTACCTTCAGCGCGGGAGAAGCTTGGATAATCCGCAATGGTAAACTTGCCGAACCCGTGCGCGATGTCACACTCTCAGGAAATGTCTTTCAAACCCTAGCAGATATCGAGGCGATCGGAGATGATTTCTACTGGGATGAATCTGGTGGCTGCGGTAAAGGTGGGCAAAATGGTTTACCCGTTGGTTGCGGTGGTCCCAGCTTGAGAATTCGGAATGTGGTTGTAGGTGGAGAAGCGTATTGAATTCGGAATTCGGAATTCGGAATTAAATGTTTACTTCTCGTTCTTTGCGCCATTCTTTTAGAATTAAAGCCGATTGTAGGATAAAAATTAGTAGAGAGATACCCGCGATCGCGTCCATCCAAATTAATAAATGCATTTTCCCAGAAAATACATGTTGAGCTGAATAAAAGTAATGTCCTGGACTAGAAATTCCAGTTAGAGAATAAATCCCTAAACATGCATACGCAGCCAAAAACATGTCTTTAACGTACAATAAATAGCCAATAAAGCCAAATATTGTTAGTACACTCCACGCAAGATAAATACTATCTGGAGTAATCCAAGTAGGTTGGGGATATTTGTCATAGTTTACAAAATTATCAATGTAGTGAAGAATAGTTGAGATTCCATTAACAATGAGTAGAGCAAGTAGTAAAGTTTGGTTTTTCTGATTCTTCATCTTGCTATTTGTCCTAATTCTTCATCTTTTATTAGTCGCACAAAGACGCGAAGGCGCAAAGCTTTCTTTGTGTCTTTGCGGCTTTGCGTGACAATTTTAATACAACTTACTTTACAAGGCAAAAACAACAGCCGTCTTGTCAAATCTTCTTAAAAATGGTCAAATCTTGCTCAAATGCGATCGCGATACTTTTTGGGGGTAAAGCCTGTATGCTTACGAAAAATACTCGTAAAACGACTTTGATCGTGAAAGCCAACTTGTAAAGCAATATCAGCAATAGATAAGTCTTGCTTTGCTAGTAAAGATTTTGCTGCTTGAATGCGACAATTAAGTAAATACTGATGTGGAGAAAAACCAGTTGATTGCTTGAATAATCTAGCAAAATGATGGGGACTGATTTGTGCTAACGCGGCTAATTCAACTAAACTTAAATTTTTCTCTAAATGAGTTTGAATATAATCAATGACTTTTCTTAGTTTTGATTTAGGTAAACCTCCAGAAACTTCTTTTAGAGTAGAGGTTTGGGTAGAATAATGACGAACAATATGAGCAGCTAACATTGTGGTTGCTGACTCAGCGTAAAGGCGATCGCCCCCTCCACTAGATTCTAATTCTGTTTTCAGCGCCATGCCAATACTATAAATTAGCGGATCGTTAATAGCAGATTGAGGAATAATTTTATAGCAATCAATATTTATAGAATTATCTACAAAACGGCTTAATGTTTGCGGATCGAGATCGATTTCAATAAATTCAATTTCATCATTCCAATTTACTATATGCGGGGCAAATGCTGGGTAAATTCCAACTACACCTTTGGTATAAGTTTTTTGTTGCCAGCGCCCCTCTGCTTGCAATTCTACGTTTACAGGTTGCCCTGTATAAATCGTAATTGTATGTTGTAAAAAAGTTGCTTCAGGCGTTTCCCAAGCAGGCTGACGATAATACCCGACGTGAATGCCATCCCAATCTCGATTGGCGCTAGAAAGAATGGGCGCGACTGGTAGTATGGGAAAAATTGTCCCTTGCTGAAACGTGTCAACGACTAAAGGGCTTGTTGTCATTGGTCATTAGTCATCGGTTATTGATAGTGATTCTATTTAAATTATCAGAGTGAAAATGTAATAAGGGCATACAAATGTATGCCCCTGCTCGCGAATGTGAATGAAAATTGTTTGTGACTGTTTTATATCTGGTTCCGCTCTACGACTCGTTTGGAGATTTGCGGTTTTTTCAGCGGTTTTTTAAATTGGGCAAAACTGTTATTAGTAATTACAGAAATTGCCCGTGCATACTGCGGGTCTTGCCGCGTTGCAATTGAAGAAGGATTGGCAGCTAGCTGGCGTTTTTGAGTCTCGCTCAAGTCGATTTTAATATCTGGTGTAATGCCTTTATGACTAATATCCGTACCTTTAGGCGTGTAGTAATGGGCAACTGTTACTGCTAGTCCCGAACCATCGGACAGAGAATGGACTGATTGGACTAAAGCCTTACCAAAGGTTTGGCTACCAACTACGACAGCGCGTTGATGATCTTGCAATGCTCCCGCTAAAATTTCACTGGCACTGGCAGAATTACCATTGACCAAAACAACTAGAGGGCGCTGAGTCAGTGCGGTTTGATTGGCTGGTATTTCTTGACTAGCTCCCTGTCGGTCTACTGTTTTGACGATAGAGCCTTTATTCAGCCACATCCGTGAGATTTCTACCCCTGCTTGCAGCAAGCCACCTGGATTATCACGTAAATCCAGAACGAAGGCATTCACATTCTGGCGATTCAGGTCTTGAATTGCTTTTTGCATCTGCTCTGAAGCATGAGCGCTAAATTCCCGCAAGCTAATATAACCAACCCGCTTATTGCCCTCCCGCTTGAGGGTGTGTGTAACTGTAGGCAGCTCAATTTTCGCCCGCGTTAGCTTGAGGTCGAAGGCACTTTTGCCTTGCCGCTCGATTTTCAATGTGACAGGCGTACCTGCTTTGCCCCGAATTAGGCTTGAGGCAGCCTGCACGTCCATTTGTTGAGTTGGTTTACCATCAATTGCAACTATTTTGTCCCCGGCTTTAACTCCCGCTTTGACAGCAGGGGAATTTTGAATAGTCTCAACTACAGTTAAACGCTTAGTTTGTTTATTTAATTCCATCCGAATCCCCACTCCAGTAACTTCTCCTGAAGTTTGGCTCGTCAATGCCTCATACTGCTTGGGGTCGAGAAAGCGAGTATATGGGTCGTTCAGCTTAGCCAGCGCGACTCGGACAGCGGCGTAAGCTTGTTCGCGGTTAGTATATTCTCTACTTAATAAATCTTGTCTCGTTGCTTGCCAGTCTGTCTTGTTGAACGTGCCATCCACATATTCTCTAGTAACGAGTTGCCAAACTTCGTCAACTAAAGCTTTAGGGCTATTTTGCATCAGTGCGGCACGGACAGAACCACACCAGGGAGATAGCGCCAGAAACGATGTAGTGGCGATCGCTCCACCAAACAGAGCAAGTTGTAGGGAGGAGAGGCGTTTAATATATTGCATGAGGTTAGCAAGCAGAGGTTAGCAAATCGAAAGCTATATTGCTCATTACCCAACGGGTTGAGACAGAGTAGATTTCTTTTGAATATACACCCAGATAGCGTGTGATGGCAGCGAAATCGCAATTGCGATCGCCCTTTTATCTCTTTGTTCAAGCCATTATTCCCAACATACTCAGACAGATTAGGTTCGTCACAAACACTCTGTGACAGTTTACCTATTGTCCGAAGAAATATAAAGTTTAGATTTTGTCTAGATTTGCACTGCTATTTGTAAGATTAGCAACTATTGGTCAATTATATCTATTTCATTTTTGACGAGCGATTAATGTATTTTAGTAAAGTTTTTCACATATTTATTAAATCAATTTTCAGTTATTTAGTTATTAGTGAAGAAAGGGAATTGGGAATTGGGAATTAGGAATTGGTAGTTGGTAATTGGTTGTCTTGCTCCCTCAGCAACCTTGCGCTCCCGATCGCTCCCTCAGCTCTCTTCTCCCCTGCTCCTCTGCTTCCTTGTCCCCCTTGTCCTCCTCACCCCTCACTCCTCACTCCTCACTCCTAATTGAGCGGCATGGGCTTGAATGGTAGAGAGAGGAACCGTAGAAAAATACTGGCGTTGGAATTGTTCTTCTCGGACAGCTTGGGCAAATTTGTCTATTGCTTGCATGTAAGCGGCATCGGTAGCATAGAGATTTGTAGATGCGGCAACGTGCCACGGTACTTCTTGAGAAATATGAAAATAGCGGTCTTGAAAGCTAACATAAAAGCCCAAGTAGGAAAGAGCAGTAAATCCTAATCCTAAAAGGCGATCGCTAATTCCAAGCTTTTGACTGAGTTGCACGCGAGTCACCGTTTGTCCGGTACGGCAAAGGTATTTAGCAATTCCGACTAACTGTTGCCAGACTTGTGGTGGTGAGACTGGTTCGGGTGTAGTCCATGCCAAAACTAAAGACTTATTTTCAAACTGCGATCGCCGCATCCAGACACGTAACTCGTCCCAACAAGTGGGACAGGTACGCACGACAAGCGAGGATGGATCGCCTGTGAATGTATCGTCAACTGGGGCGATCGCCATACCACGGCAGTCGAGAATTTGAGGAGCGAGGGGCGTTAGCGAAGCGGGACGAAGTCCGGAGTGAGGAGTGAGAGATAAAGAGTCGGAAGTACGGACGGCAATGAGGCGGACTTCGTAACGTTGTTTATTTTTGAACGAGTTGTAGTCGAGTTCTACAATACAGTCACAGCGTCCAGTCGGGATCTCGTCTTTATAATGTCCCCACCACACACCAGGAAAACTAGTTTTAGTCGAGTCATCCCGCAAATTAAAATCTGTTTTGATATATTGCACTTTGTTTCCCCGCCAATCTTGTTGGTTGCGATGCCAAGTGTTTTCAAACCAGCAATTTTGAATCAGCAGTTTTGGCACGGGATTACCCATACCACAGGGTTCGAGTAGTTTCAGTTCTAAAAACAAATCTCTCCCTAAATCGGCTACTGTCACCACCAGATCTGCTTGTACGGACGGTACAGCGATCGCGCTTCCCTGCTGTCGGAGTTTTTGGTTAATCGCTGCGGTAAATAGCGGTATATTCTCAACGGGTATGCTTAATCCAGCCGCAAAAGGATGTCCGCCAAACCTATGCAGTAAATGCGCTTGATCTTTCACTAACTGGTACAAATCGATATTACCGACAGACCGAGCTGAACCGCGAGCAAGTGCGGGAGTTGGGAGAGTGGCTAGTGGCTGGTGACTAGTGGCTAGAATTGCTCCCTCAGCTTCCTCAGCTCTCTTATCCCCCTTGTCTCCCTTGTCTACCTTGTCCTCCTTGTCCCTTTGTTCCCCTTCCGTACTCAACAAAATCGTAGGACGACCCGTTTCTTGAGCAATTTGTCCGGCGACGAGTCCTAAGACTCCAGGCGACCATTGGGAATCTACGAGAACGATAACGCTAGTGGTGGAGAGATCGATTTCTGACTTGAGTTTTTGGGCAACTTGCTGGGAAACTTCTTTTTGTAAAGACTTGCGACGAGTGTTTGCCAATTCGGTTTCTTGGGCAAGGCGCTCGACTAAGTTGAGATCGTCGCTGGTCAGTAATTGAACGCAAAAGCTTGCGTCACCTTGAATTCGGCTCACAGCGTTGATGCGGGGACCCAAGCCGAAAGAAATATCTGTGGGGCGATCGCCACTTTTCTGACACATTTCTAATAATCGCCCTACTCCTGGTCGCCGTCGCTGTTGAACTGGTTGTTTATAATCCTGTTGCATCCGTTCAATACCCAATTGAGCTAAATAACGGCAATCTCCACTCAGTTGTACTAAATCGGAAATTAACCCAATAGCGACGAGATCGAGTAAATCCTCTAATGGTTGTCGCGGTACATTTGGTAAAAATTGATATAAGGCTTCGACAAGTTTGTAGGCAACTGCAACCCCAGATAGATGAAATAATTGATGCTCTGAAGGAAAGTAACGCGGATTAATTATTGCAGTCACAGGTGGACGTTCTGCGGGTAAAGTGTGGTGATCGGTGACAATCGCATCAACGCCCAAAGATTTCGCATAGAGAATTTCTGCAACATTCGTGCTACCAGTGTCGCAAGTCACGATTAACTTACAGTTATCGCGGGCAAGCAGATCGATTCCAGGGCAGTTCAACCCGTGCGACTCGGTAAGGCGGTTGGGGATGTAATAGGAAAGTTGGGTATGTTGACAGAAAAATTGTCCCAATCCATCCCATAAAACCGCTGTAGAAGTGATACCATCAGCATCAAAATCACCCCAAATTGCCACTTTTTCTTGGCGATCGCGAGCAATTTGCAATCTTTCTACTGCTAAGTGCATTTCTTGCCCAAATTCAAATGGGCTAGCAGGTTGATAGCAGCGAGGATTGAGATATCCAGGTAACTCCTCTCGCGCTTGAACTCCCCTTTGCCATAACAGTTGTGCCGCAAATCCTGCGCTAGGGGCATATTCCCTAACTGCTTGCACGAACCACTCTGGGGGCTGTTCTGTTGGGACGATCCATTGTGGCTGGGAGACGTTCATAGGGAGGGGACAAGGGGGACAAGGGGGACAAGGGGGGACAAGGGGGAACTCGCTCTTCCCCGCGACCGAAGGGAGTGGGGATTAGGGGGCGAAGGGGGACAAGGAAGTAATTCCAGCCACCAGCCACCAGCCACCAGCCACCAACCACCAGCCACTCACCAATTACCAATTACCAATTACCAATTCCATTTGCGATCGCAGGCATAATCGCTTTATGACTATTTGAAGTGTAGCGACATGACTACTAAGCGCGTACTCGTTATTGATGATGAAGATGGTGTCAGAGAAATTATCCAATTCAGTCTCGAAGCAGTAGCAGGGTGGGAGGTTTTGCCAGCAGCTTCTGGTAGTGAAGGCATAGACATAGCTCAAGCTCAACAACCTGATGCGATTCTACTAGATGTGATGATGCCAGACTTAGATGGACCCGCAACATTTCAGCAACTACAGGCAAATACTACTACTTGTCATATTCCCACAATCTTTCTCACTGCCAAAGTCAGAACCAGCGAACAACAGCAATTACTTGATTTAGGCGTAGCGGGTACGATCGCCAAACCTTTCAAAGCCCAGGAATTGGTAGCACAAATCTGCGATATCCTGCAATGGAGTGAATAAGGAAAGATGGGAGTCGGGAGTCGAGAGTTGGGAATTGTAGGGGCGGGTTTAGCCAAAGATTTACAACTAAAGCAATCTCCCCTCAAAACCCGCCCGTACCAGAATCGGGGGAAGGTAGCAGAGGAGGCTAGGAGCAGAGGGGCAACAACCAAAAAACCATCAACCGTCAACAGTTCACAAATTATTCACATTAATATCCTAATTTCAAATTGTCGGTCACGAGTTGACTCTTTCCCGACTTGAGCAAGGCAGAATCTTCTATTTTCTTCCGATTGTTAAGACCGCTTCTTTCTTCTCCCTTGCCTTCCCTACCCGCTTACCGAGCATGGTAGAGCTGGAGCGAGAGATCGAGACTGCCTCAGCTAGCTTCCATCTTGCCAGACTAGATACTCCTACTTGAAGCGAAGCATAATTGGAATACATCATGAAATTCAAACACTCTCAACTGCTTTCTACTAAATTCGTAGCTGGATATTTGTTGTTTCCTCCTAAAAACAAAAGCAAGAGAGTCAGGATAGGAAGACAAAGATCGCTTCAACAAGCGGAAGGGCAATTGCCCGTTCAAGTTACTTTAATTAAGCAGCAAGTAAAAACTGTAGCACCTCGAAATCATCTTCAGCAGCAATCGAAACCAGCTAAACGACGAGTTTTTACTATTAAAGAGTTGTTTGAGAAATATGAAGAATCTTATCAAAACGCTCTATATTTGGAAGCAATCAAGTTTATTCTAGAGCAGATTTTTTGGGATAGCTCTAGTTATCTAGAGGAATAAGTTTAGCCAACAAGGTTAGTACGATAAATATGCGATCGCCTGGGTAGCGATCGTTTTTTGCACTCAGTTAACGTATCATGTGTTATCTAAGCAATCGGGATGATACTATGGCAGCAGGCTGGAGAACATAAATTCACTAGCAGACGATTTCACTAAATAAACTCCGATCTCCTTTCTTTTTCAGAGGTATTTAGCATGATAGATTTTCAATTGCAGGGTATCAATCATATTGCCTTGGTCTGCAAAGATATGGCGCGTACAGTAGATTTTTATACTAATACTTTAGGGCTAAAACTGGTTAAAACAATTGCCCTCCCTGATGGTGGGCAGCATTTCTTCTTTGATGTTGGTAACGGCGACGCGATCGCATTTTTTTGGTTTCCTCAAGCACCAGCTGCTGCGCCTGGAATTGCATCAGTTAATCCTGAAGGATTGCAAAATGGTAATTTCACAACCGCCCATGCTTCGATGAATCATCTTGCTTTTAACGTACCTCTAGAAAAACTAGAAGAGTACAGAGAAAAGTTAGCTGCTAAAGGTGTAACAGCTACACCTGTATTACATCATGCAGATGTTCCATCTGGTTTTGTTAACGAACTCGATGAAAATACATTTATTTCATCCTTTTATTTCTTCGATCCCGATGGAATTTTGCTTGAATTTGCTGCTAATGTTCGCACTTTAGGCGATCCTGCAAGAGATGTTTCACATATACCTGCAACAGTAAATAGTAATTAAAGAGGAAACTGACAACGGGCAAAAAGAAACAGTGAAATTTAAGTTTAGAAATGAAAGTTTAGGGTGGGCATTGCCCACTGTATTACAAAATATCTGTTGTTCGTAAACGAGCTAGAAGTGATAGACGGACAAACATGGTATTAAATTGCACGAATTCATTAGTCACGTTAGCAACTCAAGATTTTGAATTGCTAGTCAATTTTTATCAGCAACTTCTAGAGCAAACTCCGCTCGATCGAATTCCTAATATTTATGCAGAATTTCAGGTGACTGGTTTGCGTTTGGGCATATTTAAACCTAAAGCATCAAACCAAGCAGAATTTATGAACTCAACTCAAAGCAGCATGAGTTTGTGTTTAGAAGTAAAAGATCTAGAAGCAGCGATCGCCCATCTCACTAAAATCGGCTGTCCACCACCAGGGCAAATTGTTACAGCCTCCCACGGCAGAGAAATTTACGCATACGATCCTGATGGTAATCGGATTATATTACATAGCAGTTCTAAATGATTTGTAAAGTAGGCTTCTAATCTGCGGCAGGCTAGAAGCCTGCTCCACGCTTATGAATCAAATAGGTTGCTATATCAGGCAAAAAACTAGGCTGTAATAGTAGTATGCAATAGAGGTGCTCGCGAAAGAATTTTGAGTACATCTGCTGAGAGAAAAAATTTTATGACATAATTTGCGATCGATACCAATACGATCGCACGACTTCTGTTTTTTTTATGAGTTTCAAAAAATCTCTGTTTAGATGGTTGCCGCAGCATTCGTCACACTTCGCGATCGCGCTCTTTTTTGTAGGCTTGTTGTTGACAGCGATCGCTCTATTCAGTCAACCTAGCTTTAGTAGTTCAATTTCTGCCATGCAGCCAGCGATTCAGGAGTATGCTATGAGTAACTCTCAACTATCTGAAGCAGAATTAAAAAAAGCTTTGGGAGAATTGAGCGGCTGGAGTATAGAAGCAGGAAAACTCCACCGTCAGTATCAGTTCAAGTCTTTTGTAGAAGCCTTTGGTTTTATGTCGAGTCTGGCACTAGTTGCCGAATCGATGGGTCATCATCCAGAGTGGTTTAACGTCTACAATCGCGTTACGATCGATCTAACGACTCACGATGCTGGCGGAATTACAGCCAAAGATGTAGAACTTGCCCGTAAAGCCAACCAACTCGCGCCATCTAAGTGAGTAGTGAAGAGTGACTAGTGGCTAGCGATCGAAAAGATTCAAGCCACTAGCCGCCAGCCACTAGCCACCTACTCATAACCAATGACTAAGGAAAAACCTTTATCAGAAGCAGCACTCATCAAAGAGGTTTGTCGGCGAATTCGCGTTGCTAGAAGCTACTGGGATGCTCATAATAATGCTGCTTGTCGTGGCGAACGCGATCGCGCTTTAGCGCTCTACAATACTCTTACGCCGGAGCAAAAAGACCAAATTCCCCAAGTTTTAAGAGTTTGGCTGCGTTATCGCAGTGAAAAGTATTTCGGTTCCCACAGAACCCCACCCCGCTCGCAAGTCAAAAGTCAAAAGTCAGAAATCAAAAGTCGCAATTAACTGGTAACAGGTCACTGGTCACTAGCCACTAGCCACTAGCCACTAGTCACTGGTCACTGATGCCGCTGTTCTAGCCAAGTTAAAACTTCCTGATGCGATTCGAGTTGAAAGGTGCGATCGCTAGTTGGCTCGTAGATTTTCCATCGCGTCTGTCCGGTAGAATCTGTTATCTCGCTAATCTGCGGCTCGTTGTTGCTACACCACAAATTTTGCCAGGAACCCCAAATGTCTCGAAACAAAGACAGTATTTGGACTTCTAGTAACTCTTTGGCTGGTGGATGTCTTCTGATTAGTTCCAGCTCTCTGTAGTTGCGCCATTGTTCGTAAGTTCTCATCATATATCTTCCTCACACTTTGTTACGTTTGTTGTCTACTGAATCGATTCAGTTTCCATTTCATGCTAAACAATTTTTCTGAATCGATCAAGTTCCCTAAAATCGTATTTATAGGGAAAATTGGAGGAAGATAGATGTTAAAGGCATGAAGCAGAGTAAAGCTAGAAAATCCATCACGCTACTGGATGTTGCTAGAGCAGCAGGGGTATCTCGTACAACGGTATCAAATGCGTTTAATCGACCCGATCAACTTTCTCCAGAAGTTCAACAGAAGGTGTTGGCGGTGGCGAAGGAGATGGGTTATGCGGGTCCAAACCCAATGGCAAGAATGCTGCGGACAGGACAAACAGGTGCAATCGGCTTGATATTTTCGGAAGCACTACCCTATGCTTTTAACGATCCGGTATCGATCGCCTTTTTACAGGGAGTATCGAAAGTATGCGAGCAGGCAAAGGCTAGTTTATTGATCGTTCCAGCTTTAGACTCCGACGTTGCTCAGCAGACGATTCAACAAGCAGCAGTAGACGGCTTCATCCTTTACTGTATTCCCGATGAGAGTGAGGCAATCGTGCGTGTTTTGGAACGACAGATGCCAGTAGTAGCAGTCGATCAACCCGTACTAAAAGGTATACCATTCATTGGCATTGACGATCGCCAAGCTGCTCGTACCGCAGCATTACATTTACTCAGTCTCAATCGCAGGGACTTAGGCATCATTGCGATGGATTTACACAACGACTCCTATGCAGGACCAGTTGATGCCCAACGACTCAAAAGCGCCATTTTTCGCAATGCATTGCACCGTTGGCGCGGTTATGCTGATGCCATCCAAGCGGCAGGTATCGATCCTACTCTAGTGCCAATCGAAGAGACTCCCAACAGCCACGGTGTAGAGGGGGCTTTTGCTGCGGCGATCGCTTTATTGCAGCGTCATCCCAGACCGACAGGAATTCTTGCTATGAGCGACATGTTAGCACTGGGGGCATTACGGGCAGCAGAAAATCTAGGGTTAAAAGTTCCCGAAGATGTGGCAATCGTTGGCTTTGATGGTATTCCCCTTGCCGCTCAAGTGCGACCCTCGTTGACAACTATACAACAACCTTTAGTCGAAAAAGGCGCGATCGCGGCGGAAATTCTCTTAGGTATTCCCAATAAAAAAACAACTCTTATCTTAGAGACAAAACTCATCGTCAGGCAATCTTCTGTAAAAGGGAGCGGGGAGTAGGGAGCGCACGAGCAGGGAGCTGAGAAACTGAGAGGCTTCAGTCTCCTGCCGCAATCTCTTCTAGCTTATGGCGATCGCGCAGCACGATTTGACCACCGCGATGATAGCTGACAATTGGTTGCAACTGTTTGAACAAACGCACGCATTCTTCATAGGTAATGCCGATGCTGCGGGCAATTTGATAATAGGGAAGACGCGATCGCAAACATAGACCCGCTGTCGTTGTCTCCGTGCCTTCTTCCACCACAGAAGTATGAATTAACCGTGCCAGCCGCACGATCGCTCGTTCTGATGCCAATCCATGAACGGTATTGTGCAAATGTTGTAGGCGATCGTTCATCACAACTAAAATCCGCAAGGCAACTTCTGGATTTTGACGAATCATTTCTAAGAGTACAGCGCGATCGACGGTGAGAATTTGGCAGTCGCGATCGCTCACCACTGTTGCAGGTGAAATTCCATTACCAAATAGGGAAGGTGCGGCAAATAATTCTCCTGCTGACAAGGTTCGCAGAATGGTTTCTTTCCCCGTAGAAGCGGTTTTCTTGACCTGAATTGTGCCACTTAGAACTGAAAAGAGTTTCGCAGGTAGGCGATCGCTCTCATGTAAAATAATTTCTCCGCGCCGATAGTTTTTGATTACAGTATGAGGTTCTAGATCTGCCAGTTGTTCTGGTTCCAAACCTGAAAAAATTGAAATTTGCTGCAATTGTTCGGTTGTTGCCTGCATAACTAACAGTTATCAGTTATCAGTTCTCAGAGCATTGCCCACCTTACCATAATAGGTGGCATCTAACGAATTTACAATTAATAATTAATGAAGATTCTTCCTCTCAGACTCAAGCCCAGCCAAGATTTAAGACAAAGTTTAAAAGACTTCGTTCAGACACAGAATATCGAAGCAGGGTTTATTTTAACTGCAATTGGGAGTTTGAAGCAAGCAGCGATTCGCTTTGCCGATCGCGAGGAAATTACAATATTGCACGATAAATTTGAAATTCTTTCTCTGAATGGCACGGTTGCTAATACAGGCGTTCATTTACATATTGCCATTAGCGATCGCAATGGCAAAACAATTGGTGGACATTTAGTTGATGGTTGCATCATCTACACCACTGCTGAAATAGTTATTGGTGTGAGTGAAGAATTTCGTTTTCTTAGAACCACAGATCCAGAAACGGGTTATCTAGAATTAGAAATTGATTTTAATAAATAGCAAATCTACTTTCATCATTAGTTTTTGATAACTTTCCTTTGAACAACGACACATGAATAAAAAAGATAAACTACCTTTTGCGCTCTTCTTTGCATCTTTGCGTCTAACGCTACGCTTCGCCTACGGCTGATGCGCGAAATAAAAACATTTCTTTAAACGCACTAGGTACTGTTGTGTTTTAAAACATGAGCTACCTTAAAGAAATTCTTGCTAGGAATTGTCAGGATGTGAATAGCACGAGTACAAGCAGAGAACGATATGGTAGCCGCTCAAAAAAACACTATTGCGTCTCAAGTCGAAACCCTCGCCAGACTTTACTTAGAAGGCAACCCCGCTGAAATTTCAGATGAAGCGATCGCCCAGATGTGCGATTGGCTGATGGGTGAGTTTCAACAACTGCCTCTGAATCTGCAATTTTCAGACTACATGCGCTATGACAATCCCAAACAGATGTTTGCCGATATTGAACGAGGTCATCTCTGGGTTTCTGCTGATAGCTACGATGGCTCTATTTACCCCAACCCGATCTACGGCTTTATCTTCTTGGCAATGCACGATTACGACCACTATCTGACTGGAAGTGATTTCACCTTAGAAGGAGAAATCGCCGCTTATAATGCCGCAGCCAAACGCGCGCCAAGTTTAACCATTCAGAAGATTCTATATTCAGAAATTGTCTTGCGATCGGCAGCACATTTATTTTTAGGTCATGCACCTAATCCTAAAGTTGTTTTTCCCTAGTTGGACTACATTTGCAAGACTAAAAACGACCTGGATCGTCATCCAATGCAAGTAAGAAATTAATTAAATCGGTTTGCTGTGCCGGAGTAAATCCTGTAGTTTTATCTACATAAAATTCATGTCCCGTTCCATCTAAATTACTGCGTACTAAAGCGGGGTTAGCTTGATTAGCTGCAATAACTTGACTGCGTAATTGACGATCTAGTAAAGCCCGCAAACTACTTGCACTATCGGCAGATTGACCGATGCTGAGAGTTCCAGTTAAACCTAAACCCGTGCGATCGACTACCGTAAAACTGCCATTAGATTGTATCTTCAAGCTGCCTGCTCTGACTGCTACTCCACCATCATGCAGATAAGGTGCGCTGAGATATACTCCCCGCAAGGAAAGAGTCTTGTAACCGCCATCTGGTAAGAAACCTTTTGGTAGAGTGGTTGGACTGTCGCTAATCCCCTCTGTTGGTACGTCTAACACTTCGGCATTTGCAGGAATGGGAACGGGATTGTTAAGCGTGTAGATCTTGGGTGGTACTAGCACGTCTTTCAAAGCAAGACGCGATCGCGCACGGGCTGAGTTATTACCTAATTGTTTCAAAGGGTGAATTTTGTTGTCTGTAAAGAAAGGAGGCGCGTGACAAGTCGCGCAATTAGCTCGTTGAAAGACTTGAGCGCCGCGCCGCACGGAACCGTTTTTCAGTGCCGTGATGTTCTCTTGGGTTCGATTGGGAGGTGGTACTAGGCTATTTTGAAAGGCAGCCATAGCATTGTCGGCAAATAAGAAGGGTCCGCTAGCAATATCGTCTTGAACAAAGCTGTCAGGGCTGAAAATTGCTCCATTGTAGGTAAATAAGCTAGGTCGCAAATTGGGATACGTACCAGCACCAGGAGCCGGAATCTGATCTTCTAGTTCTGCTTGTCTGGGGTCGGGAGCCACCTGGCGCAGCCATTCCGAAGGTTTTACCCGTACTCCTTCTGGTAAACGCAAGCGAGGATCGGCAGCATTTTGCAGGACAACACCTAAATAAACTTCAGGATCTAAGCCCAGAGTCTCGGTGCTGAGCTGTGCTGCTGCTAGCAGATTACCTTCAGATGAGTGAACGCCGTTACCAGTAGCACTTAATCCAGCAAAGGGACCGATCGCAAACTGCCCGTCGAAAAAGTAGGGACCGCTCTTAAAAGTGAAAACGCTTGGTATTTGAGTGGTGTTGTTGATGCCATCAGGAGAACTCTCAAAGTGACCGAAAGGCACGTCTAATAAAGTATCGTCGAAAGCATCCTCAAACTTTTGCGGATCGGGTAAAGTGACTAAATTGCCGCGACTATCAACGATCGCCTTACCGTTGCCTTGATATTTAGGGTCGAGCGGGTCGAGATCTAAGCGAGCAAAGCCTGCTGTTGAGTTGGGTGCAAGCGCAATCAAAAAGCGAACGTTGAGATCGCCATTAGGTACTCCCTTGAGGCGATCGCCGAGTTGAGACGTAACATCATGACATACCGCACAAGTAAAGTTGCCATCAGGCTTTAAACCAATCGGGAAAGTAGCTCCCAAAAGGACATCCAGACCAGTATCGAGCGTGCTTCCTTTGGCATAGAAATGACTGCCCAGTTTTAAATCTTGCTGGAGGGTAAGTTGTAAATTAGTGGTTGGTCGCCCGCCTAATTTTCGTATTGCTGCGATTAACTCTGGTTGAATCCGAGCTAAGCCCGTACCGAAACCAAGGACACCTTGAATTCCCAGCGTGTCACCAACTTTGCGATTGAGGAAAATATCATCCCCAGCTTCTATCAACTGTTGGGTAATCTGGACAGCGCCAATTCGTTCAAAAGCACCAGGAGCGCTCGGATCTAAACCCTTTTTGCGCACGAGTTTCTCGGCTGCTTGCGGGGTGAGTAATTTTCCAAAATAGTCGTAGTAACCAAGTGGTTGAGTTGGGGCTGGTTGTAGCAGGGCTTCTGTGGCAAGAGTCAGCTTCGGAGCTAGTAAGTTTGTCGATAGCAATACCGCAGTTAAACTCACTACTAGCAACAAGCCAAACAGAGAAAATCGCTTCCGCCAACGCATATTTACCCCCAGGAAAACCCTATTCCTTGAGATTTTTCTGTAGTTTAAAATACATATTTATGATGGGTAGCAATACAATACAAAAAGTTGGGAATTTCCGTTACTTAAGTTCAAAATTTGGCATTGCAGCGATTATTTGTCATGTTTTGCGAAAAAAGATTACTGAGAGTATAAAATTTCGCTCCATCATATAGCATTCTTAGAACTTTCACGGAGCCTATCAATAAACGATCGCCACAGGCTTGACTCCCGCTGCCTATACATTTATCGACTTGTTGAAACAGATGTGGCGAGGATTGAACCGCACTATTTAACTATCGGCTGCAATCCATTCCCTAGCTGCTTTTTCTGCTGCCTCAGCCGTGTAGTAAATTTTTCCCTCGCCAAAAACACCAGTTCCCCGCAACACGCGAAATTGCCATACTTGTTGTTCCTCGCAGTAAAACACCAACAGAATCAATCTGCGATCGCTAACTAGTAAGTGAATGCGAGTGGAGGTCACAAGCAATCGAGCGGGCGAATAAACACTCTTGTGTATAGAGTACCGCTAAGACAGAACCAGCGATCGCCACTAGCTTAAATTCCACCATCAAGCCAAGTATAGATTTATCTCTATACTAATTGCAATTAATCCTGTGGATAAATTTAGAACGTAAGACTGTAGATTGATGAATTAAGGATTAATTTTGGCTCGAAGTGCGTAAATTGCCAAAGGAGCGATCGCAATGCTGACTTTTTTATTGATTGTAGGAGCAATGGGCGGGGCGATTTTTTATGTTGTGTGGAGTGAAAAACAGCTACAAGAGTTAAAAAACAGGGAATAGAGGCGTTGCAATGCAATGCCTCTTTCTTTTTTAACGTTATTTAATGGCGAGATCGCTTTTTCTCAGGTAAATTCCGCAGGGGAATTTCTCGACCTTGATAAAATTGCTTTTCCAGCCTACCTAACCACAGCCAAACCGCACCTAGAATTAAAGCCACTGTTGCAAACAGAAGCGAACCTGTAGCGGCATTTTCTCCTAGAAACAGAGTCAGAGGTGGATTGATAATTGCGATGACTGCTGCAACAATCGCGAGTCCTAACCGCAGGCGTTGAAGATTTGCCAGTGCTGCTCTACAACTAGCACATTTAGAAGTATGAGAGCGATCGCGATCTAACAACTGTGCTGTTGATAACGCCGGTGGTAAAGTTTCCCCTGGGAATGGATTAGCATTGTACTGATTAACCCACTGACGCAACTCAACAACGAAAGCATCAGCCTGAGTCGGTAGATAAAAAGCTTTAGTAAAATTACCACTCCCCCCACCTGCTTCGAGATATCGCTCTTGGTAATGCAGAAAAATTTGATCGTCCTCCAAAACAGAGTTCTGCCCCAAATGAGAATACCAGCGGGGTGTGAGCTTAATTATCCAACCAGGCAATTTAGAAGCAAATTTAAACGGAAAACGGGCAAATAGCCGACATTCACCCTTGCGAATCGGAGTAGCGTAGACAGCAGTAAGGGTTCGTCCAAATTGCTTTGATGTCAAGTCGTGCCACATCAACCCTGGAGCTACAAAAGTCGTGTCTTGCCGTCCCAAAGTTCCGCGTCGAGGTCCTTCCTGCCACACCCCTGTAAAACCGTGCTTGCCAGACTCGACTACCTCCAATTCTACCGAACTGGCATTCGCCCTATTCCCTACAGAACGGTGATGAGTAAAAGGAACGTGGCTAGCGTCCAAGACATTTTCCATTAGTGTTAGCGCATCATAGGGTAAGTCGCGAAACGTGTCGATGCAAACCCATCCCTCTAAGGATTCTTCCAAGGGTTCAATAACAGGAACTTTAGTCTTGGTTGCATTCTCAGCTTTCCCAGGATAGACAAACAGCAGCCCTTGCTTAACCACTATTGTAGGAAGCGATCGCACGCAGGCTCTCGGAGAAGTCACTGCTGCTTGACCCGCTACCTGTTGGGGAATGCGCTGACAGTCTCCCGCACCAGCAAACGCCCATCCGTGGTAAGGGCATTCTAACAACCCATCCTCAGCTATTCTCCCTTGCGACAGAGGCGCGAGGCGATGAGGGCATTTATCCTCAAACACGCGCCAGCACTCAGCTTGCTGCTCCCACCAGATCGCAATATCTTGTCCCAATAGAGTAAATGGTGTGGGCTTAGATTTATCCAAATCTTGCACGTAATGGACGGGATACCATACTTCTTGGCAGTCAAAGAATGCTGGGTCAGTTCCACCTGCAAGCATTTGCTCGGGTTCTAGATGCGCCGTAATATTTCTCTCTACTGTTTCCATAAATCAGTTGTCAGTTATCAGTTATCAGTGTAAAGACGTTACATGTAACGTCTTTACAAAGTTGTCAGTGAAGAAAGGGAGTCGGAAGCAGTAAGATCGTGAACCAGCGATGGCGAGCCTTCACCTATCTCTATTTTCTCGCTTCTTCTCAATAACCAACAACTAGCAACCGAAATCGCCAACTACCAACTACCAACCACCAGTTATATTTGAGTGGCGAAACCTTCAGCTGGTTGAGTGCGTCGAGATTGACACATTCCCAATTTCGTGCTGTCATTTGCTACTAGTTCAGCTTCCACGCGCCGAGGTTGTTACACTACATACAGCAAATTCAGATGGGCGATACCATCTGTGATGCACTGCTTAACTCCGTGTTACCCACACTACTAATGATGCCTTCTGTACCTGCTTTTTGCCGTCCTCCTTTTTGCTGGCGCTGGATCGTACCAGTGACGCTAGCGATCGCTTCCATTTTCCTCCCATCAATTGCCAAAAGCCAAACTCCGCCACCGTCACAGGATGCTAGTCAATCTCTGACAATTAACTCTGACATTCAGGAAGCTGACTCCAAAAGTGGCATCTTTACAGCTCGCGGTAACGTACAAATATTTTATCCAGCTCGCCAAATTCAAGCTACGGCAGCTCAAGCGCAATACTATCAGAAAGAACGCAAAATCGTGTTGAGTGGTAACGTTAATGTGTTGCAGCAGGGTAACAGTCTTAAAGGAGAAAGTATTACTTATTTAATCGATCAAGGTCGCTTTATTGCCACACCCAAGGCAAATCAACAAGTGAGATCTACTTATATTGTGAACGACACCAACCCTCAAACTGTCGCTCCAGCGCCAGCAACTCCCAATTTTAAACCCAAACCGCCTACATCAAAACCTCCAGCGCCCGCAACTCCCCGCTTTAACTCCAAACCCACCACCAGCACCCCAACTGCTCCGAAATGATATGTTGTCAGTTATCAGTTATCAGTGTAGAGACGTTACATGTAACGTCTCTACAAAGTTGTCAATTAGTTCTGACTTTTAACTTTTAACTTTTAACTTTTGACTTTTAACTGCTCTTTACTCACTCCTCCTCTCCATGAGATTTGCTCTAGAGAATATCTACAAGTCCTACAAACAGCGCACTGTTGTCAATCGCGTCGATATTTCTGTTTCGCAGGGCGAAGTTGTCGGGTTGCTCGGACCCAATGGTGCGGGAAAAACAACGACTTTTTATATTGCTACAGGGATAGAAAAACCCGATCGCGGCGTAGTTTGGTTGGATGACCGAGACATTACCAGCTTACCCATGCACAAAAGAGCGCGGTTAGGTCTTGGTTATTTAGCCCAGGAACCCAGTATATTTCGTCACTTAAGCGTACAAGATAATCTTCTTTTGGTGCTGGAGCAAACTCAAGTACCGCGTCGGGAATGGCAAACTCGACTCCACACTCTTCTGCGAGAATTCCGATTAGAAAAAGTCGCACATACGAAAGGAATCAGCGTTTCTGGGGGAGAAAGGCGCAGAACTGAATTAGCTAGAGCCTTAGCATCAGGAGTAGAAGGACCGAAGTTTTTATTCTTGGACGAGCCATTTGCTGGAGTTGACCCGATCGCAGTCGCAGAAATTCAAGGTATGGTACAAAAGCTACGCGATCGCCAAATTGGTATCCTAGTCACAGATCATAACGTCCGCGAAACTCTAGCCATTACGGATCGCGCCTATATCATGCGAGAGGGAGAAATTTTAGCTGCTGGTAGTGCGGATGAACTCTATCACAACCCCTTAGTACGAAAATACTATCTCGGTCAAAACTTTCAGTTGTAAGTGAGTAGTGAGTAGTGGCGAGTGATAACCAACAACTACCAACTACCAATTACCAATCACCAATTACCAATTACCTTCAACCACTCCCTAGTTTTCATTCCAATGACATTTGCCAAACACAAACGCTTCAAAGCCTTTCAATTGCTGGTTCCCAAGCCAGCACTGATGGATCGCTACATTGCGGCTGAGTTAATTCCACCGTTTTTATTTGGCGTAGGAGCTTTCTCTTCAGTTTTAGTAGCAGTTGGTACAGTGTTTGAGCTGGTGCGGCGGGTGGTGGAATCGGGACTCCCAATCTCGATCGCGTTTGACGTATTTCTCTTAAAGCTACCGTCTTTTGTCGTGCTGGCTTTTCCTATGTCCACTCTCCTAGCAGCTTTAATGACTTACAGTCGGTTGTCTAGCGATAGCGAACTAACGGCTCTACGTAGTTGTGGAGTCAGCATTTATCGGCTGGTACTGCCCGCATTGGTACTGAGTACTTGTGTTATGGGTTTGACTTTTTTATTTAACGAGCAAGTCGTCCCAGCTGCTAACTATCGGGCTACTACGACTCTAAGTCGAGCCCTGAAGGAAGAAAAACCCCAATTTCAAGAACAAAACATTTACTATCCAGAATATCAGGAAATTGAGCTAGCAGATGGCAGAGAAGTTAAGCGATTAACTCGCCTATTCTATGCTGATGCCTTTGACGGGCAACGAATGAGGGGTTTGACAATTATCGATCGCTCCCGTGGCGATCTCAACCAAATTGTGGTGTCAGATTCAGCCGAGTGGAACCCCAAACAGAATAAGTGGGATTTTTATAATGGCACGATCTATCTAGTTGCACCTGACAGTTCCTATCGCAATATTGTCCGGTTTGAGCATCAACAGTTACAACTACCGCGCACCCCCTTAGATGTTGCTGCTAACACCCGCGACTCAGATGAAATGAATATTGCTCAAGTCAGCGAACAATTGCAAGTCGCGATGATGAGTGGTAACGAACAAAAAATCCGCCGTTACAGCCTGCGGATTCAAGAAAAAATTGCTTTTCCATTTATTTGCACTATCTTTGGCTTAGTAGGTGCAACTCTAGGGACTAATCCTAAGGGTAAAGGTCGAGCGACCAGTTTTGGAATTAGCGTCATTATTATTTTCAGTTACTATATGCTGCTGTTTATGTGTGATGCTTTGGGTTTATCTGGCGTTCTCTCCCCGTGGTTAGCAGCATGGTTACCTAATATTTTTGGTTTTGCCACGGCTGGCTTTCTCTTATTCC
Source organism: Chroococcidiopsis thermalis PCC 7203 (assembly GCF_000317125.1). Taxonomy (GTDB): domain Bacteria; phylum Cyanobacteriota; class Cyanobacteriia; order Cyanobacteriales; family Chroococcidiopsidaceae; genus Chroococcidiopsis; species Chroococcidiopsis thermalis. The sequence goes on from NC_019695.1 coordinate 3,470,209, forward strand.
GTGCTGATAAATGATATTGTTATTTGTCATTTGTCTCTAGCAACAACAAATGACAAATGACCTTATGCTAGCTGTCTCGATTCAGCTTCGAGTAATTGAATCAGGTGGTTGTCACCTTTTTCTCTAGCGATTTGCAGCCGTCGTTCTAAGTTACGACGCAAGTGATCTAGATGGGTGCTGTGTAGTTCTCGCAACACCAGCTGGCGATCGCTCTTAACTGGCTTTTGTTTAGCAGCGATCGCTGTCGTGTCCGTAGTTGCTCCATTGACTTGCGTGTATTCTCGCCGCAACCGCACAACTTCTACATCGATTGGATCGCCAGTGGAATAAGCAACGCCGCGATACTTCAAGTCAACTTTGGGCTGCGGTACGGGAATATGTCTGAGATATTGATGGTTCCAGGTTGCACCGCGATACGTTCCGCCAGCTGCGCCTGTCATAGTTTCTATTTGGGGTGAATTTTGTTCGTAACTGACACCGCGATATGAGAGTTTCATGGCTTCGCCTCTATAGTTCAAATTTTTTAGGTCAAATTTTTTTAGTAGTTTGACTAGAATGAGGCGCGTTCCTTCGGGATGGCTCCCTACTTCCGTCTCCACATCACATCTGCCAGAAGACAGAATTTGAAAAAATTGTAGAGATGAACGATTTTGTTTCTGTATTCTATTTTACTGTTTTCTAAAAAAAGCAGCAATTTTAATAAAAATTAATTGAATTTTCATTGTTAGTAAGGTGGGCATTGCCCACCTTACTCTTATTGCTTGCGCTAGCCTGCCCCAGCTTAAATATCCGTGGGAGTCAGAGACGAGCGGTGAAGATTGACCCTAAGATTCCTATCTTTTTGATTATCGACGTAATTACAAAAGAATCGACAGGACTTCAAAAAATTATCCATTGTTTTGCTGTTTTGCTTCTTCTAACTTAGTTTTTCTAGTGACTGCCTCAGCAGATGAGCAATGCAAGAGAAGAAAAAGTAAGACTATGAAGATGTTTCGCCGCGCGATCGCGTTCTTATTGGCTGTGAGTTTAATTGCTATTTCGATCGGATCGGGAAGTTCTGTCAGTGCTGACGACAATATAGCCGTCAGAAAAAATATTATTGACCTCACTTCTACAGAGAAAGCAGCCTTCATCCAGGCAATTAAAACCCTAAAAAATACCACTTTACCCGAGCATCAAATTAGCATTTACGACGAGTTTGTCGCCCAACACGTCGCGGCAATGGGGCTAATGTCAAACAATGCTAAAGGTCCAGCAGCTGGGCATGATGGCGCTCACGAAAGCTCGATATTATTACCTTGGCATCGCGAATTTATCTGGCGATTTGAAACAGCTTTGCGATCGGTCGATCCTAACGTCACGCTTCCTTATTGGGACTGGACGAACCCCCAAGCGTTAGCAGCAATTTTCTCAGATGACTTTGCGGGTGGCAATGGAGAAGGAGTCACAATCTCAATTCCAGATGCAGGCGATTTTTCGGGTGGTGCAGTTCCCGGTACTTTTAGCGCCGCCAATGGCTGGAATTTGTACCCAGAATTGCACATTACACCAGATGGACAACCGATGGGTGAAGTGCTACTGCGCTTCATGCAACTTCCGCCAACGAATAATTACCCAGTACCTCAAGCAGATGTCGATCGCATTCTGGCTGCAAACGACTACGATACTTTTCGCCAAGCGATCGAAGGGTTTATTCAATTAAATCCCTCCGGTCAGCCAAAAAATGGAGTATTCATGCATAATTATTTTCACAGCTTTGTAGGTGGAGCTAATTTCGACCCTAGTGTAGGTCGCCCCGAACCTCTAGGTACAATGGCTTCTCTTGCGAGTTCGATTTACGATCCGGTATTTTGGTTAATCCATGCTAATGTGGATCGACTCTGGGCGGAATGGCAGCAAAGCGGTCATGCTGGTAGTCAATATTATCCCGCTCAAGGTGGTCATTATGGGGAAAATTTGAGCGATCGCATGTGGCCCTGGGATGGAGGTGAATCAACCCCAGCCAATCAAGGGACGGGAGATCAACTATCTTTATTACCTGCTGTATCTGCAAATGATATCGTTACCCCAGCCGACACATTAGATTTAACTAAGTATGACTACACATACGACACGTTGAAGATGACAAATTCTAGATCTAGCTCTCGAATAGCTGTTTTGAGTCTGACTATCTTTGCTACGATCGCTTGGCGATTGCAGTTCCAGCAATTAAGTCGTAGAAGTTAGGTTTGGCGATCGTTTTGAGTGCGATCGGCAGCAGTGTTAAATCAATAGCGCTGCTGAAATTAATTTTTTATTAAACTAGTCAATTTTTTTTATACCTAACTTGTCTTCATCACTTAGTTTTTGTCGTGATGTGAAGAGCTGAATCTTAGGTTTTTCTGGGCTGAATCTGAGTGACTTTTAATACAGTAAACGCGATCGGGCGTTCTAGAAATGATTGTTTGCTACTCGAACTCTGACTGAGACTTTAGATAAGATTACACGCAAATCAACGACAAACAACACAATAGCTACTGTATTCTTAATCCCGCGTCTATCAAAAGCATGAGATTGTATGGTTTCTAAAGGTGTGTTCGATCGCACTAATTTACATAAGAGCGAGCATGAGCATATGCGTTTATATTATTTGCGTATACAGCACAACAACTCTCTAATTAAAAACAAGAATTTTCATTTTGATAGTAATTACTTATCAATATTTGCTGGCTGAATCAAAAAAAAACAAGTTAGACATAAATCAGACATAAACTACACATAGTGGCTTTCGCAGGTAGACAAAATCTCTGTTAAGCTCTTGATTAGTGACTTGTTCAGCTTTCTCAAGTATTTCCGTGTTAAGTCCGTTGCTTAATACGTATTTTCTAGAGTAACACTTAATACAGTAAACGCTTGCCTGCTAAATTGGATTGGACATATGTAGTATCTACGCTACTCTGCTCTGAAACTGTAATTAAATAGGTTATTACCGAGCGAATTTAACGACTCTTGCATTCAATGGAAGGACAAGAGTGTTGCAAAATGCTTTTGACAGATCTGTGTCATTCAGATGAATCCTTCCCATGTTAATAACGTTTTCATGGCAGAGGATATGGTGAAAAAGATTCTGGTGATAGAAGAGAGCGTCCAAACTCGCAATTTATTTTTAGAGTGTTTGGAGGCTAAAGGTTTTCATGCCATTAGTGCTGAAAATGGTGCGGTTGGTATACAACAAGTCCAAAAGCAATTACCCGATCTAATCGTGTGTGGCATTGCTAGAATAGCTGAATACGATGGGTTTGGTGTTCTAACTGCCATCCGCAAAAACCCTGCCACAGCAGTTATTCCGTTCATCTTTGTTACTAGTAGAACAACGCGAGATGACATCCGTAAAGGCATGGAGTTAGGAGCAGATGATTATCTAACTAAACCTTGTACTTTAAAGGAATTACTCAGAGCAATTAACGTCCAACTGGAAAAGAGAGAGACTATTCAGAAATGGTATACATCTAACGATCGGCAGACACTTTCAAAAGCAGCGGTTGCTGAAACTTTAAACTCTACAGCTTTGCACTCAATCTTTCCGGCAACTTCTCAAATGGCAGCTGTGTTTCGCTTCATTGAAGAGAATTACTGGCAACCAATTACTCTGTGTGACATAGCACAAGCTGTGGGCTATTCTCCAGCTTATTTAACTAATTTAGTCAGACAGCAAACTGGTAAGAGCGTTCATCGCTGGTTAGTAGAACGCCGAATGGCACAAGCAATTTGCTTGCTGCAAAAAACCGAGCAGACTATCGGTCAAATTGCTGAAACCATTGGCTATCAAGACGTTTGCCATTTCAGTCGTTACTTTCGTCAGTTTTACGGTACGAGTCCTCAAGCTTGGAGAAACGAACACCGCTGTCGCGTTGCCGCGAGCTAAATCTAAGCTAAATCAAAAGAAATGGCAAGCGCATCAAAAAATTACTCATTGGAACCACTATGCCGCGTTATGTAAGCTTTTCGGTTAGTACCTCGCCAATTCACTTTATAATTTTGATTCTATCGGCGATCGCAGTACTGACAATTAGCTAAACCATAACTCTTAAAAGTGGCTTATTTTTTGGCGTTGAATTTGGAAGTCATCTACACGAAACTGACTGCAAATTAGCAATTGCTAATCTAAATTGACTAGCAATTCCAACTCAACGGAAGTTAGAAACAAATTTCAGCTCTAATATTTCTTTCCAGGTTTGAGTTTCTACGTTCTGACGATTCGATCGCGATCGGAACGTGCTGAAAATCCTATCACCCAAACAGCAATGACCGACAACCACATTCGCTCATCTCCTTCTATCGACTCAGAAACCACATTCCATCCAGACACTGGTAGCGCCGAATCAGCATCGTCTCTCGATCCTAGCTATAAGTATTACAACTCCAAAGATTCCAGCAACATCGCAGCCAAGCCGGGAGATAACAATACTAGTACTCAGATGCTTGTGTTGCCCTCAGTTGCAGATGCGATCGCGCAGATGCTAGCAGACTTAGGCTTCAAATATGCCTTTGGAGTTGCTGGAGGTGCAATGGCAACCATTTGGGGTGCTTTGTCTAATAGCAGCATCCAGGTGATTCACTGCCGTCACGAAGGAGGAGCGGCTTTTGCAGCTGTAGAAGCATGTTTTGCTAGCGATCGCCCCGTTGTTGTCTTTACCACTGCCGGACCGGGACTAACGAACTCGCTAACGGGATTGCTAGCAGGGCGGGGAGAAGGAGCAAAAGTTATATTAATCTCAGCTTGTACCTCTGCCGCACAGCGCGGACGCTGGGCAATACAAGAAACTAGCACCTACACCATGCCACAAGCGGGAATTTTTACCCCAGGAGTGCTGTTCGACTACGCGATTACACTTGAGTGTGCCGAGCAATTACCGCAAATTTCCCGCCAACTTGCCCTCGGACTGTCACAATCTGGCGGTTTTGTCGCTCATTTGAGTATTCCGACAGGCGTACAAACTAGCAGTCTGAGCATACCACTGCCTCAGTTAGACCTTTCCCACGCTCTCATAACCCCCAGTGAGGAAACGATCGCCCATTGCGTGCAACTTTTAACCGAAGCACCTTTTGCGATCTGGGTGGGTTTTGGCGCGAGAAATGCTGCTGAAGAGATTTATCAGCTAGCCGAACGTACCGGAGCCGCAGTGATGTGTTCTCCCCGTGGGAAAGGGATCTTCCCCGAAGACCATCCACAGTTTGTTGGCGTTACAGGCTTAGGCGGTCATACCTCAGTTCTGAAGTACATGCAAGAATCTCCACCATTGCGAACTTTAGTACTGGGAACGCGATTAGGAGAACCCACTTCATTTTGGAATCCGACGATGGTTCCTGCGAGAGGATTTATTCATGTAGACATCGATCCAGTAGTTCCAGGAGTTGCTTATCCAGCAGCTGAAACAGTACCAGTTCAAGCCGATATCGGTGCATTTTTGCGATCGCTGCTCAAGTACATGGATAAGACGCAAAGCTTTGCAACTCTGAAAAGTCGCGCAAATAGAACGCTACCCCACCCGGAACCAGAAACAATTACCACTGCAACTAGCGATTTAATTAGACCTGAAGTCTTGATGGCAGCAATTCAAAAGGTGATGGTTGAAGGTAGCAATGCGGCGATCGCGGCTGAGTCTGGGAATTCGTTTACTTGGGCAACGCACATGTTGCGAATTGACAAACCAAATCGCTATCGAGTCAGCACCGGAGTTGGTTCGATGGGACATATGGTCGCAGGTGTGATTGGTATAGCTATAGGACGTAAGAGTAAAGCCGTTGCCATCACTGGAGACGGTTCAATGCTGATGAATAACGAGTTGAACACTGCCGTCAAGTATCAAATTCCTGCTATCTGGATCGTGCTGAATGACGGACGGTACAACATGTGCGAACAGGGGATGAAGATGTTGAAACTGCAAGGTGCAGATGCAACGATTCCCCAAGTCGATTTTGTGGCGATCGCCCGCGGGATGAGAGCTGATGGCATTCGCATCGAAAAAGAGTCTGAGCTTGAAGCAGCATTACAATGCGCGATCGATTCTCCTCTTCCTTTTGTCGTCGATGTCATCATCGACCCTTCGCGACTCGCACCTTCCGGCGGACGTAACAAGAGCCTGCAAGCGCAAGGAGTTAAATCAACTGCTAAAGAACAAGTTTCATTCCCCATGATTAGCGAATAGTGAATAGTGAGTGGCTAGTGGCTAGTAGCTAGTTAATTGCAACTTGCGACTTGCGACTTGAATTGTCCCCAGCCCCTAATTTGAGGATAGATGCGTGAAGCTGTTTGAGACCGTTAAAGAAATGGGACACGAGCAAGTCCTGTTTTTTCAAGATAAAGAACTGAATTTTAAAGCCATAATTGCTCTCCACGACACGAGTTTGGGACGAGCGATGGGCGCAACTCGGCTATTTCCTTATGCTAGTGAAGAAGATGCTTTACAAGATGTTCTGCGTCTGAGTCGCGGTATGACCTATAAGGCTGCTTGTGCCAATATTCCAGTAGGTGGTGGCAAGGCAGTAATTATTGCCAATCCCGACCAGAAGACAGACAAAATGCTCAGGGCGTATGGGCGTTTTGTCGATAGTCTTCAAGGACGTTTTATTACAGGTCAAGATGTGAATATTTGTCCTGAAGACGTGCAGGAGATGCGGCGCGAAACTAGATATGTTGTTGGATTAACGGGAAAAGCTGGTGGTCCAGCTCCAGCAACAGCTTTAGGAGTGTTTTTAGGAATTCAAGCTGCTGTTTTCTTTCAGTTCAACAAACAAGATTTGAACGGACTGCGAGTTGCCGTTCAAGGATTAGGAAATGTTGGCGGAAAACTGTGTGACTATTTACATCGGCGTGGGGTAAAACTTTTTGTCACGGATCTAAATCACAATAGAGCAGAGGAAATTAAGCAACTCTATGGGGCAAAAGTTGTAGAACCTGAAGACATATATTCACTCGACGTTGATATTTTTGCTCCTTGTGCAATGGGAGCAATTCTTAATAGCGAGACAATTCCCTTAATCCAAGCTTCTATTATTGCAGGCTGTGCTAATAATCAACTGCAAGATGAGAACATTCACAGCGCAATGCTGAAATCAAAAGGAATTATTTACTGTCCCGATTATGTAATTAATTCTGGCGGCTTAATTAATGTTTACCACGAACTTACATTTTCAGATGAGGCAAGTTACTTAAAACAAATTCATAGCATCTACGATACTTTGCTAGAAATTTTCACCAAGTCAAAAGCAGAAAATATCACAACTCAAGATGCTTCTAAGCGTCTTGCAGAAGAACGGATATTAAAAGCAAGAAAACTTGCGATCGCGGCGTAAATCAGTTCTCAGTGTAAAGACGTTACATGTAACGTCTTTATAAAGTTATCAGTATCTACATGCTACTGACAAATGACAAATAACCAATTAGTAATTCTCAATTCGGATGGAAAAAAATACGTTTGCTACGTCAGCTTATATTGCGACTTCACCAGAGATAGCTTTTGACTATCTTTGTAGTTTAAAGAATCTGGATGAATGGACTCTTTTTAGCCGGATGATCGAACAGATCGATGAGAATACCTGGCGAGGAACTGCTTCTGGCTATCAACGAGATCTTTTCTACCACGTTAGAAAGATTGAAAATCCGCTTTTTTTCGGTATAGAATGGCACTGTGGCTTTGAGTACCAAAAATACTTTCAAGTGTATCCTGTTCTATTATTTCCACCCGAATATGTAGAGCCAGGAACAGATGAGAAAGGAGTTTATTTTCACTGGTTGAGTTTTGTCGATCCAGCGCGCCGAACTCCAATGATTATGGAGGGAATTCATACAGTTCATACATCTGAATGTCGCTCGCTCAAGGCAATTTTGGAACGCAATGCTGGCGAGACTCAAGCAGCTCAAGGACGTTACAAAATTGATACTGATACGATTTACATTGACGCGCCGCTTGATACTGCGATCGCCTACTTACAAGATTTACGTAATTTAGATGAATGGGCGCATCTACTCCGAGCGGATGGTGAAGTCAGTAGCGAATCTGGTGAATTCTTAGATGAATATAACCAGAAAGTAAAAGTTACATTTCGCACCCACGATCTCAAGAATTACTACCTTGTAGAACAGGATTATTTTTATCCTGAATACAATTTTATTCAGCGCAGTCCTGTGATTCTGATTCCTTGTGCCTATGCCTTTGGTAACTCAGAAGCCCGTGGATGTATTCAACATCGCATTAGTTTCTGGGAAGTCGGCAAAGCTCCGCGTCACGGTAAATTAAAAGTAGAGGACTTTGGCGCTGAAAGTATGAATATTAAGCGTTTTCTAGAAGCTAAAGCTGGTAATTTTGACACCTTTGCCAGAGGGATGAGCTATCTTTTACCTTCTGCTTAGAAGAATACGAGAAGGCGCGATCGCGTTTTGTTTTTAAATTGAGGAAAAGGGATTCGGTGTCTTCATCAGGGGCATTAAAATTTTTCACTTCATTTACTAATTAGTTGCCAAAAGTATGAAGCTCAAACAACTTACGATTGCACTTATAACTGTTTCTATTGCCCTTGTTTTTGGACCGCAAGCCGCCAGAGCTGCGTCATTAACAACACTCGCTGATGGACTCAACAACGCACGGGGTCTGAACTTTGATTCTGAAGGTAATGCCTACATAGGCGAGACAGGATTAGGGGGAGATGGTGTTTGTCAACCGTCTCCTAGTACCCAATTTGAGCCGATATGTTCTGGTAACACTGGTTCGGTCACCAAAGTTACACCAGATGGTACGCAAAGTCGCGTCATCGACGGGACTGAATCTCTAGCGTTACAACAAACTAAAGAGCAAGGATCGGGTCCGCAAGAACTCAATTTTGATTCTAGTGGTAATGCTTATGTTCTATTTGGTTATGCTGGTAATCCAGCTAACCGAGATGCAGAGTTAAATGCTTTTTCTACCAACGTCCAATTTCCACCCGAACAACAGCAAGTCGCACCTCCAGTTGCTCCCGACCAAGTGTTAGGCACGACTACCTTGGGCAAATTGTATAAAACGGATTTGAATACGGGTAGCTTAACTGAGGTTGCCGATTTAGCAAAAGCCGAACTTACAACCAATCCAGGTGGTGACGACGTAATTAGCAATCCCTTCGATTTTGTGATTAAAGACAATACCGCTTATATCGGTGATGGCGGTGCTAACGTTGTCTGGAATGTGAATTTAGATACTGGCGAGACTAAAGCAACAAAAATTCCTGGGCAAACCTTAGAAAATCCAGAATTTCCACCAAACGTATCTATTCCTGGTGCGGGGCAAGAGCAACCTCCAGCCGGACAGCAAGGACAAGATGCGGTTCCTGGCGTACCAGCCGAGCAAGAGGCGGCTGGACCACCAGCAGGGCAAATACCAAGCCAGGTAGATATTCAATCGGTAGTTACAGGTGTAGATATCGGTCCTGATGGAGCCGTATATGCTGGCGAACTCACGGGCTTTCCATATCCCGAAGGTAAAGCAAAAGTTTGGCGGATCGGGGAGAACGGTGAGCCAGAAGTTTTTGCTGATGGTTTTACGCAAATTACCGATATCAAATTTGATAAAGACGGTAATTTACTGGTGTTGCAATTTGCTGATGAAGCCCAGTGGAAAGGTGGTGGTCAGAGCTTACAAGATCTACCAGGGTCTCTAATCAAACTTGCTCCTGATGGTACGCGCACGACTCTTGTAGCTGCGGGTGAAGGACTTGCCTCGGCTGCGGGTCTGAATATTGGTCCTGATGGTGAGATCTATGTCGTTAACAATGGGGTTGGACCAGGTACGGGGGAACTCGTACGAGTTGATGGTGTCGGGTCTGCGGCAGCCGTTCCCGAACCTTCATCTATTTTGGGCTTACTCTTGTTTGGAGTTATGGGTGGTGGTACGTGGTTCAAACGCAAACAGCAACAAGATCGAGAAGCGAATGCGCTTCGCGCAAGCTTCGCGAACGCGCCAGAACCAGCACAAACCTTATCTCAGTCCTCGATTTAGATCGCGCAACCATACCAAGAGGAGACAGGCAAATGAGTTTATTCAGAAATTTCTCGATCGCGATCGCTACTGCTGGATGTGTCATCGCCACCACAACCCAAGCTAACGCTTCCATTACCTTAGAATATGAGGGTGATATCGGTAGACCAGCCAACTTTGCCGCAGGAGAAACTCCATTCACTCCAGGTACGCTTGCCATTCCCCAAGGCGTAGCAGTACAGGAAGAAACAGGAAATGTTTTCGTAGCTAATGACGTAACCGATCAAATCCAAGTTTTCGATTCCCAAGGTAATTATCTTCAAGGCATTGGCGGTACGGGTAGCGGACCTGGGCAATCTGACGGACAATCAGCGATCGCCTTTGAACCAAATACTGGGAATTTGTATGCGGGTGATGTTAACAACAACCGGATTAACGTCTTCGATCCGCAAGGCAACTATGTCAATTCCATTGCTCAAGGTCAATTTAGCGGACTTATTGAAGGCAGACCTTTCTTTGGACCATCGGGCATTGTATTCGATAATAAAGGCAATGGATACGTGGGTGATTATAGTAGCGATCGCATCTTGAAATTTAATTCATCAAGTGGCGAGGTTACTGGTTCTATTGGCAGCAGTGGAACTACACCTGGACAATTTCAAGGACCGTCAGGCATAGCAGTCAGGTCTGATGGAAATTTAGTTGTGACCGATCAGTTCAACAACCGCATTCAAGTCGTTAGCCCAGAAGGTGACGCGCTGCTTACTTTTGGCAAAGAAGGCACTGGAGAGGGAGAATTCAATCAGCCAATCGATGTTGAAGTGGACGAGAAAGATAATCTCTACGTGACGGATTCTATCAATAGTCGCGTTCAAGTATTCGATAAAAATGGTAACTTTCTAAGTGCATTTGGCGAACCTGCCCGCGATGCAAATGGCAATGTCGTACCACCTTTATCGTTAGGCGCACCCTCTCCCTATGGCGATCCCTTAGATCTCGAACCTGGTAAGTTTAACTGGACGGCAGGTTCGGACTTGAAAGATGGCAAGCTTTATGTTGGCGACTTTTTCCAAGGTCGCGTTCAAGTGTTAGATGTTGTAGATAGCTCCTCATCATCTGCTGAAGTTCCCGAACCTTCTGCATTTTTGGGTGTAGCTGTTTTAGGTGCTGGCGTTGCTGCGGTCAAGTTGAAAAAGGTAATGGGTAATGGGTGATGGGGAATTGGTAATGGCAATTATCAGCCATTAACAATTACTAATTAATATCAAATTCATCTGAACAATCGTATTGTCGCGGTGTTAGGGCGGGTTTGACGAGATCTTGAAATAAAAGTAGAGATTGTTGGTGAACCCGCCCCTACAAATACCGATCGCCAATGACCAATTACCAACTACCAACTACCAATGACTACAACACAAGTTAGCATCACTGATTTAATTCATAGTTGGTTGGAGCGGAATGTCGATCGCGCGGGTTTGAATTGGTTGGAGGAAAAGCGATCGCAAATTGCTCAAGGAGCGGCTGTAAAAGTATTTTTTACAGCTTTTAGTGCTACGCCGCGCTATACGGGCAAAAACAGCTTGCAGTTAACGCCATCTGACTTGCAAGCAGCTGCGATCGCCCGAAAAGGTTGGTTTCCGATCGATTGGAGTGTAGAGCGAGCTGCGCGGATACTCCTAGTCCTAGCTCTACCACAGCATGACGAGTCACAATACTTGCAAACGTTAGAGCAAGTCTTTACTGCTGCTGATATAAGGGAGTTAGTTGCACTCTACCAAGCTCTACCATTGCTATCTTACCCAGAGCGATTGAAAGCGCGGGCGGCTGAGGGAGTACGCAGCAACATGACTGATGTATTTAATGCTGTAGCCTTACAAAATCCATATCCAGCCGAGTATTTTGACAATCTTGCTTGGAATCAAATGATATTGAAAGCATTATTTGTTGGTAGTCCACTGCATTTAATTCAAGGACTCGATCGCCGTGCCAATCCAGAACTAGCCAAGATGTTAGTCGATTATGCCAGCGAACGCCAAGCCGCTAACCGCTCGGTATCTCCCGAATTGTGGGAATTAGTGAAAAAGTCAAAAGTCAAAAGCTAAAAGTCAAAACTAATATCTAATGACCAATGAGCAACAACAAAAGAGTATAAATTATGAATAATTCCGAATTCCGAATTCCGAATTCCGAATTCTATATAGATCCTCACATCCACATGACCGCTCGCACTACATACGATTACATAATTATGCGGGAGTCAGGGATTGTGGCGACGATTGAACCTGCCTTTTGGTTGGGACAACCTCGCACCCACGTTGGCACGTTTCAGGATTATTTTAATAGTTTGGTAGGGTGGGAAAGATTTCGCGCGAGTCAGTTTGGCATTCAACATTACTGCACGATCGGCATCAATCCGAAAGAGGCTAATAACGAAGCTCTAGCCGAGGCAGTGATGGAGTTGTTACCACTGTACGTTTGCAAAGAAGGTGTGGTAGCAATTGGCGAAATTGGTTATGACGACCAAACCCCAGCCGAAGACAAATACTTTCGCCTGCAATTAGAACTAGCGAAAGAACTAGATATGCTGGTGTTAATTCATACGCCCCATCGCAACAAAAAAGCAGGAACGAGCCGTAGTATGGATGCTTGCGTCGAGCATGGCTTAGATCCAGCACGGGTCATTATCGACCATAACAATGAAGAGACAGTACGGGAAGTTTTAGATCGGGGATTCTGGGCAGCTTTTACCATTTACCCGCAAACCAAAATGGGAAATTCACGTATGGTGGAAATTGTCAAGCAATACGGTTGCGATCGCATTATTGTCGATAGCAGTGCTGACTGGGGCATTAGCGATCCGCTTGCCGTGCCCAAAACTGCCCAACTGATGCGAGAACGGGGAATTCCAGAGACTTACGTTCGAGCAGTTTGCTACGAAAATGCCCTAGCTGCATATAGCCAAAGCGGACAAATACAAGAAACAGACTGGCTGGCTTCAGATGCGATCGATCAGCGACACATGTTTAACGGTAACTCAGTGCTACGCGGACAAGAACCAACCGTGAGATCGAGCAGAGAATGCATTTTGATCGAGTAAACAGTTATCAGTTATCAGTTATCAGGTGTGGGTAATTGGTAATTGGTAATTGCTAATTGTTGGTTGTCTCTCACCTGCGCACCTGCTCCCTTGTCTCGCTTGTCCCTTTCTTACCCTCACCCCTCGCCCCTCACTCCTCACCCCTTATGAGTGCCACAAGTTTAAATTCCTATCGCCTTTGGGCATATCTTCAGTTGATGCGTCCAGCTAATATTATCACTGCTTGGGCAGATATTCTGGCTGGATTTGCGATTTCTGGCTTTATGGTGATTCAAGCTGGAACTTTAGAATTGGAGGCACTCGGATGGTTGCTGTTAGCGACTACGGGTTTGTATGGTGGTGGAGTCGTGTTTAATGATGTTTTTGATGCCGAACTAGATAATAAAGAGCGACCCGAAAGACCTATCCCTAGTGGGAGAGCATCGCGTCAAAGCGCGGCTACACTAGCTAGCGTGCTGTTACTTGTTGGTATAGTCGCGGCTGCTCAAGTCTCTTTTCTAAGTGCAATTTTGGCTATTTGCATTGCAGTTGGGGCAGTCGTGTATGACAGTTTAGGCAAACATCAGGCTTTAGTAGGGGCGCTGAATATGGGTTTGTGTCGTGGTGGCAATCTCCTCCTCGGTATGAGTGCCGTGCCTGCAATAGTTGGTGAATATTGGTTTTTAGCACTTATTCCGATTTTTTACATTGCTGCAATTACTAGCCTCAGCCAGGGTGAAGTGCATGGAGCTAAAGGTAATACTCCGACGATCGCGCTTTTACTAATTATTACAGTCATTACCGCACTATTCGGATTAGAGCTGCTGCCCAATTATCACATCCTCACAGCATTACCCGCGATCGCTCTATTTACAGGCTACTTATTACCACCCGTTATTCAAGCTGTAAGCCAACCCACCCCAGAACAGATCCGTAATGCCGTGCGATCGGGCATACTATCGCTCGTCATTCTCGATGCAACAATTGCCACTGGTTTCGCCAGTTTGCCTTATGGCTTATTCGTTTTGTGTCTTTTACCTATTTCGATCGCACTCGCACAAATATTTGCTGTGACATGAAGTCGGTCAGTGTAGAGACGTTACATGTAACGTCTCTACAAAGTTATCAATTAACAGTCAATCAATAACAAATGACCAATGACAAATTTTAATAGATCTCGAAAAATAACGATTATTGGTGGAAGGGGTAGAATGGGTCAGTTTTTTACCCATCAGCTGTCTACAGCCGGACATCAAGTCAGTAGTTTGGGAAACCAGGACTGGGATCGAGCCAGTCAACTGCTGGGTGAAGCAGAACTTGTCATAGTTAGCGTTCCCATCGAACTGACAGTAGCTGTTATCGAACGTGCAGCCAAGTATCTGTCGCCAACTACAGCTTTAGCTGACATTACAAGTATTAAAGCCCAACCCGTACAGGCAATGCTGGCGAGTCATGCCGGAGCCGTGATGGGATTGCATCCGATGTTTGGTCCTAGCGTTAAATCGTTTGCTGGACAAAAAGTCGTTATTTGTTCTGGGCGAAACGACGAAATATTTCAGTGGTTATTAGATTTTATTGCCGATCGCGGTGGCGAATTAATTAGCTGCACACCTGAAGAACACGATCGCATTATGGTAACGATCCAAGCAACGCGACACTTTTCTCGATTTTGTTGCGGTGCGTTCTTGTCAGCAGAAAATACCGATATCGATCGAAGCTTATTAATGTCAACTCCTAGTTATCGGCAAGAAATTGAGATTGTTAATCGCTTATTCGCGCAAAATCCAGCTTTATGCGTAGATATTATGCTAGCCACAGAAGAAAGATGTGAAGCGATCGCGAGATTAGCACAAACCTACAGCCGTTTAGCAGAACTTATTCTTCAAAAAGACCGTTCGGCATTAATCCGAGAATTTGAAATTGCCCAAAGCTTTTTAACTCAAGAAAATTTAGCTTCCACCAAACAGAAAGAATACGCGGTCGCGGCTACTCAGTTGTAGAGACGTTACATGTAAAGTCTCTACAAAGCAATCGATTAATTTCGACTTACGACTTACAAATTACCAATTGCCCATTACCCCTATGCTTATTGATATTTTTCATGATTTTGCTTGCCCTTGGTGCTGGATTGGCAAAAAACACTTGTTTGATGCGATCGCTCAATGGCATGGTGAAGCTGTTCGCATCCGCTGGCATCCATTCTTATTAGATAACTCCATTCCGCCAGAAGGATATGAGTTTCGTAGCTTTATGCAGGCAAGGAAAGGAATCGAAGCGGTAGCACTACAGCAAATGTTCGATCGCACTCGTCAAGTAGGTGAGAGAGCAGGAGTTAAGCTAGATTTTAATCAGATATCTTTGGCTGTTAACACAACTCTTGCTCATCAATTAGTTGCTTTAACGCCCGAAGATCTCAAAACAACTTTAGTTGAAGCAATTTATCAAGCTTATTTTGAACGTAACCTCAACCTTGGCGATCGAGACACTTTGATTTCTATAGGCGATGCTGTTGGCGTAAATACAAATAAGCTGCGTAATTTTTTAGGCAGTCATGCGTTAGTTAACTCAGTTATTGCTGAGTCAACATTTGCGCGGCTAAATGGAATTACCAGCGTGCCATTATTCATCTTTAACAACAAAGTCAGAGTTGACGGTTCTCACTCAGTCGAAGTATTCAAACAAGCCATGACTCGCGCTGCATTAATGGAAAAAAGTAATTTGTCGGAAGTTGTACGGGCGCACAGCTGTGCGCCCGTACGGGAGTCGGGAGTCGGGAGTCGGTGAAGATATCGCTCGGGAGCAACTACCAATGACCAATGACTAATTACTAATTACTAATTCCCCACGCACCACGCACTACGCACTACACCTCACTCCTCACATGATTCTCGAAATTCAGCGTCAGACTAATTACAGTCTGCAACCAATTCATCAACGTGTATCTGTTACCTTTCGCTATCAAGTGCATTTCACTAAAGGATTGTTTCAATTAGATAATCCGTTGTTAGCACGGGTGATGACAGCTAGTGAAAATAGTCCTAAACAAGCAATTGCGATCGTCGATGCGGGATTAGTATCTCAGCATCAAGATCTGATTGCCCAACTATCTACTTATGCTCGGCGATATAACCATGCATTCCAGCTAGCTGCTGTGAAAGTCGTTGCTGGTGGAGAAGCTACCAAAAACGATCCTCAGGCAATTGAACAAATTCAACAGCTAATTCACCAAACTGGCTTATGTCGTCACTCTTATGTATTGGCAATCGGTGGTGGTGCTGTATTGGATATGGCAGGATATGCAGCCGCAACCGCTCACCGAGGCATTCGTCTCATCCGAGTCCCGACAACCGTATTAGCTCAAAACGATTCTGGTGTAGGGGTTAAAAATGGGATTAATGCCTTTGGCAAGAAAAACTTTCTCGGCACGTTTGCGCCTCCCTATGCTGTTTTAAATGACTGCGACTTTCTCTACAGCTTGGACGATCGCGATTGGCGATCGGGGATTGCCGAAGCAATCAAGGTTGCTTTAATCAAAGACGCAAGCTTCTTTGACGCGATCGCTAGCTCTGTTCCTGCGTTGGTGCGGCGAGACATGGATGCCATGCAACAACTAATTTATCGTTGCGCTCAGTTGCATCTAGAACATATAGCTAACAGTGGCGATCCATTTGAAATGGGTTCGTCCCGTCCTCTAGATTTCGGTCATTGGGCTGCGCACAAACTAGAGCAATTGACTGACTACAGCTTGCGCCACGGGGAAGCAGTCGCGATTGGCATCGCATTGGACAGCACCTATTCTTATCTACTAGGGCTACTTTCGCGCGGTGAGTGGCAACAGATACTCGATCTTCTGGAGGCGCTAGGCTTTGCATTATACGTCCCCCAAATGAGACAAGACCGCTTATTTCAGGGACTCACCGAGTTTCGAGAGCATTTGGGCGGCGAGTTAACTCTGATGTTACTACAAGCGCTTGGACAGGGAATTGAAGTTCACGAAGTCGATCCGCTGTTGTACGGGGAAGCGATCGCAATTTTAGCTGACAGAAGTAGGGAGTAGGGAGCAGGGAGACAAGGGAGAGGGGGGAGACAAGGGAGACAAGGGAGACAAGGGAGACAAGGGAGACAAGGGAGACAAGGGAGCAACCAATTACCAACTAACCCCATGTGCGACTTTTTTATAGCCCCCTTTTTAAGGGGGTTGGGGGATCGGAAAACTATGGTATTTGCGAAGAGATCCCCCCTAGCCCCCCTTTCTAAGGGGGGAACAAGAGTAAAGTTCCACATCGCGTAACTACCAACTGCTAACTACCAACTACCAATTACCAATTACCATCAATGAAAATTGATAACAATTTACATTTAACTTATTGCACTAACATTCATCCTGGTGAGGGGTGGAACCAAGTTTTTGCTAACCTCCAGCAGTACATTCCCGCATTGAAGCAACGGCTGGCTCCTGAAAAACCATTTGGGATTGGGTTGCGTTTGGCAGATGTGGCGGCTAGGGAACTATTAGTAGAAAATAATCTAATTGAATTACGCTCGTGGCTGCGCGATCGCAATTTATATGTTTTTACCTTGAATGGCTTTCCCTATGGCGGGTTTCATCATCAAGTGGTGAAAGATCGGGTTTATGCTCCCGATTGGTCTATGTTAGAGCGGTTGAATTACACGTTGCGACTGACAAGAATTCTGGCGGAGTTGTTGCCAGATGGGATAGATGGTGGTATTTCCACATTACCACTATCATATAAACCCTGGTTTGAAGAAAATTCAACGACTCGCGCATTTGTTTACAGGATTGCCAGCATTCACATTGCGCAAGTTGTTGCAGAAATGGTGCGTGTTCGTGCCGAAACGGGTAAATTGTTGCATCTAGATTTAGAACCAGAACCGGATGGATTAGTTGAAAATTCTGCCGAAGTGATTAATTATTTCCAGACACAACTTTTGCCCGTAGGGGGAAGATATTTAGCAAAGCAATTAGGCACTTCTTTAGCCGCAGCCGAAACACACTTACTAGAACACGTCAGAATTTGTTACGACACTTGCCATTTTGCCGTGGAATATGAAGAACCTGCGACTGTATTTCAAAGATTTCGTGCCGCAGGAATTCAAATTGGGAAGATTCAACTCAGTTCTGCTTTACAGCTAATCGTTCCCGAACCAGCCGCACAGCGTCGTCAGGTTGTAGAAAAGTTGCGTCCGTTTGCGGAATCGACCTATCTCCATCAAGCGATCGCCCGCGATCGCAATGGTAAACTATATCGATATTCCGATTTAGTCACTGCCTTACCCGATTTAGAGCAAATACCAGCTTGCGAGTTGCGGATTCACTTTCACGTCCCGATTTTTATTCGCGACTATCAATTTTTGCAGTCTACCCAAGACCACATTAAAACCGTACTCGAACTATTGCAACGCGATCGCATTTGCAGCTGTTTAGAAATTGAAACCTACACCTGGGATGTTCTTCCAGAAGATATGAAACTAGATTTAGTCAGCTCAATTCAGCGCGAATATGAATCAGTTGTCAGTTATCAGTTAACAGTTATTAGTTAACAATTGTTGGTTATCAGTGGTAGTTGGTAGTTGCTCATAGTTTCCTCGGCTCCCTTGTCCCCCTTTGCCCCCTAATCCCCACTCCCTCCGGTCGCGGGGTCCCCGAGTTCCCCCTTGTCCTTTTTAGTTTCCACTCTCCTCTAATCATGCTAAAACTCTACGGTGGCGTTCTTAGCCGTGCTTCAATCGTGCAATGGTATTTAGAAGAATTGCAGATTCCCTATGAATACATACAGTTAGATATGCAGGCTCAAGACCACAAACAGCCTGAATTTCTGAATATCAATCCGATGGGAAGATTACCAGCGATCGCAGATGGAGATTTTCAATTATGGGAATCTGGCGCGATATTACTGTATCTTGCCGAAAAGTATGGCGAACCTATAACTTTTGAACGGCGATCGCTCTTAAATCAATGGATTTTATTCGGTAATTCTACACTTTCGTCGGCAATTTTTGTTAAAGAAAATCTCCACGAAGTCCCAGAATTATTAACAGCAATTAATCAAATTCTTCAACAGCAACCTTTTTTAACAGGCGATCGTTTTACTATAGCAGATGTAGCAGTGGGTGCGCTCTTGGCTTATATTCCTATTATGATGCGAATGGATGTCAGCGCTTATCCAGATGTGGTAAACGACATCAAGCAAACAATGTCCAAGGTAGATTTAAATTTATATCCTGCTGTTTTGGAATACGTGCAAAGGTTAACTGCAAGAGCGGCATTTCAAAAAAGTATCGCGTCGCGACATAAAGC
The DNA here is from genome assembly GCF_000317125.1 of Chroococcidiopsis thermalis PCC 7203. GTDB lineage: Bacteria > Cyanobacteriota > Cyanobacteriia > Cyanobacteriales > Chroococcidiopsidaceae > Chroococcidiopsis > Chroococcidiopsis thermalis. The sequence continues at coordinate 3,489,593 of NC_019695.1, forward strand.
TAAATGCTAATGAAAAAAACTGTTGTACTCAACGTTGTCGGTTTAACACCCAACCTTTTAGGACAGCATACGCCGTTTTTGTCCAACTGGGCGGCGCGAGGGCGAGTCGTTCCTGTTAAATCGATGTTACCTGCGGTTACTTGTTCGGTACAGGCGACTTATTTAACAGGGAAATATCCTAACGAACATGGCATTGTCGGTAATGGTTGGTATTTTCGGGACGAGTGCGAAATCAAGTTTTGGCGACAGTCTAACAAATTAATTCAGGCTCCCAAAATTTGGGAAGTGGCGCGTTCGTACGATCCTACATTTACCTGCGCGAATTTGTTCTGGTGGTACAATATGTACTCCACGGTCGATTATGCCGTTACCCCACGACCGATGTATCCTGCTGATGGTCGAAAAATTCCCGATATTTACACCCAGCCAGCTAACTTGCGATCGCAACTTCAAACTGAATTAGGTCAATTTCCCTTATTTAATTTTTGGGGTCCTAACACTTCGATAGCGTCTACCCAATGGATTGCTAATTCAGCAAAATGGGTGGAGGATCGCTATAGCCCCACATTATCGCTGGTTTATTTGCCTCATTTAGATTATTGCTTGCAAAAGTACGGCGCTGATGCAAGTTTGGTGGCAAAAGATTTACAAGAAATTGATACCGTTTGTCGCGATTTGATTCAATTCTATGAAGCGCGCAACACTCAAGTTATAGTTGTGTCCGAGTACGGGATTACATCCGTGTCTCAACCCGTTCACTTAAATCGAATCCTGCGGGAAAATGGTTTATTAGCAGTACGAGAAGAATTAGGGCGGGAATTACTGGATGCTGGTGCAAGTATAGCCTTTGCGGTTGCCGACCATCAAATTGCCCATGTTTATGTTAACGATCCAGCCTACATCCCCAAGGTACGCGACATACTAGAAGCAACGGAGGGTGTCGAGCGAGTTTTAGATGAGGCAGATAAATCAGCTTACCATCTCGATCATCCGCGCTCGGGGGAACTCATTGCGATCGCCAACTCGAAGGCTTGGTTTACTTATTATTACTGGCTGGACGATAGCTGCGCTCCCGATTTTGCTAGGACAGTGGACATTCACCGCAAACCCGGTTACGATCCCGTCGAACTGTTTCTCGATCCTCAGCTCAAGTTTCCCCGAGCGAAATTAGGCTTAACTCTGCTCAAAAAGCAGTTAGGTTTCCGCTACCTCATGGATGTTATTCCTCTAGATGGATCGCTTGTCGGTGGTTGTCATGGTACGCATACAGGGTTGAGTGAAGGTCCACTTTTGATTACACAAAAACCTGACTTGCTAGAAGATCGCGAAGTACTCGAACCAACAGAAGTTTTTTGGTCAATACTTCAGCATCTTGAAGAAGTCGTAAGTCGTAAGTCGTAAGTCGTAAGTTAGAATTAACTGACAACTGTTCCCCGTTCCCTGATAACTGAGAACTGAGAACTGATAACTGATAAAGGTTTTTGTAATGGGAAAAAGGGCTGGGCGATCGCTCAAAGCATCTACTATCGGTATTAGTCGCGCTAACCAATCACTGCTCAATTTTGAGTCTAAACTTTCTCTTGCTGATGAATTGGAAATCTCTCGCGCTACGGTACAAAAATTTTTCGTTGGTAAACCGATTGGACGGGAAAACTTTCACAAAATTTGTCAGAAGTTACAATTACCTTGGCAAGCGATCGCGGAAATACCAGATGATGAATTTAGTTTAGAGGAGTTGATTGTTACCTCAAAAGATGATGTTGAGACGCTTGTAAAAGATGTTAGGCAAAAAACACGCACCTATATTGAATCGAAGTGCGGTATCGTGCGCATCCTGAATATGTCTCAGCCTACTAAATTAAATGATGTTTTTACTAACGTAAATGTTTTAGAGAAGATTGGTAGAAACCAACGCTTAAGCATCAACGATTTACTGAGTGTTCGTCTCGATTGCCACTCGAAACGCTCGCATTTTTATCCCGATATTTCCCAGCTAATTCCAGGCATAAAAGCGATTGAAAAATATCCCAAATTGATGATTTTGGGCAACCCTGGCTCTGGCAAAACCACCTTTTTAAAATATATCGCAATTCAGTGTATTCAAGGACGATTATTTGAGGATCTGATCCCAGTTTTTATTAGCTTAAAAGTTTTTACCGAATTAGAACATCACCCAACGCTATTAGAGTGGATTTCAACAATTTTTGATAATTATGGAGTCGAACCAAATGCTGCTAAAGATCTGCTAGTACAAGGTAGAATGCTAGTTTTATTAGATGGACTTGACGAAGTTAGAGATATAGATAGCGAAAGAGTTTTAATTGCAATTAATAGCTTTTACAATCAGTTTGACCGTAATCGCTTTATAATTACTTGTCGGACAGCAGCTCAAGAGTTTACTATTGAAGAATTTGTAGAAGTAGAGTTGGGAGACTTTAACGATAATAATATTGCTGAATTTGCTAGCAAATGGTTTGCTCAAAAACCAGATAAAATACCCAAGTTCTTACAGACACTAAGGTGTAATGCGTCGATTCGAGAATTGGCAAATAATCCCTTACTACTTACTTTATTATGCTCGATCTTTGAAGAAACTAATCTTCCTGCTAGTCGATTAGAAATTTATCGAGAAGGGGTAGATCTTCTTTTAAGAAAGTGGGATGCTAAACGCAACATTGAACGGAAACAAATTTATCAAAACTTATCAACACAACATAAAGAAGAATTACTCAGTCACATCGCATTTACCTCTTTTGTCAAAGGTGAATACTTTTTAAAACAGCAAGAACTAGAGCAGTATATTATTAACTATGTAGAATCCGTCTTGCAGGGAGAAAAAATAGATTTGTGCGATAGTACAGCAATACTCCAGTCGATTGAAGCCCAACATGGACTATTGGTAGAACGAGCGCGAGGAATTTATTCATTTTCTCATTTAACTTTTCAAGAGTACTTTACAGCTAGAAAAATTGCTCAGTCTCCGCCTCAAACATTAAATTTAACGTTAGAACGACTGAGCGATCGCCTAGTTACAGATAAAAGATGGCGAGAGGTTGCTTTATTAACTGTAGGAATGCTAAAAAATGCTGATTATTTCCTATTGATGATGAAGCAAAAAACTGATAATTTAATATTAGAACCCAGCTTGCAAAGATTTTTACAGTGGGTGAATTGCAAAGCCGCTGCATCTGTTAATACTAAATCTGCTACAGTTAAAGCTTTTTATTACGATTTAGCGCTCGCTCATATCTTATCTCTTTTTGGTAGTACTTTTGAGATTTCTAGAACTTTAGAAGTTAACTTTAATCGCACTCTTGAACCTAGTCTTGCTCTCGATCTTGCTCTCGATCGCACTCTGCTTTTGCCTGAATCTATACATCGCGTTTCCGATCCAGAACGCATGATTGAAAGAGTATTAAACCGGGCAATATTTCGCGCTCGTAATAGCGAACCAGAGCTAGCACGAGAGTTGCAAAAAATGAAACAGCAGTTATCCAACTTAGGTCGAAACAAACAACAGTTTCAGCAGTGGTGGCAAGTTAATGGTAAAGCTTGGACGGAGCATTTAAAACAACGAATCCGGTTAAAACGCAATATTGGGCATAATTGGCAGTTCAGCCAGCAACAGAAACAAATATTGAAACAATATTATGATGCTAATTTATTATTGGCAAAATGTTTAACTACTAGTTTATTTGTTAGTCGTAAAGTTCGAGAAAAAATCGAGCATACGCTGTTATTACCATTAATTGAAACTAGTGAGTAGGACATTGAGTCAAGGTACTTTTGCAGCTTCGCGCCAAATCAGGGTTTGTATAATTGATTACCAAACATAGAATTGAGCGATCGCGATCGCTATACGATTTGGAGTATATAACTACCATCTCATCAATTATATTGGTAAATAGTAAACAAAAAATAGATTTGATTTTAGCGTAATTTAATATACTTAAAAATATTGCGAATCTCACCCTTTCGATAGAAGTGAGCTTGTAGGAAAACTATATAGCCTACTGAATATGTGCGATCGCAAATAGCAAATAGAAATATGATAGAAGGGCGTGAGAGGTAGCTACTAAGGTGAGACTGGTTAACCAAACTGCTTTTCTAGTGATGCTGAATCAATTAATTTAGCGATTGTTACGAGCAGCAAAAATGTTTCAAAGATTTTGAGATATTTCATATCGAATTCTACAGAAAATGGAAATTAAAAGGAGCTATTGATCGTAATGTTTGATTACCTAATTGTGGGAGCGGGTTTCGCAGGTAGCGTCTTAGCAGAACGACTGGCGAGTCAGTTAGGCAAAAAAATTCTGATAATCGATACGCGATCGCATATAGGTGGCAATGCTTACGATTGCTTCAATGAGGATGGTATTCTGATTCACAAATACGGTCCCCACATTTTCCACACAAACTCTCGGGACGTTTTCGAGTACCTCTCGCAATTTACTCAGTGGCGGTCTTACGAACACCGCGTACTGGCTAGCGTAGACGGTCAATTAGTCCCGATTCCAATTAACCTCGATACGGTAAATCGGCTGTATGGATTGAGTCTCACTTCTTTTGAGCTGGAAAATTTCTTTGCCTCGGTAGCAGAACCCAAAGAATACATTCGCACTTCTGAAGATGTTGTCGTGAATAAGGTCGGTCGAGAACTCTACGAAAAGTTCTTCCGCAACTACACGCGCAAGCAATGGGATATGGACCCATCTGAACTGGATAAGTCGGTGACTTCCCGGGTGGCAACGCGCACGAACCGCGATAATCGGTATTTTACAGATACTTATCAAGCCATGCCACTACACGGCTTTACCCGCATGTTTGAGAAGATGCTATCTCATCCCAATATTAAGGTGATGCTGAACACTGACTACAGAGAAATTCTGGATGTCATACCGTTTAGCAAGATGATCTATACAGGTCCCATTGACTTGTTCTTTAACTATCGCTACGGCAAGTTACCATACCGTTCTTTGGAATTCAAGCACGAAACTATCAATACGCCCGTGCATCAGCCAGTTGCCGTCGTGAACTACCCTAACGAACACCTGTATACTCGCGTTACAGAGTTCAAGTACCTCACCGGGCAAGAACATTTAAAAACAGGTATCGTTTACGAGTTTCCTCGCGCCCAGGGCGATCCTTACTACCCCGTACCGCGACCGGAAAATACCGAACTTTACAAAAAATACAAGGCGTTAGCCGATGCGACACCAGAAGTACATTTTGTAGGACGGCTAGCAACTTATAAGTACTACAACATGGATCAAGTAGTGGCTCAAGCGCTGATGGTCTATAAGAAAATCGTAGAAGCTGGCGACGATACGTCAGAAAAAGCGAATCGAGAATTAGCGCGCGTTTAGAACGGCGTGTGGGGGAATTGGAATTTAAACACTCAATCCTCCCCCAGCTTCACAGGAGTTAAAGCCCGCGAATCAAAACTCAGTAGGAGATTCCATGCATATAGTAGGTAGAACAAAACTACCAAAATCGGCAGAAGTTGCTAAATTATATCTACAATGCAACGATAAAGCAGCAATCGACTATAGTGCAGAGACTCCAGAAGTGGTGTTTGCTCTACAAGGATTTATTTCTACTAATTCATACTTCAATTCTTTATACGAAACATTTTACACCAAGTACACGACTTTAGATCGACTTTTTTATTTGCTGAACCTAGAGGGAGATTTTCAAGTTTCTGTTTATCGAGAAATATCTAGTAGGGTTTCTGAAACAAATTCTCGTCAATTACTCAGTCGAGAAAAATTTCTCAACTGCAAGATCGGCAAGGCAACAGAGATCGAGCTACCTGAGCTACAACAAATACAAACTGAGCGAGGTAGAATCTATTTTGAATTAGAATGCTTGAGTCAATCGGGAAAACTACGAGAAAGCTTTCTCGCGACTCCACAATTACCAGAACGCGAAGTTTCGTTAGCAGTTGTTGCTTGTACTTTTCAAAAAGAGGCTTTTATTAAACGAACCATCAAAACTATTTTACAGGATAAATTATTACAGAGCAAATCGATAGAAATCTTAATTGTAGATAATGCTGGAACTTTGAATCACTCGGAGTTTAGCGATCGCAAAACAAAATTAATTAGTCAGAGAAATATTGGTGGGAGTGGTGGATTTACGAGAGGAATCGTTGAAGCCTTGAGCAGCAATCGCAATTCTCACATTTTGTTATTAGATGACGATATAGAGCTAGAAAGCGAAGCCATTTATCGAGTTATTACCTTAAACGAATATGCCAAACACGATTTAGTTATAGCTGGTAGTATGCTCGATTTATCTCAAAAGCATCAATTATATGAAGCAGGCGCTTTGTATAATAAAGCACTACATAATAGAGATTTTCAAGCATTTAATATAGTTAGATTACATCATCATCTCGACTTGCAAAACGTCAGCAATCTAAATCTACTCGTCGAAACAGAACCGATAGATTCGGCAGGTTTCTACTTTTTGAGCGTCCCGCGAACAATTTTTGAATCAGTCGGGTTACTCTTACCTTTATTCCTTAAGGTAGATGACACTGAATTTTGTTTGAGAGTTCAAGAGAGGTATGGCAACGATGTAATTGTAGCTTTTCCGGGGATTGCGGTATGGCACGAACCTTTTTTCGCGAAATCTTCGATTTGGAACTATTACTATTACCGGAACGACTCGATCGTTCAAGCCATGCATGGAACTTTAAGGTATGCAGATGCGATCGCACATTTTACGAAAGCTATTGTTTCCAGTTTGTTAGTTTTTGACTATAAAAACGCTCAAATGCTTATTCAAGCTTTTGAAGATTATCTCCAAGGGGCAAAAATTCTTCAGCACGCCGATCCCGAACAGTGGCACAGTCAAATTGTTAAACTCGATCGTAGTTGTCAAACTCAACATATCCAATATCATAACTTACCATCCCACCGCCAAACAGAACAAGACTCGACGGCTACTTTCATGGAAAAAATTGTCAGTTTATTAACTCTCAACGGTCATTTTCTCCCTAACGTTTTTACACAAGACAAAGATGTATTACTATGGCAAACAGCCGAACATGCAGATCGGCGATCGCGAGCCTTTAGAAAGAAAAGAATTCTCATCTTTAAAGAAGGAGGTCAATGTTTATACCGAAATGAGCTTGACAAATCGAGGGGAATCAAGTTGCTAGTTCGATGGATTGCAATTGCAATGAAAAGTCGAATTGAATGGTCGAAGGTAACGAGAGAATGGCAGCAGGCAAGAAGAGAACTGACCTCTTTGCAATTCTGGCGGCGATATCTCAATTTAGAAAAATCGAGCTTAGAAAAATCTGAGCATCAGGATTTAGTAGTTTAAAATTCATTTGAGCAAAACCGAAATTTCTAAGCCGATAGAGGATGTATGTACTACGTAGTAAATCGTATTAATTTTCCGAAAACGGAGGACACTTTCAACTTATACTTTGCCAGCAGTAAAACTGAAGGTATTGATGTAGACTGCGAGACAGGAAAGATCGCTCTGGCGCAGAATGAAATTGTTTCAACTAACTCTTATTTCAATTCTTTTTATGAAAGCTATTATGCTAAATATACAAATCTAAATTCGCTTTACTATTTGTTGAGACTAAATGGTGATTTTCAAGTTTCAGTTTATAGAGAAGGGTACGAACGAGAGCGAGAATTACTCGGACAAGAGACATTCAAACAGTGCCGAATGACAGATGGCGTTAAAATTGCCTTACCTACTCTCCAGCAAAGTCATACACCTCAAGGCAGAATTTATTTAGAAATTCAGTGCTTGAGCGATCGCGGCATATTTATAGAGGGAGCGATCGTCACTGAAGAACAACCTGTGAGAAATATCTCGCTGGCAATTATTAGTTGTACTTTTAAAAAAGAAGCATATATCAAAAATACAGTCAAGACAATTTTTCAAGATCCTTTATTAGCGAATAAGTCTTGGCAAATCTTTGTAGTTGATAACGGTCAAACCTTAAATGAAGATGATTTTCCTGATGCCAAACTTCAGTTAATTCCAAATGAAAATTTGGGAGGAAGTGGTGGTTTTACAAAAGGAATGGTGACAGCCTTACAATCCGACTGCTACACTCATCTTTTATTAATGGACGACGATATCTTACTAGATACAGAGGCAATCTATCGTTTATTCGGCATTTACGAATACGCTAAAGAAGATTTTGCTGTTGCTGGTAGTATGCTGGATTTATATAAAAAACATATTTTATATGAGGCTGGAGCCGCATACGATAAAGACCCACAAAGCTTTAAGAAAGCACCGTTTCGCGTTGCTCCTCTTAAGCACAATCTCGAACTCCAAAAAACTGAGTCTCTGAACTTACTCTTATCAGAAGATGATATAGATTACGGGGGTTTTTGGTTTTTCGCTGTCCCCAGTCAGTTTGTTAAGGAAATCGGATTTCTCCTACCTTTCTTTATTAAGATAGATGACATGGAATTCGGTCTCAGGATAAAAAGGCGGCTGGGTAAGCAGATTGTAGCATTTCCATCTATTGCTGCTTGGCACGAACCATTTTATAGCAAAGTTATCGTATGGGATGGTTATTACTACACTCGCAATAATCTGATTGCACGAACTATTTATGGAACTATAAAGTATACGAACACGCTGTTTAAATTTACTCAAGATTTAATTTACGCGCTATTGATATTTGAATACAATTATGCCGAGATGATAGTCAGAGCTTTTGAAGATTACCTTCAAGGACCAAATCTTCTCAAAAAGAACTCTCCCGAAAAATTACACCAAGAAATAGTTCAATTGAGCAAAAGTTACAAGACTCAAACTTTACAGCCAAACTATTATCTGGATACTGAGCTTAGTCCACCCAGAACGAAAGCTAAAATTTGGCAGAAATTAGCAAGTTTATTGACGATTAACGGTCATTTACTTCCAAATTTTATTCATAGCGACGGCGAAGTCATGCTTTGGCAAAACAGCGCTCATGCTGGGACGATTAGTCGCGTTTTTAGGAAAAAGAAAGTGACTATTTATCGAGAAGAAAATAGTTGTTTATTACAAAACGAAATAGATAAGCCAATTGGAATTAACTTAATAATACGCTGGCTTAAGATTGTCATTATAAGTACTAGAAAATGGTCGGCGATTGTTAGAGAATGGAAAACTGCTGCGCCTGAATTGACTTCCATGAGTTTTTGGCAACAATATCTCAAGCTTGAAGAATCAAAATAGGAAACGAAGAAGCGACAGTATGCAGACGAAACCGCAAGAATTAACAATTAAAGCAGGACGCACGGAAGCATTATATTGGCAAGATTTATGGCGCTATCGCGAATTATTTTACTTCTTAGCTTGGCGAGATATTTTAGTCCGTTATAAACAAACAGCGATTGGCATTACTTGGGCGTTAATTCGACCATTTTTAGCAATGTTAATTTCTACCTTTGTTTTTGGAAACTTAGCAAAACTACCTTCTGGTGGCGTACCATATCCACTGCTTGTATTTGCTGCCATGTTGCCTTGGCAGTTTTTTGCTAACTCTTTATCAGAGTCTAGCCTCAGTTTAATTAATAATGCTAATTTAGTCTCTAAAATTTATTTTCCTCGGGCAATCGTTCCGGCTAGTTCGGTGATTGTAAGTTTCGTAGATTTATTAATTTCTGGGATGCTGCTATTAGCGTTGATGATTTGGTACAATTTTGTCCCAGATTGGCGAATTTTAACGCTACCATTTTTTACGGCGATCGCGATCGCCGCTGCAATTGGTGGTGGATTGTGGTTAGCAGCGTTAAACGTTAGATACCGAGATTTTCGGCACATCGTACCGTTTATCGTTCAGTTTGGTTTCTATATTTCGCCAGTCGCTTACAGTAGTAGCATTATCCCGCAAAAATGGCGCTTGCTATACTCGTTAAATCCAATGGTAGGGGTGATTGATGGCTTTCGTTGGGCAACGTTAAGCGGCACATCAACCATTTATTTACCTGGATTTATTCTATCTACAATATTAGTTGCCGTACTTTTAGCCAGCGGCATTTGGTACTTTCGGAAAACCGAACGTACTTTCGCAGATGTTATTTAGTGGGGATTGAGAGCGTGTCTAATATTGTATTACGGGTAGAAGATTTAGGAAAGAAATATCTCATCAGCCATCAGCAGCCAAACTCAACTTTACGGGATGCGATCGCTAGTACTGCCAAATCTATCAAACATAAATTTTTAGCAAAATCTACAGCTAATAGTTCAGCTAAAGAAGAATTTTGGGCTTTAAAAAGTGTTTCTTTTGAAGTGAAACAAGGCGACGTTTTAGGAATTGTCGGTCGCAATGGCGCGGGAAAATCTACACTTTTGAAGCTGTTGAGCCGAATTACCGAACCTACAAAAGGAGAGATTTGGATTCAAGGGAGAGTCGCGAGTCTTTTGGAAGTAGGAACGGGATTTCATCATGAACTTACAGGTCGAGAAAATATTTTTCTCAACGGCTCTATTTTAGGCATGAGTCGAGTTGAAATTAAACAAAAATTTGATGAAATTGTGGCTTTTGCTGAAGTCGAAAAATTTTTAGATACTCCAGTTAAATACTATTCTTCTGGGATGTACGTGCGGCTGGCTTTTGCGGTTGCGGCTCACTTAGAACCAGAAATTTTAATTGTAGACGAAGTACTGGCAGTCGGCGACGTGCAGTTTCAGAAAAAATGCTTGGGAAAAATGGGAGATGTTGCCAGAGAAGGACGGACAATTTTATTCGTCAGTCACAGCATGAGTACGGTAGAATCTCTCTGCAATCGAGGTGTTTTACTTGAATCTGGTATTGTTAGTTTAAATGCTAGTTCTGAAGAAGTTGTCAGAGCTTACCTAGAAAAAGCTTACGGTACAGCTAAAGAACTTCCCTTAAGTCAAAGAAGAGATCGGAGTGGCTCGGGAAGAATAAGAGTTTCTAGTTTTAAACTTTTAAACGAACAAGGCGAAGAAGAACCAGCATTACAATCGGGAAAAAACTATGATTTTGCAATTGGCTATTCAAATAATACAGGAGAGCGTTTGAATAACGTCGTTGTTTGTGTAGATTTGATTGACGAGCGCGGCGTTAGAGTCATTTTATTAAAAAGTACTTTTACAAATCATAACCTCACGCTGAATTCCGACCGAGGTTATATTTTATGCCGGGTTAAGAATTTTCCTTTAGTTCAAGGTATGTATCGGGTAACATTACATCTAGCTCACGCCGATAGAGAAGTACTCGACCACATAGAAGACGCTGCGAATGTTAGCGTAGATGGAGGTGATTTCTTTGGTACGGGTAATCCGGGTATTCCTAACCTCTGCAAGTTTTTAGTTAATGCTGATTGGTCTACAACTTCGGCTAATACCTTCTCTAATACGCAAATAATTTAAGTCTTAATTTACTTAGGAAAATAACTATGGCTGTAGAATCTGTCACGAACGATCTGTATTCGCTCGAACACTTATCTCATAGATTTCAAATTACGCCAGATCGTATTGCTCAAATTGCTACAGATAGGAACTTAAAGCAACATCAAATTAGCGGACAATTGTATTTACAAAAAAATGAAGTTCAGCAGTTAATTGAGGAATTATTTCCAGATATTAACGATGAGAGTCTCGGTTACGAAATACCAGAGTACTTACAAAATAGTCCTGATGCGTGGGCAGAAACTCTAGTTAAAATGTATCGGGAAAAATTTACTTATCCTGCTTCTGTTTCGCCATCGCAAGGAGAGTTTTTAAAATCTCTTACGGGCAATATTGCCCCAAAAAATGTAGTAGAAATTGGTTGTTTCACGGGAATTTCTACAATTTGGCTAGCTGCTGGATTAGAACAAACTGGAGGCGCGGGAAAGATTAATTCAATCGATCTATTTGAGGATATCATACCCGCTCCCCCCTATCATCGTGCCTACTTACCTAATCCACTAGAATACGCTCAAAATTCTGTAGCAAATGCCCAACTAGCGCATAGAGTTAAGTTTCATAAATCGAACTCTGTAGCCGTAGGAGAAAGAATTCATGAAATTCTGAGCGAACCTATAGATTTTATTTATATTGACGGAGATCATACCAAAGAAGGATGCGAAAAAGATTTTCTACTTTTTTACCCTCATGTAGCGATTGGCGGATATATCGTGTTGCATGACATTTATCCAGAATATTGCAACTGGGATGGTCCTCGATATGTTATCGATAAATACATTAAAACTTCTCCTCATTTTGAGTTAATGGAAGTCAAGACAAGTCCAGTTAATTACGGTATGGCGGTGATTCGTAAAGTGAGCCACGATAAAAGTTTGGAATTACGTACCAAGCTAAAAAATACAGCCTTGTGGCAAGGAATCAAAGATAAGCCATTGGGTAATTTTATTAAGAAGAATATCTTTTAAATTCTTATTATTCGCTCCTCTATAACCCCCAAAAAAACTGGGGGAAGCATTTTTATGAATCAAAAGAAAAAGATTTATCTCAGAGGTGCTTACAATTTATATAACTTTGGAGACGATCTTTTACTCATCTCAACTCTAGAATTTTTCAGCAAGCATCTGAGACTAACCCGAGAAAATTTAGAATTATATGGCTCGAAGAATTTTGAATCGCGATCGCAACTCAAATTTGATAGCGATTTAGAGTTAAAGCATTCGGTAGAGTGGTCGGATATCATTTACCGAATTAACTTGAAACTAGAACAGTTACGCATACCGATTCAATTTCCCTTAGTCGTACACCAACTCCTCGGACATGTTTTGAGAGGAGAATGGTTAGAACAATCGCGTTTTTTAAGCTTTTGTCAATTAGTGGCGATCGCAATTATTATTTTTACCGACATCATTTCATATAAATTATTTCAAAAAGCTCTGTTTACCAAAGAATATATTAATTTTTTAAAGCAACTAGATGTCATTCACTACATAGGCGGAGGATATCTTAACGAACGTTGGTTAGAGGTGATTATTTATGAATACATAACTATTAGCTTGGCACGCAGTTTTAATCCAAAGATAAAAGTTATTGGTACGGGTTTGGGTTTAGGACCTTTTAAAAGTAGAGCAAGTCTCTTAATTTTTAAGCTTTTTGTCAAAAAGTTTAATTATTTGTTTGTGAGAGAACTGGAGTCTTTGTCGATAATTAAAAATTTGAAAATTAACGTAGCTACTAAAGTTTTAGGCGACGATGTTATTTTGCTTTTGCCTACACTCGCTCAGCTAAAATTCGAGCAACGCAATTACAATTATAGTTCAAATCCTATTACAGCTATTAATCTGAAATCTTTTCCAGACTATAACTACAATTTAATTAAAATCAGTTTAGAAAACTATCTTAAACAGTTACTAGATAATCAAAATTCTCAACCAGAATACTTTTGTTTTGGTAGAGAACCGGGTCCAGGCGATCGCAACTTACTCGAAATCCTCGATCGCTATTATCAAAATAGTTTAGTTATTCGCGATCCTTATGAAGAGGGATGGCGCAGTTTTTTAAGTCGCTTGGCTGGCGCTCGTGTAGGAATCGGTTGTGCTTACCACTTTAATATAATCCTAGCTCTGTTTAATATTCCTACTGTGGGAATTTACTCTGGAAGTTATTACAAACAGAAAATAGTAGGAGTTATGCAACTTCTGAGCAAAGATACACTCGTATTATCACTCGATGAGTTGGGATTGGAAAAAGATTTAGCCGAGGTTGTCAATGTAGCGATTAATGCTCATACATCGGGAGAAAATAAATTAGAGCAGATGTATGCAGCAATGAAACAAGAATATGTAGATGCTTATAGAAGTATTTTGAGTTGATAGATATAATCGCTATTTGATTTTTGAAATACACGTAGGATGGGCATTGCTACCTTATGTAGTATAATTGTAGTTTGTTGCGGGCTAGTAACAAACTCATGATTCATGAATTCACCTACGGCAAGCTGGCAGATGAGATAGAGAAGCGGCAACTGGGGCAGATTGTCGAACAATGTTTTATCGGCTCTCCCAGCGATACGGAGCCATACCTTAACAGGATTGGCGTAGACAATTTTCGCGTTATCCGGCAAGCTAAAGAAGTTGTGGGAGGTTTGGGGCTGCTGCCGATGGGGCAGTGGTATGGTGGTGTCTGCGTGCCGATGACAGGCATTGCAGCCGTGGGGATTGCGCCAGAACATCGGGGATCGGGGGCAGCGATCGCTCTGATGCAAAATGTAGTACGGGAACTGCATGAGAGTGGAATGCCGCTTTCGGTACTTTATCCAGCTACGCAACGCTTATACAGAAAAGCTGGTTACGAACAAGGTGGAAGCTATTGTAGCTGGGAAATTCCAACTCAGAGTATTCAGATAATAGAGCAGCCGCTACCTGCTATACCTGTAGCACTAGAGAACTTTGAATGGCAAAAGCTTTATCAGCAGCAGGCAAAGTCAAATAATGGTAATCTCGAACGTCATCAAGCGATTTGGCAAAGACTGATGCAGCCAGATGAAAAAGAAACCATCTATGCTTATTTGCTAGGTTCATTAGACCAACCCCAAGGTTATATTATCTTTCGGCAACGCCGAGGAGAAAATGAATCCTATTTGGTGGTGAGAGACTGGGTTATTCTTACCACAGCAGCAGCTAAAAGTTTTTGGGCTTTTCTTGCTAAACATCGTTCAATGGTCAATAAGGTACAGTGGCGAGGTTCTGTAGTTGAATCTTTGAGCTTATTACTACCAGAGCAAACCCTAGACCCCAAGTTTGTTGAGCGTTGGGTATTGCGAATTATTAATGTAGAAAAAGCTCTAGCCGCACGGGGTTATCCCTCTGGTGTCGAATCAGAGTTGCACTTAGAAGTCCAAGACGATCTGTTAGACGCAAATCAGGGCAAGTTTATTCTGTCTGTAGCCAACGGACGGGGTGAGGTGACAAGAGGTGGTAAAGGTGAGATGAAGTTAGACGTACGCGGTTTAGCACCGTTGTATACAAACTTATTCACTCCCCAGCAACTACAGCAAATGGGATATCTCCAGGCTACGGAATCAGCGATCGCCACAGCAACGGCTTTATTTGCTAATTCATCACCCTGGATGCCTGATTTCTTCTAGTGAAAGTCCTGTTTTAGCAAGATCGAAAAAAATCGCAAGCCTATCGAAACAATTCTCATAGTAAGGCTTGCTGGATTTTTATAAGCTTTTCTCTAACGGACAAAATAAAAGTTAGTTATCAGTAGAGAGTGACTAGTGGCTGGTGACTAGAAAAAAATCCAGCCACTAGCCACTGGCTCCACTAGCCACTAGCCACTCCATCAATCCCTGTTTGCATCCCAAATATCTTTTAGCTCTCCGTATGATACCTGATTCCCATTGCTATAAAACCGAAGGCGGTATTCGCGTTTCTTACTCTACCACCGAGATTCCGGTCGATTCTGCGATCGCAGAGGTGTTATTGCAACTCAATTCTCAGCGGGGAGGGGTATTGACGAGTAGCTATGAGTATCCTGGGCGTTACAAGCGATGGGCGATTGGCTTTGTCAATCCACCCTTGGAACTTGCTACCCGCGAGAATACTTTTACTCTGAGGGCGCATAACGATCGCGGCGTGGTTTTATTACCATATTTGGCAGCGCGTCTATCTGAAGACGCACAATTAGAAACAGTCCAGCTAGAAAACAATTGTATTGTTGGCACGGTTAAATTAGCCGAAAGAATATATTCCGAGGAAGAACGCAGCAGGCAACCATCTGTTTTCACCGTAATTCGTCGGTTGTTACATACTTTCCACAGTAGCGAAGACGATCGCTTAGGCTTGTATGGTGCATTCGGCTACGATTTGGTATTTCAGTTTGAGTCAATGCCAAAGTTGCATTCTCGTCCCACAGACCAACGAGACTTAGTATTATATTTGCCAGATGAACTCGTCGTTGTCGATCGCTATCAACAAACGGCGTTTCGCTATCAGTATGAGTTTGAGATAGACAACAGCAGCACCAGAGGTTTACCGCGTACAGGTGAATCTATGGACTACAAGGGTCAACATCTAACTCCAACCCAAGATTGCGATCGCGCCCCTGGTGAATATGCTCAACTGGTACGAGAAGCACTAGGATACTTTCAAAGAGGCGATCTATTTGAAGTTGTTCCCAGCCAAACTTTTTTTGCTGCTTGCGAAGCATCTCCGGCTCAATTATTTCAAACATTACAGCAAGTCAATCCCAGTCCCTACGGATTTATTTTTAACTTAGGTAACGAATATTTAATTGGTTCCTCTCCAGAAATGTTCGTGCGGGTGGAAGGTAAGCATATTGAAACCTGCCCGATTAGCGGCACGATCGAGCGCGGACAGGATGCGATTGAAGATGCGGAACAAATTCGTCAGTTGCTCAACTCCCGCAAAGATGAAGCCGAACTAACGATGTGTACTGATGTCGATCGCAACGATAAATCGCGGATTTGCGAACCTGGATCGGTGCAAGTGATCGGTCGCCGCCAAATCGAATTGTACAGTCATCTAATTCATACAGTCGATCACGTAGAAGGACAACTGCGACCGGAATTTGATGCCTTAGATGCCTTTTTAACGCACACTTGGGCAGTAACGGTGACAGGCGCACCCAAGCGTGCAGCAATGCAGTTTATCGAACGGCACGAACCTAGTTCTCGGCGTTGGTATGGTGGTGCAGTTGGCTGGTTAAACTTCAACGGTAACTTGAATACAGGGCTGATTTTACGCACGATTAGATTGCAAGATGCGATCGCCGAAGTCAGAGTTGGCGCTACCGTCTTGTATGACTCAATTCCAGAGGCAGAAGCGCAAGAAACTATTACGAAAGCTGCTGCCATGTTTGAAACCATCAACCGCGCCCAGCAAATCGGTAATGATTTGTCAAGTGAAATAAAAGAATTAATCAGCGATCGCCCGCAACAGCGTCCATACGTGCTGCTGATTGACTACGAGGACTCTTTCGTTCACACCCTCGCCAACTACATTCGTCAAACTGGGGCGATCGTCAAAACGCTACGCCACGGCTTTAGCGAAACAGTTTTCGACACCGAGCGTCCAGATTTGGTAGTTTTTTCGCCCGGTCCTGGTAGACCCAAGGATTTTCGCGTTCCAGAAACAGTTTTAGCCTGCGTCAATCGACGAATTCCGATTTTTGGCGTTTGTTTGGGACTACAAGGAATTGTCGAAGCTTTTGGCGGAGAACTAGGAGTACTGAATTATCCTCAACACGGCAAAGTTTCTCGCGTTTTTGTTACAGATTCAGAGTCTCATTTGTTCGAGAACTTACCCACATCCTTTGAAGTCGGTAGATACCATTCATTATTTGCGCTACCGAAACTCTTACCCCCAGATTTAAAAGTTACAGCAATTTCTCATGATGATGTAATTATGGGCATCGAGCATCGAGAAATGCCAATTGCCGCAGTTCAGTTTCACCCCGAATCAATCATGACCCTAAACAGCGACATCGGCTTAAAAATTGTCAAAAATATTGTTGGCAACTATGCCAATCTTCAAGCATCAAAATCTGTTGTTGTTGGGTAATGGTTAATGGGTAATTGCGAGTAGCTAGTAACTAATTTTAATAACTTTTGACTTTTGACTTATTCCTCACAACCGAGTTCTCAATGGCTACTATCGAAATCAATCATCAGGTTGCATCTAACAGTAAATCGCGTCATATTTTGGCTGAAATTGTGTGGCATAAACAGCAGGAAGTTGTTCAACTGCAAGCAGATATGCCATTAGCTGAGTTGCAAAAACAGGTCAACGATACACCGTGGGCAGAAGACTTTTTGATGGCGATCGAGCAAAGCGATCGCCAACCAAGTTTGATTGCCGAAGTCAAAAAAGCATCGCCAAGTAAAGGAGTTATCTGTGCTGACTTCGATCCGGTACAAATTGCCCAAGCATACGAACAAAGCGGCGCAACCTGTATTTCAGTTTTGACCGATCGCAAATTCTTTCAAGGCAGTTTTGACAATCTGCGGAAAATTCGGCAAAGTGTGGCACTACCGCTATTATGCAAAGAGTTCGTTATCGATCCGTATCAAATTTATCTAGCGCGAGCTGCTGGAGCAGATGCAGTATTGCTAATTGCAGCCATTTTATCAGATAGTAGTTTGCAAAACTTTTTAAAAATTGCTCATGAATTGGGCATGACTGCTTTAGTTGAAGTACACACACTTGACGAACTCGATCGCGTACTAGCACTATCCGATGTGCGCCTGATTGGAATTAATAATCGCAACCTAGAAAACTTTCACGTCGATTTGGAAACAACACGGCTACTAATGGCACAGCGTCGGCAACAAATTAGCGATTTGGGCATTACCGTTGTCAGCGAGTCTGGCTTACATACAGCTGAAGATTTATCCCTGGTTGCCAACGCTGGCGTTCGTGCAGTTCTAGTCGGAGAGTCACTCGTTAAACAACCCGATGTAGAACAAGCTGTACGTAGTTTATTGAATACTAAGACTGGTAGTTGGTAATTGGTAGTTGCTAGTTGTTAGGTACTTCTAACTTACGACTTACGACTTACGACTTACCTATTACCCATTACCTATTACCCATGACCCAAATAATTTCAAATCGCTTCCAATCTCTACGCAGCCGCCAAGAGTGTGCTTTGATTCCTTTTATTACAGCTGGCGATCCTTACTTAGAAACGACGGCTGAAGCTTTATATACTCTCGATCGCAATGGTGCGGATTTTATCGAGTTGGGCGTTCCCTATGCCGATCCACTGGCTGATGGACCTGTAATTCAAGCAGCGGCAACCCGTGCGTTGCAAAGAGGTACGCGCTTAGAGCAGGTGCTAGAAATGGTAGCAACTGTCAGCCCCAATCTCAAAGCACCGTTGATTTTATTTACCTACTACAACCCGATTTTAAACCGAGGCGTTCGTGCCTTTTGCCAACAAATTGCCAGCGCTGGGGTGCGGGGGTTAGTCGTGCCGGATTTACCTCTAGAAGAAGCGACAGAGTTAATTCAAGCTGCGGCTGATTCTGGCATTGAGACCACCTTACTCGTAGCACCTACTAGCTCTCCCGAAAGGATAGCCGCGATCGCTCGTCAATCGCAAGGTTTTATCTACCTTGTCAGCGTTACGGGTGTAACGGGAGTGCGATCGCACTTACAAGAACGGGTAAAAACTCTGCTAACAGACATGCGCCGCATTACCGATAAACCGATTGGTGTTGGTTTTGGGATTTCTGGAGCCGAACAAGCACGTCAGGTCAAAGATTGGGGCGCAGATGCGGCGATCGTCGGTAGTGCCTTTGTCAAACATTTAGCAGCCGCAAACTCAACTGAAGGATTGCAGGCGATCGCTCAATTATGTCGAGAACTAAAATCAGCAATTTCTGTGAGAAGCGAGGAGCGAGGAGCGAGGAGCGAGGGGTTAGTTGTGAGTTGATTCCGAATACCCAACTTACGACTTACCAACTACCAACTACCAATTACCAATTACCAATAAAAACCGTGGTTAGCATCAAAGAAACTAATAATCTTTCACAAGTACAACCCGATTCCTTGGGTCGGTTTGGGCGTTTCGGTGGTAAGTACGTGCCGGAAACATTAATGCCTGCACTAACCGAACTAGAAGCAGCCTACGCGCAATATCGGGTCGATCCCAGCTTTCAGGCTGAGTTGCAACAACTACTGCATGACTATGTTGGCAGACCCAGCCCTTTATATTTTGCCGAGCGTCTGACCCAACACTACCAGCGACCCGATGGCACGGGAGCGCAGATCTATTTAAAGCGAGAAGACTTAAACCATACGGGCGCGCATAAAATTAATAATGCTCTCGCTCAAGTTTTATTAGCAAAACGGATGGGCAAGCAAAGAATTATTGCCGAGACGGGAGCGGGTCAGCATGGGGTTGCAACTGCTACTGTCTGCGCTCGCTTTGGGTTGCAGTGCATCGTCTACATGGGCATTCACGACATGGAACGGCAAGCCCTAAATGTATTTCGGATGCGGCTGATGGGGACGGAGGTGCGCCCAGTAGAGGCAGGTACGGGAACGTTAAAAGATGCAACTTCGGAGGCAATTCGGGATTGGGTCACAAACGTAGAATCAACTCATTATATTTTAGGTTCCGTTGCTGGACCTCATCCCTATCCGATGATGGTACGAGACTTTCATGCTGTTATTGGTACGGAAACTCGCGCCCAATGTCAGCAAAAATGGGGCGGGTTGCCAGATATTCTCTTAGCCTGCGTCGGAGGAGGTTCTAACGCAATTGGAATGTTCTACGAGTTTGTCAACGAACCAACAGTGCGGTTAATTGGAGTTGAAGCAGCTGGGGAAGGAGTCAGCACGGAAAAACACGCAGCAACTCTCACGCAAGGACGAGTCGGCGTGTTGCATGGTGCAATGAGTTACTTACTTCAAGACGAAGACGGTCAAGTTGTAGAAGCACATTCAATTAGTGCTGGACTAGACTATCCTGGTGTGGGTCCCGAACACAGCTATTTAAAGGATATCGGACGCGGCGAATATTACAGCGTCACGGATGCCCAAGCATTAGATGCATTCAAAAATTTGGCTCAACTAGAAGGGATTATTCCAGCTCTAGAAACTGCCCACGCGATCGCCTATTTAGATATTCTCTGTCCGCAATTAAGTGGCAGTCCGCGTATTGTCATCAATTGCTCTGGACGTGGCGATAAGGACGTACAAACTGTCGTGAAGTTAGGGATTGGGAGCTAGTACTCAATTCGGAATTCGGAATTCGGAATTCGGAATTAAAACATTCACCACGCACCACTACCAATTACCCATTACCAAATAAAAAATTAGCAGGAAAATTAACATGATCGTAGTGATGAAAAGCGGTACTCCAGAAGGGGAAATCGCTCGAATTTCTGAAGAGTTAAGTAGCTGGGGTTTGAAAGTAGAAAAAAGTGTTGGCAAACACAAAATTGTTCTCGGTCTAGTTGGGAACACAGCTGAATTAGATCCGTTCCGAGTCCAAGAACTCAGTCCTTGGATCGAACAAGTCGTGCGGGTCGAACAACCATTCAAGCGCGTCAGCCGCGAGTTTCGTCATGGTGAACCTAGCGAAGTCGTTGTGTCAACTCCAAATGGTTTCGTCCCTTTTGGGGAACACCACCCGCTCGTAACAATCGCAGGTCCTTGCTCGGTAGAAAACGAAGAAATGATCGTCTATACTGCTCAAAGAGTCAAGGCAGCAGGCGCAAAGTTCCTGCGCGGTGGTGCTTACAAACCTCGTACATCCCCTTATGCATTTCAAGGACATGGGGAGAGTGCTTTAAATTTACTTATTGCAGCCCGCGATGCAACGGGTTTAGGAATTATTACTGAAGTGATGGACACTGCCGATCTGGAAAAGGTGGCAGCGGTAGCAGATATCGTGCAGGTAGGGGCGAGAAATATGCAGAATTTTCCCCTACTCAAGAAGGTGGGAGCGCAGGACAAACCAGTGTTCCTCAAGCGGGGAATGTCAGCCACGATTGAAGAGTGGCTGATGGCAGCCGAATATATCATGGCAGCAGGAAACCCAAATGTGATTCTCTGCGAACGGGGTATTCGCGGTTTCGATCGCCAGTATGCACGGAATACACTCGATTTATCAGTTATTCCCGTGTTGCGATCGCTCACCCATCTACCAATCGCGATCGATCCCAGCCACGGTACGGGTAAAGCCGAGTACGTCCCCTCAATGGCAATGGCAGCGATCGCGGCAGGTACGGATTCGTTAATGATCGAAGTCCATCCCAATCCCGCCAAAGCTTTATCCGATGGACCTCAATCACTTACTCCAGAACGGTTCGATTCCTTGATGCAAGAACTCGCCGTTGTCGGTAAAGCCATGAATCGCTGGACTAAAGAATCAGTTAACAGTTATCAGTTACCAGTTGTCAGTGGAAAGTGAGGAGTGAGGAGTGGCTGGTGGCTAGTGACTAGTGACTAGCCACCAATTACCAATTACCAATTACCAACTACCAATCACATGCAAACACCGCGATCGCGAGAACAAGCACGTCAGGTGATGGAATATCTCTTGTCGGGTGAAGCTGAGTTCAATGAAATTGTCAGCTTTTTGCAAACTCGACCAGTAGTCGATGCCCAAACTCAAGAACTCCTGGGATATCGCGATGTCCTTTGGGACAGAAGGCGGCGAGCAAACTTCGGTCATGTCGATCTCGATATTGTCGGTACTGGCGGGGTGCGCCGACCGCGCTATAACGTTTCTACCACAGCAGCATTTATTGTCGCCGCTTTGGGGATTCGAGTTGCTAAGCACGGTAATCGAGGCTCAGTTAAACCTAATGGTTCCTGCGATCTGCTGGAAGTTTTGGGAATTTCTCTAACAGCGATGACAGCGCGGGCTGTTGAAAGTTTAGCGACGACTGGGCTGAGTTTTCTATTTGCCCGGGATTGGCATCCAGCTTTTAAGGCGATCGCAGCTGCTAGGGCTGAAGTCGGTTATCCTACTGTGTTTAATCTACTAGGACCATTACTCAATCCCAGCCAACCCAAACATCAACTTGTCGGTTGTGGCGATCCAGCAGTAGCGCAAATTATTGCAGAAACTTTAATGGAATTAGGGATAGAGGCTTTAGTTGTTACTGGTTCGGATGGACTAGATGAGATCACCTTAGCGGGTGCTTCTCAAGTTATAGAAGTACGGGGCGATCGCATCAGTACAAAGCAAATTGTGCCTGAAGATTTTGGTATGGAAACCGTCCCAGAATCGGAGTTAGCTGGAGGCAATGCTACAGATAACGCCGCAGAATTTCTAGCTATTCTTAGCGGACAGGGACGAAAAGCACTGGTCGATCTCGTCACTTTAAATGCCGCTTTTGCACTGTATCTAGTAGACAAAAGTTACGACATAGAATCAGCAATTTGTACTAGCAGACATTCATTAATTGATGGTACTGCCAAGACATATTTCCTTCAGTTTCGCGAGTTCATTATGACTGATAACTTAGTGAGTGTGTACGATAATTGACTCGCTCCTACAATACCTGATTTCTAATTTTTTGATTTCTGACTTTTAACTTTTGACTTCAAAAAGGTAAATTTTCATGTCTCAATCTAGTAGTGAAGAATTTTGGTTTAGTCCGCTTTTTCGCATAGCTGGTTATGTCTTATTGGCTTTGTCACTTTTAGATATTATTAGTATTTTTATTCCTCCAGGTTTTACCAATCCTGCGTGGGAGTTTCAAATGGCAAGCCATCTGGTTGAGCGATCGCCTGTGCCATTAATTGGATTAGTATTTCTCTTAATTGGCGAGAAAAACTTTAAAATTTTCAAGTTTTTGTCTAGAGCGGCTCTGGTAGCTGGCATATTGTTTCTATTGCTACTGCCTTTAATTGTCAGTTCTGCTTGGCGCATACACGAAGGAGGCGATCGCCAAATCGCGCAACAATCAGCACAGCTTCAAGTTATCAAGCAACAACTCAGTCAAGCTCAAACAGATCGAGAAATTACAGATACATTGTCTCGGTTTAATTTACGAATTAATGCGCCAACATCTCAAAATCCTCAGCAATTAAAAAGTCAAATTCTAGCTGGAATTGCTAAGTCTGAGCAGAAATTTCAAGCACAAGCATCACAAAATACAGCCAATAGTCTAAACTTGACAAAAAATGTCATAAAAACTGGCTTGGGAACCTTAATTGCTGGAGCTTTTTTCCTAATGGTTTGGCGCGGTACTGCCAACACAGTGAAAGGTAGTCAAACCAAAAAGCAAAAACTCAGAAATAATCTGCCACTCGTAAACGAATAACATAGTATGTTGGATAATAGTAGCGCTGCTAGCGATCGCACGAGTAATCACAGCGATATTTTGCTAGGTTCGCCTTCTAGTCGCTTCAGTGAAGCTCTCGAACCGGACAGGTCGAGCAACGTTTTTGGTAATAGCGATTCGTTCGATCGCAATACCAACGAGGAGGATATTTCTCCTATGGGTAACGATTTCCTCTACGGTGGCAATCCTTTTGCTGGTGACAACTTTTGGAATATCTTTGCTGACGGGAACAATCAGAATAGTGGCAATTTTCCCGATCCGATTGGTAGCGAGTGGAATTTCAGCGGTGCAGCTACTCCGAGTCAAGTCTTAACTATTAGTAATGACGCGATCGTAGTTCCTCATAGCGATGAGTACAATAATTTATTGCTAAATGCTCCTCAAGCCCAAGCCAGTCTTGACACAAATTCAGCTTCGGTAATTTGGCTATAACCATATTAGAGGCGTTGCAGGACGTAAGTAAAAATAATCAATAAGCTGCAAATCATGACTTGCAGCTTATTGATTTTAGATCGATTAGAAAAAAATAAATAACAAATTGCTCGAAAGATTCGTCACTGACAATCATGTCTTACGAAGTATAGACTATTTTAGTATCAAATACAGTATTAATTAATCCTGTAATTGTATTCGTAGTTCAAGTGCTAACTCTTAGCAACTCAGCTTTGATAGCAAGACAAGTATTTTTTGCAAAGATAATGCGCAAAGCATTAGCAATTAATACTGATTAATTTCTGGATATATAGAATATTTTTGCCACTTAGAACTCTGTACTAGTAATTAGGAGAAGTAGCTTCATGTCCACCTCTGAGTCTAACTCTTTTGAACCAGGTAACAATGGTTCCTCGGGCGACGTAAACGATTTACTACTGCTACAATCGCCGTTCGGTCGCTTAAGTGAAGTCTTAGATGTTGAGGATCTTGCTAATATTTTTAGTGGTGTTGGTGATGCTGCTGATAGCAATAATGCAGAGAATCCATTTGCTAGCGACAATCCCAATTCAGAAAGCGATTTAGCTTACGGTGGTAATCCTTTTGCTGGTGATAACTTTTGGAATATATTCGCTGGTGGTGTTAATCCAGGTGAAGAGGATAATCCATTTACTAGTGCTGAAAGCCCTCTAGTTAGCGAAGACAATACTACTAGTAGCGATAATCTCGTTCCGACTCAAAACGATCTTTCCTCTACCGATTTAAATAACCTACTGCAACAGTCGCCATTTGGTCCTTTAAGCGAAGTTACAGGCGAAGAAGGTTTAACTAATATCTTTAGCGGTATTGGTAGTCCTTCTGAAGGCAGTCCAGCTTCCTCTGCTGACAGCAATAATCCGCCTACAGGTAGCGAAGATAGTAACCCGTTTGCTGGAGGTGGCAATCCTTTTATCAATACTGATAACCTGAGTACGAGTGGTAGTAGCACGTACCATGACAACAACAATTCTATTACTGGTAGCGGTAATTGGATATTTGCTAATGGAGACTGGCAGCAATTAATCGATCTTAATTCTTCTAGTGAAGGCAACTCGCCTTTTGGTAGCGATACTACTCTTCAAGGTGCGATCGCATACTTCAAAGGTAACGGTTTAACCACTGATAATAACTCGTCTTCTAGCGATAGTAATAGTAACCTTGCCTTTAACAATCTACCCATACCTATTAATAATAGTGACTGGCTGACGAGTCTTGCCGATTTAGCCGATCCTGAAAGTGCGGCTAGTGCTACTAATAATAGAACTATTGGCAATGGCAACTGGCATTATGGTAGTGGTAATGAAGTTGTTGGTAACGGTAACTGGCTTTTTGCTAGTTACAACGATCTTCTCGGTAACGGCAACTGGTATTACAATAACGATAACGCTACTGTTGGTAATGGTAACTGGTATTTTGGAACTGAGAATGCAACCATTGGTAACGGTAACTGGCTTTTTGCTAATGCTAATGAAAGCATCGGTAACGGTAACTGGTACTTTGATGATGCCAACAAAACCGTTGGTAATGGCAACTGGCATTTTGGTAGTGAAAATGCAACGATTGGCAATGGTAACTGGTATTTCGGTAGTGGCAATGCAACGATTGGTAATGGCAACAGATTTAGCGGTAACGATAACTTAGTTATTGGTAATCCTTTAGCCAATGGCTTCAAGGATATTGGTGATGGGAAGCTAGTTATTGGGAATAGCGATTGGACGTTTGTTACCGATCGCAATGCCATTAGCGATGAGGTTGACAGCTTGCTAACCAGTAGTTTGGGAAATTTCTATAATAGCGATGCCGATAGCAACCAACTTAGTCAAGGTATTGACTCGCTGATCGATCGAGTCGGGAAAGATTTCTTGAGTTTACTCGGTAGTGGTTGGAATTCCGAGTCATCAACAACGACTCCAAGTATTGACATCAATGAAAGCATTTTTAGCGATCGCGAAGTCAATACCGAGCTGGATATTAGTATTAACTCTTTAGCCGAACAAATCAAACAAGATTTACTAACGTCGCTTGGTAGCGGTTCCCCTTCTGGACAAACAGAATTGACTCAAACTACCGAAGGCAACCTCTTCAATAGCGAGAATTTTCTCGCCGCTTTTAACTCCGATCTCACAAATACTAATCTTTCTTCTGTCACACTAGCAGAATAAAAATTGAAGTTGAAGTAAATTGAGTATGACGAGTCTGGGCTGGGGTGCGAAAGTCATTTGCGTGCCAACTAATTCATAAATAGGCACTCAAAACTATTTCCCACCACCGCTCAATACTGGTATAGTCAGTGACTCGAAAATCTGCCCTTCCCCTGTTCATTTTTCACCTGTTTAAATCCATACTCAATCCAACCGCGAAGGCTATAGCGTTTCCCCAATTGTAACTGCCAAGATTTAGGTAGATTAGTCATCACAAACCAAGTCTCAAGTGGATTTGTAGTTGGGCTGTTTGTTTGACTGATTTCGTAGTAGCGGATTGGACGGGCTTTGCTAAAGACAATTTCGCGCTCTCTAGCGAGTTTCATCTGGTCGATGAGAGAGAGCTTGAACGAATGCACGCGGCTCGGTTGTAATGGACTTTCTGACCTGCTACTACTAGTAGCACACCATGAGGACTACGAATTGCAACCAGAAAAGGAAGTTTTAAGCGAAGAAATTCGTGAATCACATCTCCACTTTCTCCATATCAGCTGTCTGCTAGTACTAGCACAAGAGCGGAATTTCCATTCCTCAAGTGCTTGTAAAATTTCCACCGCTAATTGGGGCGCGCCTTTTATATACATCACCCGGTTGCAGTCGTGAGCGTGGTTTGAATATCTTCAATCGCAATGGGTACGTGATGTGATCTACGACTGCATCAGCGTTGACTGACACGATTCCACGATCTGTTTTACCCAAGTTACCAATGTATTGCTTGGCAACAGAATCGGTAGTTTTTCCGGCTTTTTTATCGCCTGTTGCATCAATACAGGCGCTGGATTGAACGTTCTCCAACCAACTGTTCGATCGACTCTAACCGCCTGGCTCAAATCTGTTCCACCTGCCACGGGGTGCGCTGCGTCCGCACATCGCCAAACAGGTCTTGGTAGTCATTGCACTCATCATCGACGAAGCCAACAGTAGTAACGGCAGGACGTGGCTCAACCATGCTCTAGCAGTGAAAGAGAAAGTTTTACCATCTATTTTTCTCCCGCTAAGGTGACAGAAGAAAGATTAAGGATTCATCAGACAAGCAAGTAACTGTAAATTTGCTTACAAATAGTACGACACAATTACTGCTTCGATCTTTAGATATTAAACATTCGCTCTAGCAGAGATAGATCTATGGTCAGTACTGCCAGTGAGAAGTCAGCCAAGGAAAAATCAGTCGTATTTGGTGCTTGTCCCCACGACTGCCCCGATACTTGCGCGATGTTGGTGACAGTGGAAAACGGTCGCGCTACTAAGGTAGAAGGAAACCCAGACCATCCCTTTACCCGTGGTACGCTCTGCGGCAAAGTGAGCGATTATCTAGATCGAGTTTACAGTAGCGATCGCATTCTCTATCCGATGCGGCGCGTGGGTGCGAAGGGTAGCAAACAGTTCGAGCGCATTTCTTGGGATGATGCTTTAGATGAGATTGCCAGCCGCTTTGGGCAAATTATTGACGAATATGGGGCTGAGGCAATTATGCCCTGTAGCTATCTCGGACATGAAGGTTTGCTGAATGGCTTAACTGTGGGTGATGCTTTCTTCAATCGCTTGGGTGCAACTATTAGCGAACGTACCTTCTGCGCTTCCTGCACCAGTACCGCTTACATGATGACTTGCGGACTAACTCACGGTACTGACCCCGATACATTCAAGCACTCTAAATACATTATTCTTTGGGGCTGTAACGCTCTCAGCACTAACGTGCATTTATGGTCATTTATCCAAGAGGCACGTAAAAACGGGGCGAAATTAGTCTCAATTGACCCCGTGCGAACTCGTACTGCAAATCAGTCTGACTGGCATATCCCCTTGCGTCCAGGTACGGATGGGGCGTTGGCTTTGGGAATGATGCACGTTATTATTAGCGAAAATCTGATCGATGCCGAGTATGTAGAAAAGTATACTCTCGGCTACGCAGAACTGAAAGAACGAGTTGCCCAGTATCCACCAGAGAAAGTTGCCCAAATAACGGGTGTCCCCGTGTCAGATATCTTGACACTAGCAAGGGAATATGCATCTAGCCAGCCATCAGTAATCCGCTTGGGAGTGGCGCTAGAAAAACAAACAGGTGGTGGTCAGGGTGTCCGAGCTATTTGCTGTTTGCCTGCCCTAGTCGGTGCGTGGCGACATTTGGGCGGCGGATTGCTGCAAGCTCCGATGTGGCCCTTCCCCATCCGTTGGGAAGTCGTGCATCGCCCTGAATTTATTCAGCCTGGGACGCGATTAATTAACTTGTGGCAGTTAGGTGCGGCGCTAACGGGTGAACTGAGTCTCGAACCCCCAATTAAGGCGCTATTTGTTTACAACTGCAACCCCGTGACGCAATCGGCAGAGCAAGACAAGATTGTCGCTGGTTTGGCGCGGGAAGATTTATTTACAGTAGTCAGCGAACATTTTATGACTGATACTGCCGACTACGCTGATATTCTCCTGCCTGCAACGACTCAAGTTGAAAATTTAGATTTGATGTTTTCTTGGGGTCATACCTATGTAACATTAAACCAACCCGCGATCGCACCTTTGGGTGAAGCCGTCCCCAATACCGAATTATTCCGCCGTTTGGCGGCGCGGATGGGTTTTGAGGAAGAATGCTTCAAATTGACTGACGAACAACTGGCGATGGAAGTCCTCGACTGGTCAGCTCCGGTCATGCAGGATATGAGTATGGAGTCGCTGCAACAGCAAGGGTATGGCAAGTTGAAAGTCGATCTCGTTCCCCATGCTGAGGGTAATTTTCCCACACCGTCAGGGAAATGCGAGTTTCTGGCTACCGCAAAAGTAGATAGTAACTTCGTCTTGCCAGCATTTCGTCAGGGATATGAGGAATATCAACCAGGAGAACCAATCGATCCTCTACCTACCTACACGCCACAACGGGAATCAGCAGCAAGCAACCCCGAACTCGCAAAGCGGTATCCGTTGAATCTCCTCTCGGCGAAACCACACCAATTCATCAATTCCTGTTTTGCCAATTTACCCAAGCACGCCAAACTTCAAGGCGAACCGAGAGTGATTATTCATCCCGACGATGCAGCTAAGCGGGGTATAGCTGACGGTCAAGTGGTGAAGGTATTTAACGATCGCGGTTCTTTCCAAGTGCCTGCAATTGTCAGCGATATGACTCGCTCTGGGGTGGCGATCGCACCTTTGGGATATTGGCGTAAACTCAGCCTTGCCAATAATACCATCAATGCTGCTACCTCGTCTGCGTTTGCAGATATGGGTCACGCCGCCGCTGTTGGCGATGCTTTAGTTGAGGTGAATGCACTCTAGTCAGGTGCAAAGGATTTGATTTTAATGCATTTCGGGCGCTTGAGTTCAATTCTTCGCAGATCCCCCCTAGCCCCCCTTAAAAAGGGGGGAACAAAGCCCTGCTTCACAGCCAGAGAACAAAGCCCCCCTTCACAGCCAGAGAACAAAGCCCCCCTTTGTAAGGGGGGTTGGGGGGATCTTCTATGGCGTAGTCCGATCGCAATAGTAGGAGTAAAATTCGATACCAAGAACAATCTTTGCTCGTGCTAACTTGTCTCCATTTGCAGACAAGTGAATTATGTTAAATTGTCAACTGAAAAAACTCGTTTCTGGATTAGCGATCGCAGCTATTGCCGCTACTTTTTGCTTGCCAAATTCTGCCATAGCTAGCGATCGTCCAATTCGAGTTATCTTCGATCACGATGGCGCGTTTGAAGATTATTATGCCATCTTAACTCTAGCCCTTGCTTCGCAACAGAAATCTCCGCCAGTCAAACTGATTGGAATCACCACGATGGCACACGGAGAATCTTATTGTAATAATTCTGAAGGTTATCCAGAATTAAAACGAGAGCTGCTAGGCGATTTTAGTCCTGAAGCAGGATCGATTGACGGACTGACACAAAAAGTTTTAGCGATCGCTCAATATCGCGATGCAAAAATATATTCTGGTTGTGATGAAAGTGCGACAACTATTGACGTACCGAACGAGGCTGACGATTTTGGTCAACCCGTCCCTGGAACTGAATTTACTCCAGTACGGGTACAGTTGCCATTTGCAGGTAAACCAGCTTTAGAACCTTGTCTATTCCATCAAGAATTCGTGTCGTCTCCCCGCGATTTTGTCTGCTGGAACGAGTTTAATCGAACGTTTCGCGATGAAACTTTAAGGTATATTCTGCCGCAAGCTCAAGCAGCTTTAGAGCAATTTCAACTACGAGAAGTAGATCTGATCGATCCGAAAAAGAAAGCGGCTAATTATTTAGCAACTTCTATCTGTGAAGCATACAAAAAAGACGATCCACTGACAATCGCTACTGTTGGACCCGTAACTAACTTAGCAAGAGCCTATTCTTACATAGAAAAAAATCCTCGCAAGTACGGCTGTCCTAAGAAAATCAAACTTGCCGATTTGAGTTCTGTTATTTCTACTATTCACATGGGTGGTGTTTTGGATGAAAATAAAGCCGATAATTTTGATGTTAATGGTAACTATCGTTTAAACGAACCATTTCCAGTTTGGACGGAAGGTAACATTTACTATCAAGATGGAGAACATGTTTTTGGTTCGCACCATTTACCATTTCCAGGAACGAATTTTGAGAATATTCAAACTGGAGAACACAAAAAAGCTTTCAATTCCCTGAATAATGCCGAAGTCAATTTTTGGATTGATGCGCCTGCGGTAGATAAAGTTCTCAATTCAGGAATTCCGGCGGATGTCGTCCCGTTAAATGCTACAAATTTCGCCCGCTTGCAAGGGTTTGCCCAACGCATTCAAGATAATCCTTCTCAGTGTAATACTGCCCCCGCACAATATATCAAAAATGTTCAATTTGCTAATTCGCCCGCTCCTGGTGTTTTCGTTTTTGATACACTATTTTTCTGGGATACTTTAACTGTAGCTAGTCTATGGAATGATTTTCTAAATTTTGAAGATTTCGCCGATTTAGAAATAACAACATTGACGAATGGAGATCCGAGTACGGTAACGGGACAATTACCAGAGGCAGAACTTTTTCGGCGAGATATTGGCAATCTTTTTGCTTTGGGAAGAGTCAAAAATCCCGTAAGGTTGAGTTTGTCGGTGAAGCCTGCTGCTGGCGATCCTGATTTTAAGACGACGATTCAAGATTTTGTCTTTGGTTTGGTTTGTACTAGCAATTGATCGTAAATTATTCTAACTTTTTACTCTTAGAAGTTACGAACTCGATTCCCTAAAACTCTTTTCTAGGGGGCTTTGTTCCCCCCTTCTCAAGGAGGGAACTAGGGAGAAGCGAGATCTAAAACTTCAAGCGCGGAACTCCAGATATTCTTACACTAACTTGTTTTGGAAAAACGAAACGGATTAAAATTCGTATTGGTATCGTAGTAATCTTCTTGCTCTTGACGCTTTAACCAATTAGTAACCATATAAGTCATAGGTGTAAATAAAATCTCAATTCCACATTTAAATAAATAATTAGATACAATCAGCGCCCATATTACACTATTGGGAACAATTCCAAAAAAAGCAATCAAAATAAATATTGCCGTATCCAAAACTTGCCCTACTAAAGTTGAGCCAATCGTGCGAGTCCACAGCCACTTACCGCGAGTTAAGATCTTCAATTTTGCTAAAATAAAAGAATTAGAAAACTCTCCTACCCAGTAAGCTATTAAACTTGCAGCGACAATTCTCGGAGTAGAGCCTAAAATTTGATGATACGCCTCTTGATATTTCCAATCTGCTGCTGGAGGTAACGCGCCAACAAGACTAAAAGTTACAGCCATTAAAAAAGCACAGAAAAACCCCAACCAAATAACCTTTCTAGAACGAGAGTATCCGTATACTTCAGTTAAGATATCGCCAAAAATATAACTGAGTGGAAAAATTAGCGTTCCGCCATCAAAGGTAAACCATCCTAAGCTAACGATTTTAGTCGAGGTAATATTTGAGATGAGTAAAACAGTCACAAATAAAGTCGCGATCGCGTCTAGATGTTTGTAAGATTTAGACATTTAGAATGAGGGAGTGGGAGAGTGAGAGTCGGGAGTAGGGGAATCGTTATGAATCCTATCTCCTCAGTTTTGACTTCTGACTTTTGACTTTTGACTTTTGAATTATGAATCAGACGCAAGTACCAGTAGATCGATACGTTAAAGTTGATTCTATTAATACTCGTTATTGGATGATGGGAAGTGGAAATCCCGTTATTTTGTTACATGGGGGTCAAGGTTCGGTAGAGTTTTGGTTGTATAACATTGGTACTCTAGCAAAATCTCACTGCGTCTACGCACTCGATATGGTGGGTTCTGGACGTTCGGATAAGCCTCAAGCTTCCTATTCACTTACATACCAGGCTCAGTTTATCAAAGATTTTATGGATACCCTTGGGATTGAATCTGCGACTTTAATAGGCAATTCTATGGGTGGTGGTGCGGCTTTACAACTGGCTTTGCTATTTCCCCAACGGGTGAATAAGTTGGTGTTGGTAGATAGCATGGGATTTGGTAAGGAAATCGCTTTAGGTATCCGCCTAACAACTTTACCCTTGCTGATTAGGTTACTGCGTCCGTCACGCCGCCTGCTAGCGCCGATGTTAAAAAATAATTTTTTCAACCCGCAAAGCATTCCTTCTGAGTGGGTGGAACTGCGATATCCCATCTTTGCTTTACCTGGAAGAAAACCCGCACTGATGGCGATGGTTAAGACGAATTTTCACTTGTTAGGAGTGCGATCGCAAGTGTTTCGTCCAATTCTCAGTCAACTTGCTACCATTACCGTACCAACTTTAGTAATTTGGGGCAAACAAGACAGAATTATACCAGTAGCTCACGCGCATATTGCAGCTAAAACTATACCTAACGCTCATCTCCACATTTTCGATCGCTGCGGACATCATCCTCATTTAGAATATCCAGAGAAGTTTAATAATTTGGTATTGGAGTTTTTGGCTAGTGAGTATAAAAATTAATACTTGACTTATCCCTTAATTACAGAGGAAGATACTGAATTTGCCCTTCTAATTCACTCTCAGAACTACACTCTAGCAGCAAGATAATATCTTCTATAACTTTACCAACTGCTGCATCTAAACTAATTTCTATAACTCCTGGCATCGGCTGACTTGCTACCACTCTTTCATAGGCATAGCGCGTAATTGTAGCAACATCATGAGTAAGTAATATTCGGTTTTCTCGTGCTGCCCATGCCAATATAGTTGGGTCATCTTTACCCGATAAACCTACATCTTGAACGCGAATGATATCAATGTTGGAGTTACGGCGAATTAAACCCCTGATAATTGTGTTGTCGAAGTTTTCATCAGCTAAAAACTTCATTTTGAAGAACGCTCTACTCTACGGGCAAGCAATCTGTCACGTAATCCTTGCGAATCAAACCTCGATTCATTGACTTTGCGAATCTCTTGCGATTGTTTCTGCCGTTGCCGGAGATACGCTTCAACTTCTTGCTGATGGTTGAGATAAAATCCAATCGTTGCATACACATCAGCTAATTTGAGCGATGGAAAACGATAAACAATTTCTTCTGCCGTTACTCCTTGTTTGAAAACAGCAACCACAGTATCGAGAGTTACGCGAGTCTTTCCTACTCGAACCACGCCATCAGCATTAGTATCTAGTGGAGCAGTTTCAGCTACGATTGTTAACACCATAACAATTTTTACTATTACTATGTTGATTGAGGTAATCTTACTGTTTATGTTAACACAATTTTTACTAGAAACGGTCACTAACTGCTTAATAAAATTAGTTTTGACAAGTAGAGCCAAAATTTATTATATGAATCATCCCCTTCCTATTGATAAATATTTTCAAAGTCTCAATGAAGATGAATTAAGCGACATATTTTTCAACTATGCATTGCAAGCTTATATCCAGGCTTTTGGAGTAAAAGGAGTTGTAGAAGAATTAGTACTTTATTGTGAGACCATGTTTAAAGATCCATTGCCAGAAGAAACTATGGAACAACAAAAATCTTGGGAGCGCGATTATAAAAAACTCAAGAAATTAAAGCTAGAAAATTAATATACAATCAAGAATAACATAGGCTGTACTATATGCTGATACAAAAATAACTAGCTAAGTATATGAAAATTAAAGCAATAATTCACTCAGCAGAAGAGAGAGGCTACTGGGCAGAGGTTCCTGCACTTCCTGGTTGCATTACTGAAGGAGAAACAATGGAAGAAGTAATGACTAACTTGAAAGATGCTATTGAAGGTTGGCTTGAGGTTGCCAATGAAAGCCACTCTACTACGTCAACGAATTAATTTTATGCCACTCTGAAGCCCGATCGCGAATTTTTCCCAATTCTTCCCCTGACATTCTTTCTAAATTTCGCAACATTTGACTCATACGGTGATTGTTTTTTAAACTATCGTAATGACGGGCGAGAAAATCCCAGTAGAAGAAGTTGAAAGGACAAGCTTTTTCACCCGTGCGATCGCGAGGGTTATAATAACAATTCTTACAATAATCGCTCATTTTATTGACATAATTTGCCGACGCTGCATAAGGCTTCGATGCCATCATTCCCCCATCAGCAAACTGTCCCATGCCAATGACATTTGTTTGCATTACCCAATCATAAGCATCAATAAATGCGGCGTGAAACCAATCTTCTAATTCTTGCGGTGAAATCCCTGCAATTAAGGCAAAGTTATTTAAGATCATCAACCGCTGAATGTGGTGAGCATAGCCAATTTCTTTTACCTGCTTGAGAATCTGGTACAAACAATTCATTTGCGTATTTCCAGTCCAATAAAACTCAGGTAAGGGTTGAGCGTGATTAAACCAATTTTTTGTGGGATAATCTTCACCCATATAGATATAAATGCCGTGCATATATTCGCGCCAACCCAAAATTTGACGAATAAATCCCTCGATACTATTGAGTTCCCACTCACCCTGATTTTCGTAATATGCTTTTTCTGCGGCTTGCACGACTTCTAAAGGATGAATTAACCCCAAATTGAGGTAAGGAGACAGCATCGCGTGCCACATTGTCTGTTCTCCCGTTACCATTGCATCTTGGTAGGGTCCAAAATTAGACAAGCGAGTTTGAATGAAAAAGTCAAGAACTTGTAATGCTTGTTGACGGGTAACTCCCCAGCGAAAAGGTTGGATTTGCCAGTACTTTTGACTATCTTTAAATGCAGGTGACTGTATGACAAAATCAATCACGTCTTGAGTAATGCGATCGCATTCAAACCATAAAGCTTCCGGTAATTTTAGTTTACCTTTAGGTGGCTGGCGGTTGTCTTTGTCAAAATTCCAACGTCCGCCTGCGGGTAAATCGCCTACCATAAGAATATCAAACCGCTTTCTACCTTCTCGATAGAAATCTTCCATAATCAGGCGCTTGCGAGAACTCGCCCACTGGATAAATTCTGCATCACCCCAAATGAAACGATTATTGGGTGTAAATTGAATTTGACAAGGGAGATTTAAGCTTTCTATTAATTTAGCAAAAGGGCGATCGCTCGGTGTCATTACCCGTAATTCTGCAATCTGATTTTGTTGAATCCACTCTATTAGAGGAGTTTGAAAATCTTCAGCTTGCTTGTAAGTAACATTCCATCCTGCTTGTTTTAACTCCTCGGCAAAATGGCGCATCGCCGACCATACTAATACCAATTTTTGTAAGTGGTAGGGTAATTCTTGAGCATGGCGCAAAGATTCAATAAAAATAACTTGATGGTGTTTTTTATCGACACAACTTTGTAGTGCTGATTGTCCCATCCAAAGTTGATCGCCTAAAATCCAAATACCTATAATTTTGTCATCTGTCATTTGTCATTTGTCATTTGTGGGTAGTGAGGAGTACTAATTGGTAGTTGACTGTTGTTTTTTTCTCCCTTGTCTTCCTTGTCCCCCTTGTCTTCCTTGTCCCCTGACTGGTCACTGTTCGCTGATAACTGTTCCAGGCTACGCCAAAGATACCAGGATGCGATCGTACAATAAGGTTTCCATTGCTGTCCCAATTGTTCTACAGTTTTACGGTGGGGTAGCTCTGCCAAATTGTAGACTTTGCGCACGCCAGCTCGAATACCTAAGTCATCTATAGGTAACACATCCCATCGATGCAATCGAAAAATTAATAACATCTGCACCGTCCAACGTCCAATTCCTTTAACCTGGGTAAGCGTCTGAACGATTGTTTCGTCGTCCATTAATTCCAACTCGGCGATGGTAGGCAATCCATTTGTCACCTTGGCTGCCAAGTCTTTCAAGTAAACAATTTTGGGACGAGAAATACCCACTCCCCGCAAAACTTCATCTGGAGTGTTGAGGATATCTAAGGCGGAGGGAAGTTGTGCGGGAGAAATTTTCAAAAATCGCTGGTGAATCGCAGTTGCAGATTTAGTTGAAAGTTGTTGGTGGATAATGGCTTTGGAGAGGGAGAAAAATAAATCTCCCGTTTGCTGGACTCGATCGAGGCGACAAGTACCAACTTGGTGAATCAGAGTAGCAAGGATAGGATCGGATTTTGTAAGTGCCGCGATCGCAACTGAATAATCCATTCTTGACCCTCAGAGCTTGCCATCTTAACATTGTATTTCTTGCCAGGGTTTTGCGATCGCGCATCCAACCTAAATGACATCCTTAACAGTGGCAGCTAATGCTTTAGACTAAATCTGAGATCGTCAAGGCACAAGGGAACGTTAATGGCAGAGAAAGCTGATGCACTCAAAATCACCAGACGCGATGAAGACTACTCCCGCTGGTATCTAGACATTGTAGACAGAGCTAAGCTAGCCGAAGACTCTGGGATTCGCGGTTGCATGATTATTCGACCGGAAGGATTTGCGATTTGGGAGAAAATGCAGCAAACCCTGGACGGAATGTTTAAAGACACCGGACACACGAATGCTTACTTTCCGGTATTTATTCCCGTCAGCTACTTCTCTAAAGAAGCCGAACACGTTTCTGGCTTTGCCAAAGAATGCGCTGTTGTGACTCACCATCGGCTACAACTGACTGAATCGGGAGAAATTACCGTCGATCCCGACGCTGAACTATCCGAACCACTCGTTGTCAGACCGACTAGCGAAACTATTATTTGGTCAGC
Source organism: Chroococcidiopsis thermalis PCC 7203 (assembly GCF_000317125.1). Taxonomy (GTDB): domain Bacteria; phylum Cyanobacteriota; class Cyanobacteriia; order Cyanobacteriales; family Chroococcidiopsidaceae; genus Chroococcidiopsis; species Chroococcidiopsis thermalis. The sequence goes on from NC_019695.1 coordinate 3,527,049, forward strand.
ATATCGTAATTGGATTCAAAGCTATCGAGATTTACCAATTCTGTTGAATCAATGGGCAAATATTTGTCGCTGGGAGTTGAGAACTAGACCTTTCTTACGCACAACCGAATTTCTTTGGCAAGAAGGACATACAGCTCATGCAACTGCTGATGAAGCTGAAGCTGAAGCAAGGCAAATGTTAGAAATTTACAAAACTTTTGTCGAGCAGTATTTAGCTATTCCAGTATTTGCCGGACGCAAGACAGAAAATGAAAAGTTTCCTGGGGCAGTACATACTTATACAATCGAAACAATGACGCAAGATAAACGCGCCATTCAAGTCGGTACGAGCCACAATTTAGGCACGACTTTTTCTAAAGCCTTTGACGTGAAATATTTGTCTGCTGAAGGAACACAAGAGTATCCATTTGCAACGAGTTGGGGCATTACAACTAGAATGATCGGTACTCTCATTATGGTTCACTCCGACGATCGCGGTTTTGTTTGTCCGCCGCGCATTGCTCCTCTACAGGTGATTGGCGTGCCGATTTATCGTAAGGACGCGGAAAAAGAGCAAGTATTAGCTCGATTTACCGAACTACAAGAGCAGTTTAAAGCCACAAAAGCGTTTTCATTTAAAGTCGATACGCGGGATAATTTAAGTCCAGGGTTCAAGTTTAACGATTGGGAATTAAAAGGCATTCCGTTGCGTTTAGAAATGGGTCCGAGAGACTTAGCAAATGGTACTGCTGTGTTAGTTCGTCGCGATACTGGTGAAAAAATTAATGTGGCTCAAACTGATTTGGAATCGCAAATCAAAACTTTATTAGAGGATATCCAAATTAGCTTATTCAAACGGGCGCAAGAATTTCAGCAACAGAATTTGCACTTTGTCGAAACCTACGCTGAATTTCAGCAACAGATCGAAGAAAAAGCAGGTTTTTATGTTGCTTACTTTGATGGTAATTCTGACGACGAAGAGAAAATCAAAGAAGAAACCAAAGCAACCGGACGCTGCATTCCTTTCGACTTACAACAAGGTACGGGGAAATGTTTTTATACGGGTAGGCAAACAGATCGGCGAGTCATTTTTGCTAGAGCGTACTAGCGGGAGCCAGGTATGGTAGGGGCGGGTTGACCGAGCAACTTTGTAACTCACAAATATTTCGGGTGAACCCGCCCGTACAGGTATCAGAAAATTGGGAAAGAGAAGTAGTGCGTGGTGAATAGTTAATTCCCCCGTGCCCCTCTGCTCCTCTGCCCCTCTGCTCCAATCTTACGGGCAGCAGCCAGGAGCAATCTTTGCTCGGCACGGGCGATCGCCCTATAAGTCTGTTCGACGGCATTCGGTTCGACGGAAATAGAGGTAATGCCCGATTGGATCAAAGAGTCGATAATTTCTGGATATAGGACGGGAGCCTGACCGCAGATCGAGCAGGAAATATTAGCTTGCTGCGCCATTTGGATAATTTGGGCGATCGCTTGCAGGACTGCTGGGTGGCGTTCGTTTAAATTAGCGGCTAACTCGCCGCGATCGCGGTCTACTCCCAGCAACAATTGAGTCAAGTCGTTCGTGCCAATGGAGACTCCTTGAACTCCTGCTTTGACGTATTGGGGTAGTAGAAATAGCACTGAAGGCACTTCTGCCACGATCCACAGTTGAAATTGCGCAACTTGAGTTAGTCCTGCTTGCTCGACGCGCTGACGGCAGAAACTAAACTCTTCGACACTGCGGACAAACGGTAACATGAGGTGAAGATTTGTTTGACCGGACTGCTGCACGGCGGCTAAAGCAGCTAGTTCCAAGTCAAAAACTTTCGGATCTTTGAGATAACTCAACGTCCCGCGCTGTCCCAGGATGGAATTACGGCTGTTACCAGCAGCAGCATCCACACCATCCAGATTCAAAGACTGAAATTCTGGCGATCGCCAATCTAAAGAGCGATAGAATACGGGTCTGGGAGCAAAAGCATTGACGAATTGACTAATTTGTGCTGTCCATAAATCTAATAATTCTGCCTGTCGTCCCTGTTGCAACCACACTCTCGGGTGCTGTCCCTCTAACACGTTCAACATCATCAGTTCCGATCGCAACAACCCCACGCCATCGACGGGTAAATCCTTAACCTGAGCAATTAAACTCGGCTGACTCAAATTGAGCATGAGTTGAGTGGCTATAGTCGGGAGTTGGGAGTCGGGAGTCGGGAGTCGGGAAATTTTGACTTTTGAATTTTGACTTTTGACTTCTCCCTTGTCCCCCTTGTCTCCCTTGTCGCCTCTTCTCCACACTTCACCGCGATCGCCATTCAATTCCAATAATTCTCCTGTTCGGATCGATCCTGTGGCGCGCGCAACACTCACAACAGCCGGAATACCTAATTCTCTAGCCAGGATGGCGCTGTGAGAAGTCAATCCTCCTTGCTCAGTGATGATTCCCGCTGCTTGTTGCAATAGGGGTAGCCAGTCAGGGGCGATCGCTGGAGCGACTAAAATCGATCCTGCTGGTATAGTTACAGGTCGCGGTTCGCTTTTTGCGATCACGTATGCTGGAGCAATGACCTCTCCCCTTGCTGCTGCGATGCCTGAGATAAATTCCGAATTCCGTAGCTTGCTTAAGCGAGGAGGTATTCGGAATTCCGAATCTTCTTTTGGCTGTTGGCTGTTGGCTGCTGGCTCCCGAACTCTATAGGTATTCACGTGGGTCAGGTAGAGTTGCGGTTCTGCGTCGATCCCTGTTTGAGCCAACGTCCACTCTAAATAGAATGCTGCGCCCAAATCTGTTTTTAGTTGTTGCGTGAGTTGAATCAGTTGTTGGAGAGACTCATCGCTGAGAGCATACTGCTGCTGTTGTGCTTCGCTCAACAAGTATGTTTGCAAGCAAGGGGTGACAGATGAGGGTAAAAGAGAAGTCGTACAAAGAGTTAAATCTGAAATGAAGGGAATATTGCCGACTCCATAAGCCAATATTTTATTACCCAACTGCCGCGAACGCACTTGATTCGTTGCGGTGGAAACGAAGTAGAGATCGGGTGAAACTTCCCCACGGGCGATCGCTATCCCTAAACCCCAAGTAGCGCTAATCTCAATCTCAGAGGGGTTACACGTTAAAATTCCCGAGGCGATCGCATTTTGTAGGGGTTGTACCAAGACTGCTAGATGAATGTCTCGCCATTCAATCCTGTGGCGCTGCCAATACAAAAGACTTCTAGCGCGAAATAACTGGCTCCAAGTTTGCTTCAAAGCTAGGGCGATCGCTTCCGGTTCTGGACAACATATTTGAGCTTCTAGCAGTCCAGAGAAATTGAGATTTTGGATTGCCGTAGTTTTCAGAATTAAAGAAGGGCGAAAAATTAATGCCGATGCTTGCCACGATTGCGTCGCTTCTAGCAGCGATCGCCAGTACTCTTCTGGTAAGGGTGCGGCAAGAATTTCTTGCTGTAGGCGTTGGGCAACTTTCTGGAGTTGATGACTATCATCAACATTTATTCTCAATGAAGATTCTGGCAGATCGGCAATTAATGGATCGGACGAATTTAACTGCGCGAGAAATTTCCACAGAGTTTGAGCGGGAACGACACAACTAGGTACTACTGGATAACCGTTTGTCGCAATCCGACCGAGATGGAATGCCTTTTCTCCTATCTGTAGGCGTTCTGCGGCTGAAATTTGCTCCAGTAAGTAGAGTGTGTTCAAGAATTTTCTCTCGTCAGTTATCAGTAAAGAGTGGCTAGTGACTAGTGGCTGGTGGCTAGATAATTTTGAATGCGTGAATGCGTGAATTCTTCCCCCGACTCCCGACTCCCTTCTTATTTGTTTATTTAAGCAAATTCCTGGGAAAACTAGATCGAGCATAGCTAGAAACCAATAAGCGTGCTGTCTATGCAAATCCCTTTGAACGCTTACTCAAGAGGTCAAGATTACTATGTTACTAAAAGCCCAACAGTATCGATTAGTTACGAGAAGCGATTTTGACGGTCTCGTCTGTGCTGTTTTACTAAAAAGTTTAAATTTAATCAATGAGATTAAGTTCGTCCATCCGAAAGATATGCAAGATGGCAAAATTGAAATTACTAATCATGATATTACTACAAATTTACCTTATGTTGAAGGTGCGTATTTAGCCTTCGACCATCATTTTAGCGAAACGCTGAGAAATCGCGATCGCTCCTCCACTCATATCATCGATCCTAACGCTCCATCTGCTGCCAGAGTTGTTTACGATTATTTTGGTGGAGCGGAAAAATTCCCTCATATTTCCCAAGAGATGATGACAGCAGTTGATCGAGCGGACGCGGCTCAATTTACTTTAGAGGAAGTTTTACGACCTCAAGGCTGGGTACTGCTGAATTTTTTGATGGATGCGAGAACGGGGTTAGGTAGATTTAGAGATTTTAGAATTTCTAATTACGATTTGATGATGAATTCGATCGATGCTTGTAAAGACAGCACGATTGACGAGATTTTAAATCTTCCTGACGTGAAAGAAAGGGTCGATGTTTATCGCGAACACGAAGCTAAATTTCAAGCACAAATTAAAAAGTGTGCGACTGTTCGTGACAAAACAGTTGTATTAGATCTGAGGCAAGAAGAGACAATTTACGCGGGGAATCGGTTTATGGTTTACGCTTTATATCCTGAGTGTACTGTCTCAATTCATGTCATGTGGGGTTTGAAGCAACAAAATACAGTGTTTGCAGTTGGCAAATCGATTTTCGATCGCAGTTCTCAAGTTAATATTGGCGAGTTGATGTTAAAGTATGGTGGTGGTGGTCATGCCAACGCTGGAACTTGTCAAGTCGCGCATGAAGTAGTGGATGAAACATTAAGGGAAATCATTAGCCAAATTAAGGCGAACGAGTAATTTAAATTTGATTTTATTGGTTTGAATATCATATTCGTGTAGGGGTGGGTTCACCAAAAATACTTGAAATACTTGCAGTTTATTGATAAACTCACCCCAGCAGATCTGTAAAAGTTGACGCATTTTGATAAATGTTGCTGCGATCGCAAATTTAATACAATATGTGGGAATTACTGGGTCTTGGTAGGGCGGGTTTATCGATCTCCTCGTGAGAAGATAAAGATTGTTGGTAAACCCGCCCCTACGTTTTATTTATTTAACTTCATTGACAACCCAATTCGTTTTCTCTGCACGTCAATTTCTAATACACGCACTTTGACAATTTGTCCAACCTTGACAAACTTTTTCGGATCGTCCACAAAGCGATCGGCTAGTTGAGAAATATGAACTAAACCATCTTGGTGTACGCCAATATCTACAAACGCGCCAAAGTTGGCTACGTTAGTGACGATTCCTTCTAATTCCATGCCCGATTTGAGATCGGAGATTTCTTTGATATCCTCTCGAAATGTAGCATATTTAAATTCAGCTCTAGGATCTCTGCCGGGTTTTTCTAATTCGCCGATAATGTCTCTTAATGTTGGTTCGCCTACAGTTTCAGTCACGTATTTTTTCAGATTCGTTCCTTTGAGCTTAGATGCAACTTGAGAAATTTGAGTTAATGATACGTTTAAGTCGTTAGCGATCGCCTCCACAATTTTATAACTTTCCGGGTGAACGGCTGTATTATCTAAAGGATTTTCTCCACCTCGAATCCGTAAAAATCCGGCAGCTTGCTCGAAGGCTTTTGGTCCTAATTTGGCTACCTTGAGTAACTGACGACGGTTTTTAAATACACCGTTTTCATTCCGATAGGCAACAATGTTATTGGCAATTGTTGTCGTAATTCCAGATACATAACCCAGTAACTCCTGAGAAGCAGTATTAAGGTCTACGCCTACGTAGTTCACGCAACTTTCTACGGTTTCCTCTAGCTTTTGCTTCAAAAGTTTTTGGTCTACATCATGCTGATATTGTCCCACACCAATTGATTTGGGATCGATTTTAACTAATTCTGCTAGCGGATCTTGCAAGCGTCTGCCAATACTAATTGCACCGCGCACGGTAATATCAAGTTCGGGAAATTCCGCGATCGCAACTTGACTGGCAGAATAGATCGATGCGCCCGATTCATTGACCATCACTTTAATTGGTTTGCGTTCCACCGTCTGCAAGACTTCTGAAATAAATTCATCCGTCTCTCGTCCTGCCGTACCGTTACCGATCGCAATTAACTCAACGCGGTATTTTTCCAACAATTGCTTAACAGTTTGTGCTGCTTGCGATCGCGCTGCTGCTGATTGGTGGGGAAAAATTGCTTGATATGCCAAAAATTGCCCTGTTTGCGATAGTACGGCTACCTTACATCCCGTCCTAAATCCAGGATCGATCGCCAGTGTCGGACGCATTCCGGCTGGACTGGATAACAATAAATCGCGTAAATTTGCCTCAAAAGTTTTAATTGATTCAACATCGGCAAAGCTTTTTTTCTCATTACGGACGGCACTAATTAATGACTCTTTCATCAATCGCGTCCATCCATCTTTGAGTAAATCGTGGTAGAATTTCCTCAAACTGGGGTTCTTCGTGCGAATTTCCTGCGATTCTAGATAGGACAATACCACCCCTTCATCAAAACTGAGATCGAAATCCAAGATTCCTTCGGCTTCACCACGATATAGCGCGAGTAGATTGTGCGGTGCGATATCTTCAACTCGAATTTGATAGTTGCGGTACATTTCAAATTTTGTCGTACCTTCGGGGTAATCGTCCTTGACGCGCGAGACAAACACCCCTTCGTTGAGTAGATATTCGCGGATGTAAGCGCGTAATTCGGCTTTTTCAGCAATTTCCTCTGCCAAGATATCAGCTGCACCTTTAAGCGCTTCCTCCTTTGACTTAACTCCCTTTTCCTCAGAAATATATTTTACTGCTTCTGATTCTAAAGGTACGATAGGGGCGTTTTTGACATTGAGAGATTTAATCCACTCGGCGAGTGGTTCTAATCCCTTTTCTCGCGCCGCCGTAGCGCGGGTGCGGCGTTTGGGGCGATAGGGAAGGTATAAATCTTCTAATTCAGTTTTCTGCAAGCAGGCGGTGATTTTTGCCTGTAGTTCCTCTGTCAGTTTACCAAGAGAGGCGATCGCGCTTAAAATCGCTGCTTTTCTTTCTTCTAGTTCTGTGAGGTAGGCGTGTCTCTCAGCTAGTTCCCGCAGTTGGGTTTCGTTCATCTCCCCCGTGCGTTCTTTGCGGTAACGAGCGATAAATGGAATTGTTGCACCCTCCGCCATCAGTTCGAGTGCGCTTTGCACCTGGAAGGGTTTGAGATTTAGTTCTTGAGCTAGTAGTTGGGGAATGTTTACCATCGAGTCAGTTTATGCAGTCTCTCTTAAAGGTAATATGCCATATGATTCAAAAGTGCAACGGTGAGCGAAGTGGCGAAATTACCCGATGAAACATTTTCTACTATCTTTAGCTTGCAACGATGACTGCTAGAACGCATCGACGAAGCTACAGCTACAGATGCAGCCATCTTTGAGCGGTTTGGAGAAGTGGAGGAAACAAGACCAGAACTAGAAGAACTCCAAAGTATTAGGGAGAGATCGACATCTGCTTACACTCGACTCTACACTCTTTTGTTAAGAGTGGCAGAGGCTCAACCAGTAGCTAGTTCTGCTACGCTAAATTTATTTACTGGAGCAATCGATAGAGCAGACACAAGCCTACGTTGATTCAGCAGCAGCAAGTATTATGGATGTCAAAAGGAACTGGAATTTGCCATGAGTAACCAACCTAGAATACCCGATCCAGAAACCAGAAAGCGATCTGTTGAGAAGTTAAAGGAAGTTTGTCGTCAGTTTGACGAGTTGAATGAGTTACTCGATCGCGCGATCGCAAGTGCAGAAGCAGATATTCGCAATAGTCCATCATCCGCTTATCGGACGCGACAGCAGCAGAAAAGGAGACAAATGGAAATATAAATGGAAATAAAGATTGACGATCTTTCTGGCTCTGAAATTGCTGAGTTTTTGGAAGAACATATCAGAGAAATGAAGTCCGTTTCGCCTCCTGAAAGTAAACATGCTCTAGATTTGGCAGGGTTGAGAAAACCACAAATTACATTTTGGACGATTTGGGATAGTAGTTGCTTAATAGGCTGTGGTGCAATGAAAGAATTAGATGCAAGCCATGCTGAAATTAAGTCGATGCGTACAACAACCTCATATAGAGGGAAAGGTGTTGCATCAATGCTACTTCAGCATATCTTGAACGAAGCGAAGCTACGAGGTTATCGGCGTATAAGTTTAGAAACTGGATCGATGCCTTTTTTTGAGCCAGCACGCAATTTATATGCGAAATACGGCTTTAAGAACTGTGCGCCTTTTTCTAAATATAAAGAAGATCCAAACAGTGTGTTTATGACAAAGGATTTGTAATTTAAAATCTTCTTCTTTGTGTCTTTGCGTCTTTGCGCGACACAAAACTATATCTTGAAATGCACCTGAGAATTAAGCTGACACAAAATTTCTACTAATTGCTCAATCTGACTCAATTCATGAGTCGCCATCACAGAAAATCTTATTCTACTTGTCGGTACGGTAGGGGGACGAATTGCTGGCGCAAAAATTCCCGACTCTTTCAAATTTGAACCAAATTTTAAAGCCGTGGCTGCATCTGCTAATTGCAAGCACAAAATTGGCGACTCAGAAGGTAATAATTTTAATTGCGGTAATTCTTGAGTCATTAAATGTTTTAAATAATTAATATTTTGCCAAAGTTGCTGTCTGCGTTCTGGTTCTTCTCGTACAATAGAAATTGCCGCGATCGCAGCCGCAGTATCGGCAGGAGAAAGAGCTGTGGTATAAATCCAACTAGCCGCACGGTTGCGTAGAAAATCAATTAAAGCGGCTGAACCTGCGACGTAACCGCCTAAACTTCCCAAGGCTTTGCTCAGCGTGCCAACTTGAATTAACGGGCTACTAGTAAGATTGAAATGTTCGACGCAACCAGCCCCAGTTTTACCAAAAACTCCGGTAGCGTGAGCCTCATCAATTAATAGCATACAGTTAAATTGAGCTGCTAAATCTATTAATTCTGGTAACGGGCATAAATCTCCATCCATACTAAAGACACTATCAGTCATAATTAAACAACGACGGTAGCGATCGCGTTGTTCTAACTGGGTTTTTAAAAATAAAATATCGTTATGGGGATACTCAATAATTGTTGCACCGCTGAGAATCGCTCCATTTTTTAAGCAAGAATGATTGTATTGGTCTGAAAGAATTAGATCTCGTTTGCCAACTAAAGCCGCAATTGTACCCAAATTTGCCAAATATCCCGAACTGAAAACTACAGCATCTTCAGTTTGTTTTAGAATTGCGACCGCTCGTTCCAATTCTCGATGCAATTCTCGATGTCCGCTAAGTAAACGAGAACCCGTACTTCCCGCACCGTATATCTGCGTAGCCGTTATAGCTGCTTGAATTAGTCTTTCATCGCCTGCTAACCCTAAGTAGTCGTTACTAGCAAAATTAATCAGCGATCGCCCTTCCATTTGGATAATAGCACCAGGGCGGCTGTCAATTGTCTGTACGGCACGATACCAATCGGCTTTGTGGATGGTTGCTAAAGATTGTTCTATCCAAGCATAAGGATCTTTTGACATGGGGGATGAGAACGTAAATATTCTATACAGCATGATACTTGTAGGGGCGCACAGGTGTGCGCCCCTACTACAGGTTACGTGTTTCATCTCAGCAATTCAGTAACCTTACCGATATACCTTTTAGAATAGGCGATCGCATCTTCTCACCTGAGAATATACCAACAAATACCTAGTAACATCTAAGTAGGAATGCGGAGACAGCTGCACAAGTGCAGAATAAACCAGTGAATTTGCGGTTAAATAAAAATCAGCCTCATTCTAGGATGATCTCATATTCAATTTTCACTTAGAAAACAAAAGGTGCGTTGTGGCTTCAAACGGTAACATTAAACGTACATTAGATGAAGTTCTGCCTCTTGCAGAAAGTTTGCCACTAGAAGATAAAGCTGAGTTAGTACAGCGGTTGATTGGCGAACACTCAGGCTTAAATGTTGTTATTGATAATAGCTGTTTATCTGGTTCAATTATTGGGTTAGTTAACTTAATGAGTCGCGATGAGGTTGCAGAAACATTAATTGCGATCGCTAACAGAGTGATTCTTGAAGGAAAAATTTCTAAAGGATAGTCGGAGGGTGCGTTATTAACGCACCTGACTATTTTAAATAGTGGCAAAACTAGGATTCATCGGCTGAGTTTTTTGCTCTTGAGCTACGTTTAACTTCTGAACGAATTCCTGAGTTAGCTGACTAAAAGCTTTGGCTCCAGCAGAGTGAGGATTGCTCAAAACTACGGGCATAAAACTATCAACTGCTTTAGCAACGTTGACATCCATTGGAATTTGAGTATTAAAGATTTTATCAGGGGTAAAATCCTGATTGATTCGCTGTACGACTTGCCTTTGGTATCTACCTGTAAATAGATTACCAGCCATTGTAAACACGATACCGATCAGTTGAATTCCCATGACAGCCTCGGCTTCATGGCTTTTTTTCAATTCGGCAATGCGTCTTTCTAATAACTGAATTCCTACAATCGATAGCGGTTCTGGCTTAGCTGGTAAAATATAGAAATCGCTGGCAGCAAGGGCGCTACGAGTCATGAGATTGTAGCCAGGAGCGCAATCAAAAATAATGCAATCGTAGTCAGACATAATTGGCTGCAAAATCTGTCTGAGCAAAGTTCTCTCAAACCGATTCCAGACAACTTCAAAGTCCAAGCGATCGACTTCAAAAGCTTTTTCATGTAGCATTTCTGCTACCATATATTCGTCATATAACTCAATATCTCCTGGCAATAAGTCCAGGTTATTAATATTACAGACCGAACGATGAATTGCATCTTGGATGGTAATTCTAGCTTGTGGGTTTGGCTGAATAATTTGGTTGATAAAATTCTTGAGGGTGCGTTTTCTTTTTCTATAGTTAGCAAACTCTGTGGGAGCCATCAAGCTGAGAGTGGCGCTAATTTGGGTATCTAAGTCAAAAATCAAGACTCGCTTACCATGCTCTTTTGCTAGCGCCGTGGCTAGATTAACGCTGAGAGTTGTTTTGCCGACACCCCCTTTCATATTAGCAGTGGCGATCGTATAGGTCATATTTGACATCCTCGCTATACAGCTCTTGGTCGGTTTGAATCTCCGAATAGCTTAGCTGCACTTGCATAAATGGGAGAAAATTGTTTGAATATCTTTATGAAATTTAGTCATCTAGTCGTGGCTTGGAAAATGTAAGGGCGGGTTCACCGAGATCTAGATAAACAGCAGAGATTGCTGGTAAACCCGCCCCTACCCACCTGCAATCCATTTCTTTTGAATTGCCAACACTGCCGCCTGGGTGCGATCGCGTACTCCTAATTTCTGGATAATGGTATGGACGTGTACCCTAACCGTACCAGGAGTAATGTATAGGGTAGAAGCAATTTCTTGGTTAGACTTACCCGCCGCAATTAAAGCTAAAATTTCTTGTTCTCGTTGCGTTAGCGGTTGGTTAGATTCTGCTGGAGTTGCGATCGCCTCACTCGTATCTGGGTTATGCTCGAATGTAGTGCGAATTTCTGTAGTTGCCGTGCGATCCCACCAAGAAGCACCAGCAGCCACCGAACGAATTGCTAAAATCAAAGTCTCGGCAGCAATCCCTTTCAAACAATAACCCGCCGCCCCTGCGGCAATCAACCGCGCAATTAAAGACTTTTGGGAATGAGAAGTTAAGACTAAAACTGGTAACTGGGGATTTTGCTGTTTAATTTGCCGACACGCCTCTACACCGCCAATTCCAGGTAATCCTACATCGAGTAATACCACATCGAGGGCGTGACGCTGTACCATTTCTACGGCTGTTTCCCCATCCTCCGCTTCAGCAACGATTTCTATACCTGATTCTTGTTGCAATTTGACTTCTAAACCAAGGCGAAAGAGTTCGTCATCTTCAACCAGGAGTAACCGTAAGGAAGGAGACATTCTTATGTATAAACTGACAAAGCTGGTAAGCGAAAACAGAAAAGCGCGCCTTGAGGCAAACAATTCTCTGCCCAAATTGTACCGCCATGCGCGGAAATAATTTGCCGTGTTAAATAGAGTCCCAAACCCGAACCTTTCGCTTGGCGATCGCTATGTCCTTGATAAAATCGTTCAAATAGATGTGGTAATTGTGCGTCAGTAATTCCCAAACCGTTATCCAAAACTTTGACAAGACAATATTCCGCCTGAGATTCAAATACCACTTCTACCTTACCACCGCGACGGGAATGATTAATTCCGTTTGTGAGGAGATTGGTAAACACCCGCGCTAATTGCAGTGCGTCACCCTGAACCCACATGGCACGACGAAAATCTGAGTCTCCGTACCTCAAACTAATATAAACTTGACGCGAAGCAGCGAGATCTGTCAAGGAGGCGATCGCTGCTTGCGCTATTGTGACTAAATCCACAGGCGCTAGTTGTAATTGCAATCCTTCCGTATCATTGCGATAAACGTCTAGCAAGGTTTCCACCAATTGTAATGTAGACTGATGCGAACGGATCATCTTTTCTAAAATCTTGTAATGGGTAGGCGTAACCGTACCAAATTTTCCTTGTTCCCAAGCCTTGAGAGTTTCAATCGCACCGAGTAGCGGAGTTTTCAAGTCGTGGGTAAGCGTAGAGGCAAAATCTTCTCTCACTCTAGCTAACTGTTCCTGAGACTGTAATTTAGCTTGTTGAGAAGCGATCGCAATTTCGTATTGATGGTTGCGATCGCCCAAGATTCCTGTCACAATCAGAGCGATCGCGGCAATGATCCGACTAGCGATCGTTGAAGCTTTTGCAATCTCATCTCCAGGCAGCCATAAATTTAAAATTGTCAGTCCTACAGCAGCAAGAGTAGTGTAAAATGTTGCTTTCCTACCCAAGCGGGAAGCTGAAATTAGGATTGGTCCCGTGTAAAGATAGCCAAAGACATAATCTACAGGAGTCACGAACTCTAGTATCAGCACTACTACAAATAGGCTAATAACTTGCCACAGCGAACTCCAGCTAAAGTTTTTGTGAAGTGCGATGGTCTTATCCTCGTTCGATTCTTTAATTATTATTTTGTCATCTTTAACGAGACAATCTAGGCAATCTCCGATATATCTTACTGTTTGTTTCTACTGGAGGTAGTGTTTAGTCAGTGTTTAGTTCTAACTATACCGACAGATATAGCAAGAGAATAAATTATATATATAGTCTGCTCTATGCGATCGCTGCTATTTTTATTGTCATTGTCTAAACAGTAGCAATATAAAACTTATATCTAAACTCAATTGTAGAATTTAAGTAACATCAGCTAAGTTATTACAAGTCATAAATATTTAGCAGACTGCTCAAATAATTATGTTGCTATAGTTTGGAACAGAAAAAACTCTTGATATTAGCAGGTGGTGAGCCTACTCTACAAGATGAAGTCAGCAGAATCTCAAGCATAAGGTAAATAAAACCTACTTTGCTATCAAACATATCAATTTTAAATATATATGTGGCAAGGATTTCTTCAAATCGCAATAACACTAATTATTTTGGTAGCTATTACCCCTTCTTTTAGTAGCTACATTGCCTCCGTTTTCTTAGAAAAGAAAACATTTCTCGATCCAGTAGCGAAGCCTATAGAACGTGTCATCTACGCTTTAGGTGGCATTCCTACCAAGAGTGATATGACTGGATGGCAATATGCTCAGGCGATACTTTACAGCAACATCGTCATGGGCATTTTTGTTTACCTCATCTTCATGTTGCAGGGAATCTTACCCCTAAATCCGACCAACTTACAAGCACCGAGTTGGGACTTAGCACTGCACACAACCATCTCATTCGTTACTAACACCAATCAACAGCATTATTCTGGCGAGACAACATTTAGTTATGCTAGTCAAATGCTAGCTTTAGGATTTCTGATGTTTACCTCAGCCGCCACTGGATTATCTGTAGGAATTGCCTTTATTCGCGGTTTAACAGGTAGACCTTTAGGAAACTTCTATGTCGATTTGGTGCGATCGATTACGCGAATTTTACTGCCAATTTCCATAATTGGGGCGATCGCATTACTCATGGCAGGCGTTCCAGAAACTTTAGCAGCACCAGCTACAGTTACAACTTTAGAAGGTACAACTCAAGTTATTGCCAGAGGACCGGTTGCTCATTTTGAAATTATCAAGCAACTGGGAGAAAATGGCGGTGGCTTTTTTGGGATCAATTCCGCTCATCCATTTGAAAATCCAAATGCTTTTACTAATTTAGTAGAAATACTAGCGATGGTATCTATTCCCGCTGCTTTAATTATCACATACGGCATTTTTGCAAATAATAAAAAGCAAGGGTGGTTACTGTTTTGGATGGTATTTATCATTTTTGTCACGCTAGTTGTGGTGACAGGAGTAGGCGAATACCAAGGTAATCCTCTAGTAAATAATTTAATTGGTGATAGTCCCAACTTAGAAGGCAAAGAAGTTAGATTTGGTTGGGCAGAAACAGCATTATGGGCAGTTTTAACTACAGGAACGATGTGCGGTGCAGTCAACGGAATGCACGATTCTCTGATGCCAAATGGCGGCTTTTCCACCCTATTTAATATGTTCGTGCAAATGGTCTGGGGTGGTCAAGGAACGGGAACGGCTTATTTGTTCGTTTACCTAATTTTGACCGTGTTTCTCACAGGTTTAATGGTAGGTAGAACCCCAGAATTTTTAGGACGCAAAATTGAAAAAAGAGAAATCGTTCTCGCTAGCGTTATTTTACTCGTCCACCCGATCGCGATTTTAATTCCTAGCGCGATTACTCTTGCCTTTCCCGATACGCTTGCAGGAATTAGCAACCCTGGGTTTCATGGTATTTCTCAAGTTGTCTACGAATATACCTCAGCATCAGCTAACAATGGTTCCGGTTTTGAAGGATTAGGGGATGCTACTTTATGGTGGAATTTAAGTGCTTGTTTCAGCTTATTAGCAGGACGCTATTTACCAATTACTGCCTTGTTGCTATTAGCCGACAGCATGACACGCAAACAGCCAGTACCGGAAACTGCTGGCACTTTGAGAACTGACACGCTGCTATTTACAGGCGTTACGGCTGGCGTAATTCTCATCCTTGGCGTACTCACATTCTTCCCCGTCCTAGCTTTAGGACCGATCGCAGAAGGATTTCAAATTGGTAATTGGTAATTGGTTTAACACTTCTCCCTTGTCCCCCTTGTCCCCCATCTATGAATTCTATAGCCTCTACAAAACCTCCACGTCCTAGACCGCAAGGACCTCGCGGCGATCGCAAGCATACACCAAAAGTCAACACTCAAGGACTTTACAAAAGAGCAATCAAGGAATCTTTTGTCAAGCTTAAGCCACGAGTGATGTTAAAAAATCCCGTCATGTTTGTGGTTTACGTAGGAACAATTATCACCGTCTTGATGATATTTGACCCTTATTTATTTGGACCAGTTCAAGGCGAAAACCTGAGATTTTTTAACGGGTTAATCGCATTAATTTTATTCTTTACTGTAGTATTTGCCAATTTTGCTGAAGCTGTGGCAGAAGGACGAGGCAAGGCGCAAGCCGATGCTTTGCGATCGACAAAATCAGATACGATCGCCAAAAAACTTTTACCCGATGGATCGATTCAAGAAATTTCTTCTACCCAACTGCATCGCGGCGATATGGTTAAGGTGGTGGCTGGCGATATTATTCCCGCTGATGGTGAAGTGTTAGCAGGTGTAGCTTCAGTCGATGAATCGGCAATTACGGGGGAATCCGCACCCGTATTGAAAGAACCAGGTTCGGACGTGGCTAGTTCCGTCACGGGTGGGACGCGCATTCTCTCCGACGAACTCAGTATCCGCATTACAGCCGATCCTGGTAAAGGCTTTATCGATCGCATGATTTCCCTGGTAGAAGGGGCAGAACGCGCTAAAACTCCCAATGAAATTGCTTTAACAGTGTTATTAGCAGTTTTAACGTTGGTGTTTCTGTTTGTTGTAGCGACATTACCAACAATTGCTAGCTATGTAAATAGTCCCGTCAGTATCGCAATTTTGATTGCCTTGTTAGTCGCACTCATCCCAACTACCATCGGCGGTTTATTGAGCGCGATCGGAATTGCAGGTATGGATCGGGTGGCACAATTTAACGTCATAGCCACCTCTGGACGCGCCGTAGAAGCCTGCGGCGATGTCAACACTCTCATTTTGGACAAAACAGGTACGATCACGTTAGGAAACCGTTTGGCAGAGGAGTTCGTGCCTGTCAACGGTCATACGATGAATGACATTGCGCGAGTGGCGTTAGCAGCCAGCTTGTTTGACAATACACCGGAAGGAAAATCAATCGTCCGCCTAGCGGAAAAATTGGGAGCAACAGTAGACTTCGATCGCAACCTTGCTGAAGGAATTGAATTTTCTGCTAAAACCCGCATGAGTGGGACGAATTTACCCGATGGTAGCGAGGTACGAAAAGGTGCGGTAGGCGCGATTAAAGGTTTCGTGCGTTCCCGTAACGGACGCGAAACCCCCGAACTCGATACAGCCTACGAACGCATTGCTCAATTAGGTGGTACGCCCTTAGCAGTTGCACTTAATGGCGAAATTTACGGCGTAATTTACCTCAAGGATATCGTTAAACCAGGCATACGCGATCGCTTCGATCAGTTGCGGCGCATGGGTGTACGCACAGTCATGTTAACTGGAGATAACCGCATTACTGCTAGTGTAATTGCTCAAGAAGCTGGGGTAGATGACTTTATTGCCGAAGCCACACCCGAAGACAAAATCGAGGTAATTCAACGGGAACAAGCGCAAGGCAAAATTGTTGCCATGACAGGAGACGGAACGAATGACGCGCCAGCATTAGCACAGGCAAATGTGGGAGTTGCGATGAATTCGGGAACTCAGGCGGCGAAAGAAGCAGCGAATATGGTCGATTTAGATTCCGATCCGACAAAGCTAATTGACATCGTGACTATTGGTAAACAACTGCTAATTACCCGTGGGGCGCTGACAACTTTTTCTATTGCCAATGATATCGCTAAGTATTTTGCAATTATTCCCATCATTTTTGCTTCAGCTAATTTACAAAGCTTGAATCTGATGGGATTAACTAGCACAAACTCAGCTGTATTATCAGCATTAATTTACAACGCTTTGATTATTCCGGCTCTAATTCCTCTAGCTTTGAAGGGTGTAAAGTTTCGTCCGCTATCAGCAAATCAGTTGCTACAACGAAATATTCTAATTTACGGTTTAGGTGGGGTAATTGCACCATTTATTGCAATTAAGTTAATTGATGTTTTGGTGTCAGCAGTGGGATTAGCCTGACAAGGAGTATAAAGAAATGAAACGACAGACAAAATTAAATCGATTACCAACTACCAACTACCAACTACTAACTACCAATTTATGTATCCGTCCCAAACTACCCCTCGTCATTTTCCTCGTTCTATCCCTTAACGCCATCCTCGCTCCAATAGTATATGCAGCCACAGATGAAACATGGCAACGAACCCAAGCCTATGCACTAGGAATTTTAGGTTTCATAACATTGGCACTAGTAATTTATTTATTTGATGTCGTATTTCGACCGGAGCGATACTAATGTCTATATTTCGAGAAATTCTGCGAGGAATTCGTCTAACTCTGGCGCTGTGGTTACTAACAGCAGTTCTTTATCCCGGTTTAATTCTCTTAGTGGGACAATTACCATTTTTACAAAGTCAAGCTAATGGCAGCATAGTAGTAAATTTAGAAAATCAACCTGTAGGCTCGGTTTTAATTGGTCAACCATTTACATCTGAAAGATATTTTCAAAGTCGTCCTAGTACAGTTGACTATAGTACTAGCACAGAAACTACATCCACTGGTGTATCTGGTGCGAGTAATTTAGCTCCTAGCAATCCAGAATTACTCAAACGAATTGAAGCACAAGCCAAACAGTTGCAAGAGAACGGTATTCAACCCACTGCCGATCTGGTTTATACCTCTGGTTCTGGCTTAGATCCTCATATTACATTAGAAGCAGTAGAAGCACAGTTAGTAAGAGTTGCCAAAGCACGGAATTTTTCAACTGATGAAATTGTACCTTTTGTAAATAAGCATACTCAAGGTAGATTCTTGGGAATATTTGGCGAACCTGGAGTTAATGTATTAAAGCTAAATCAAGAATTAGATGTTTTGGAAATCACCAAGGGGAAGTCGTAAGTCAAAAGTCAAAAGTTAAAAGTCAAAAGTTATCAACTACTAACTTCTCACTACTGACAAATGACAAATGACAAATGGCGAAAAAAGGTAAGCATAAAATTTTTATTGGTATGGCTCCTGGGGTAGGAAAAACCTATCGAATGCTAGATGAAGGTCACGCCTTAAAGCGAGAAGGAATTGATATTGTTATTGGATTGCTAGAGACCCACGGAAGGAAAGAAACAGCACAAAAAGCTGAAGGACTAGAGATCGTACCGCGCCAACACATTATGCGTAGCGGTATGACATTAACAGAAATGGATACAGAGGCAATTATCAAGCGATCGCCTCAGTTAGTATTAGTAGATGAACTCGCTCATACGAATGTCCCTGGTTCCTTCCACGAAAAACGCTATCAGGATGTAGAAGATATTTTAAGAGCGGGAATTGATGTCTACTCTACTGTCAACATTCAACACCTCGAAAGTCTTAACGATCTCGTAGCGCGGATAACAGGAATTGTAGTACGAGAGCGCGTTCCCGATCGCCTACTCGACGAAGCAGATGAGGTGGTGGTAGTCGATGTCACGCCAGAAACTTTAGAAGAAAGATTGTTAGAAGGTAAAATTTACGCTTCTAACAAAATTGACCAATGTTTGCAAAACTTTTTCCAACGCCGCAATTTGATCGCTTTGCGCGAACTAGCACTAAGAGAAGTCGCCGATAACGTTGAAGACGATGCCCTAGAACTGAGCGCCCGTAACAACGGCAATGACCTAGACGGACAGTATTGTAACATTCACGAACGAGTATTAGTCTGCGTATCAACTTATCCTAACTCCGTTCAGCTCTTGCGGCGAGGGGCAAGAATTGCTGGTTACATGAATGCACCACTCTACGTTGTGTTTGTGGAAGATCCAGATAAATTCCTCACTAGGGAAGAAAGCCTACACGTCGAGACTTGTGAAAAATTGTGTCAAGAATTTGGCGGTACATTTATTCGTGTCAAAAATCATGACATTGCCAAAGCGATCGCGGATGTAGCCTGTAAGTATCATGTCACGCAAATCGTCATTGGGGAAAGCCAACGATCTCGTTGGAAAATCTTATTGAAAGGCTCCTTAACTCAAAAATTAGTCCGATTGCTAAAAAATATCGATCTGCACATCATCGCAACCGACAAAAAAGAACCATTATGAAGTCGTAAGTCGTAAGTCATTTTTCTCCCTCAGCTTCCTCAGCTTCCTCAGCCTCCTCAGCTCCCCCAGCTCTCTTACCTCCCTGCTCCCTAACAAATGTACTAGGATAAAACAGAGAAATCTTCCAGATGCAGCAGGCATGAACTTTTTAACTTACGTTCTCCATGTGGTAGGTTCGGGTGCGATCGCGTACTATACTGCTCGACAAATCCGCGATCCCCTCACACGTCCCAATACTCTCGCTGGCTTCCAATTAGCAGAATCAGGCTCGGTTCCCTTCTTGACAAAATTGAGTCAACGTGCTGGCGGAGAAGGCGATGAGTGGTTGGCTGAGAAATTGGCAAAACACGCAGCTGATGAAACTAGGCACGGTCAAATTTTCGCCCATGCTTTGAAACAACTGAATAAACAAGTCATCGATTTCAAGCGGGAGCGCGAAAAAACGCCAGAGGAAAAACCGAAGGAACAGCAGCGCAGTCCCTTTTTTGATGCTTTCTTCAAAGGCTACTCCCCAGAGCAGCTTAAGCCGGAAAATATGGAGTGGAATGTATTTCTAGCTAGCACCTACATTTTAGAGTTGGATGCTAGCAAAGATTTCGTCCGCATGGCAAATGTATTACCTGAAGACGAACCAACTAGCCGTAACCTGAAAAAGAGCCTTCTGAGTGTAGCTCAAGATGAAACTGGTCACGCCAACTACCTCTATGAAGCCATGATGCGGCGAATGCCTGCAAACCAAGTGCAACAACTCGTAGACGAGTGGCGCACCCGCAAAGTCAATGCTCTCATCGCATTTACCAGCAATATGCTTCAAGGCAAAGACAAACCACGTTCTTTAGTAACAGAAGGCGCTCCCGCCGAAACGCCAGCCGACTCTCAACCGCAAGAATTAGCAGCCGTTTAAATTTGTCATTTGTCATTTGTGAGTGGCTAGTGGCTAGTAGCTAGAATCTTTATCTAGTCACTAGCCACCAATCACTAGCCACTAAGAACTGACCTCCATGCCTTACTTAAACGATTTAGCTCAATTTCTGGATCGCTTTTTTGCGATCGAGCGCTATTCTGCTTCTGAAAGGGGTGGTGTTTACATACCATCACCGCGCCCAATTAGTAGAATAGGACTAGCTTTAGAGCCGTGGGAAAATTTGCCACAGTGGGTTGAGAAACAAAAATTGGATGCACTGTTTCTCCATCGTCCTTGGAAATTGCAAGCGAAATTATTGCCAGATATTGGAGTCTTATCCTATCACTTGGCATTTGACGAGTGCATGACATTGGGGTTTAATTCCCGTCTAGCGAATGTATTATCTATGTCAGACTTGGAGGTACTGGGAGAAAAACAAGGGCGAGCGATTGGTGCGATTGGTAACATACCTCAGCAAAAGATCGCGGAATATTTACATTGCATTACCGAAATTTTTGGCGGACTAGAAGAAGTACATCTAAGTAGAACAGTAGAAGTTTCGCGTATAGCAGTTGTAGGAGGAATGAACGATGAACTAGTTAGGGAAGCTGCAACACGCGGCGCTAATTTGTATGTCACTGGACAAATGCGGCAGCCAGCCGTTGAAGCTTTGAAGGAAACGGAAATTAGTGCGATCGCAGTGGGACATCGCCGTTGCGAACAATGGGGTTTAAAATCCCTTGCCGGACTGTTGCGCGATCGCTGGTCTGGGTTATCAGTCATCGGTGAAGAAAGGGAGTAGGGAGCAGGGAGTAGGGAAGAATAATTTAACTCACGCACTACGCACTACTTTCTTATCAACAACGAAACTAATTACGCGATCGGATTTGGCGGTAATATTTTCTCATACGTATATGCTTAAATTTAATGTAAAAAATGTGACTTCAGTAGGTCAAAAACGTTATAATCAAACTCATATTTGGACGAGATTTTTCTAGAATATAACTGTACATTCACGGAAGTAACGAGCAGTTGGTATAAAAAATAAAATGAAGTTACAGTAAAAGTCCGCTTGAAGATTGAATGAAAGTGAAGATAAGTTTATGAAGGAATTTTTATAAGTTCATTAAATTATGTTAGTAAATTAATTCGAGAACATCCCCTAGCGTCGGCAAGTTGGGCAATTTATAGTTTTGCTTGAAGTGTTTGGCGTGCAATATCTGTCAATGCTGCTACACAAATCTTTTACAGAGGAATCATGCAAGCTTCCCCAAACATTACCTCCGCTTGGCAACGGCTCAAAAAGAACGAATTGAGCTGTTCTGAAGCGATCGCCCTTCTAGTAGATAATGAAGGAATTGTCAACCAAACACTACTAGATAAGGAAGTTAGTAGCAGATTTTTGCGCCACTTTCCCGATAAAACTTCCTTGCCTCCAGCTATTCCCTTGCTATTGTGGCGTGGATGTTACTATCTTGGTTCGCCCGTATCCCTCGACTCAGAAACGCTAGCCCAACTACAACAGCGCACGGGTAGCCAAATCGAAGTCATCCCCATTGCTGACAAAAGCTACCGTACTTGGTTTCACTCTCAAAGCCTCAATCCCAATCGGATCAGCTCTATGCCCATAGTTAACCCAATTACGGGACAACTAGAGCAAGAAGACATCAGCGAAACTACAGAAATTTATTTAAGCAAAGCTGGCGATCAAATCGAGCGGATCAAAACGATTATCTCTGGAGCATTACGCAACCGAGCTAGCGACATCCACTTAGAGCCAATGGTAGATGGCTTGAGAGTGCGTTATCGAATTGATGGCGTGCTACGTGACATTACCACCTTACCAATAACAATGAGCCGCCGCGTCGTGATGGCGTTGAAGGTGATGTGCAACATGGACATTGCCGAACACCGCCGCCCGCAAGATGGCAGGATTGAGGAAAAGTATGCTTCAGGCGATGAAGCAGAACTCAACATGGACATGCGCGTCAGTACCCTGCCCTGCGTCAATGGCGAAAAAGCAGTTATCCGCCTCTTGCCCCGAGAAAATCCCTTTACTCACTTGGGCAACCTGGGCTTTGTTCCAGAAACGATGAACGCCTACAAAGCTTGGTTAGAGCAACCCCAAGGCATGATTATTCTGACAGGTCCCACGGGAAGCGGTAAAACTAGTACACTTTATACGAGTTTGCAGAATGTTGCTAAAGAACACGTTAACGTCGTCACGGTAGAAGATCCGGTTGAGTACGTCCTGCCAGGAATTACTCAAACTCAAGTTCACGAAGCCGCAGGAATGACATTTGCCGCAGGGATGCGGGCAATTTTGCGTCAAGATCCAGACATTATCATGGTGGGTGAAGTTCGCGATAGCGAAACGGCAGAAACCGCAGTCAGAGCAGCGCTAACCGGACACTTGGTATTTACCACTCTGCACACGAATGATGCACTCGGGGCAATTCCGCGTCTGAAGGATTTAGGTATAGATCCTGGTTTGTTGAGCGATGCGTTGTTGGGAGTAGTGGCTCAGCGTTTGGTACGTCGTGTTTGTCCCCATTGCAGCGAGCCTTATACCCCTACAGAAACAGATTTGAAAGTGCTGGGATTGGGACGAGACATACGTACTGATACGTGGCGTAAAGGTCGAGGTTGCTCGATGTGCTTCAACTCTGGATTTTTGGGACGGGAAGCAGTGGTCGAGTTAATTGACGTAGACGATCGCATCCGCGATATTATCTACGAAGGTACGATGACCCAGTTACAGCGCTACCTACGAGAGATTAACTATGCATCTTTCCGCAAGGCAGCGGTAGAGAAGGTGATGGCTGGGTTGACCACCGTACAAGAAGTCTTGCGCGTCCTACCTCGTTGTGCTTTGTACAACAACCATTTTGCTAGTGATAGCTTGGCTGAATCGGAATATGAATTAAACGGGCGCAAGCTGCCTGAATTGGGGAGAATGCAATAGCTCGCGGTATGTATTTCATTTGAATGTAGGGGCGCACAGCTGTGCGCCCCTACATATTTAAAAAAAGAGGGGAAGGATTTTTGTTTTCCTTCCCCTCTTTCTTGCGGTTATTTTTACTGTCTTCGGCTTTATCGCCTTCTTTGAGCCTTTGACGCATCATCTGCGCCTGTTTCTTCAGTTGTCTGGCTCTTGCCGCACCGCCTCTACCTTTGTCGTTTCTACCTTCGCGACGGGGCGACTCCCATCGTTTGAGTCGCATACTCTGCTCCTTTGCAGCTTTTCTGGTATTGTGCTGATGGGCAGGAGGAGAATCGAACTCCTATGGGTTTAAGCCCGCTTGATTTTGAGTCAAGTGCGTCTACCAGTTTCGCCACCCGCCCTTTTTTTCAGCTTTACCATTGTAATCTATTTTTGTATTTTCTAACAAGTTTTGATATTCGCGACTAGATGCCCAGCGATCGATCTCTCTAGCACGTAAGACTGGCACGGGATGGGTGAGTTGAGAGGAGTGAGCTGATTTCAGCATTTCGCCAATTTCGGTATTGCTAATATTGTCGTAAGCGCGCGCTTGCTCGATAAAAGCATCGAGATTGAGCTGGGAAGCCAGAACGGGAGAACCACCAGCGAGTTTCATCAATATCGACATCACAACTTTGGGGTCTTGAGTGGCTAGCAAGGCAGCGCGATCGCAGGTAAACTCAGCACAGCGTACCCATTCTAATAGTTGCGCCTGTAGGGTTTGGACGAGTAACTGACCCACATTAGGCAGTTGTCCGGCTGCGAGGACAATCAAATTCACTAACGTCAAATAGACCCCGTGGTCGCATTTGAGATGACCCAATTCGTGAGCAATCACCGCCTGCACTTCCTCTGGTGTCAGCAGATCGATCAGTGAAGTGTGCATGACAATAAATGGTTGCTTACCTCGCATAGCAAAAGTGTAAGCATTGGGGACTGGGTGCTGTCTGACATACAACTGCGGCGGTTCCAGATCCAAAACCCGACACGCTTCTATTAACAGTTGATGATATTGCGGTAATTGGCGATCGCTCACCAGAATACTTGAGGCAATATTTTCAATATAGAAAAATTGTTCTGCCAATTGTCCCAATAAATTTCGCACCAGCAAATCGACACCAGGAATTTGTTTGAGTGCTTTAGTTGCTTCTAAGTCTAAAGGATGACGAAAAGAATCTGCTTTAAGCCCAACTAACTGCGTCTTGAGGGAAGACATGAGTATTGCGAACCAGTTTGTAGAGTAATAAAAGGTAATAAAGTAGATGCGATCGCCGACCCGCTGTCATCAGCAACATCGCAGTCAACATCTCACAGTCAGTATAGCGAATTCAGTTGTCAGCGATCGCTATGCAACTACCAACTACCAACTACCCATTACCAATTCAATCCGGTAGAGGAATTTTCATCGAACCGCAATCTTTGCGATTGCAAAGATACCATTTCGCGGGTGCAACTGCGCCTTCAGTGTCGAAGTACACGAGTCCTTCAGGAATGTTGTAGTAAATTTCCATTGTCACCTCGCAACCGAGGATGCGCTGAAGTAGTTTTTTGAGGATCTCTTGCCTGGAACCGATTGCTGCCGTCACTTCGCGGCTTTTGCAGTGTACCATCAGCTTAGGGCGGTTGGATTGTTCGCAAGACCAAACGTTAAAATCTACAGCCAGACGTAACAAAGCCCTCGTTTGAGGATCGCACATCTCAATTAAGGTATTTTCAATTTCAGCCTTTTCAATTGCGGTTGGTTTTTCTTTGTTGTAAATCAGTTTCATAACTTAATTTCCATACTGCTTACCAACATTTTTGAGATTTTTTTACCAACTTTGCGTCACATCTGCCACATTTTTTATCTCGCTCAACTTTTAATATCAATGAAGGCAGGCGATCGCATTCAATCATGCAGAAGTGCTAATTGTGGCTTAGTTTCAGCCTAGCTTATTCTGTATTTTCCTGGCTATTAGTAAATCAGTAATTGTTAACTTGGTTCAAACATTTTCACAAAATTTTACTTCAAAAAATCGGAAAAAGCTGTCTTCTATCTATCGAGAGAAATGTATGACGATACCTTACATTTTTATTAACTGTTCTTTCAGTACAAGCCATCATGTGCGGAGAGTGACATTTCCCGTCAACTGGCAACTCTCCAAAACCCTATAACAATCACCATGACTAAAACACGATTAGCTATCACTTACGTCAGCTATTGTCAATGAGTACATTTTTCATATAATGGATGAAATATAAAAATGAACTTTTATTAAGCTGTTAAGCGAGGAGAAAGTTAAAGATGTATGTCGTGCAAATTGCCTCTGAATGCGCTCCCGTTATCAAAGCAGGCGGCTTAGGCGATGTCGTCTACGGGCTGAGTCGGGAATTAGAGATTCGGGGAAACAGTGTCGAGCTGATCCTGCCCAAATATGATTGTATGCGCTACGACCACATATGGGGATTGCACGATGCCTACCGCGACTTATGGGTTCCTTGGTACGACGGTAGAGTTCACTGTTCTGTCTACTGTGGTTGGGTACACGGGCGAGTTTGTTTCTTTATCGAACCGCATTCTCAAGATGACTTCTTCAATCGCGGCTGCTATTACGGTTGTAATGATGACAATATGCGATTTGCTTTTTTCAGCAAAGCCGCTTTAGAGTTTCTGCACCAGAGTAATAAGCGCCCCGATGTGATTCATTGTCACGACTGGCAAACAGGGCTAGTACCTGTGATGCTGTATGAAATCTACAAATATCATGGCATGGGGAACCAACGAGTTTGTTACACGATCCACAACTTCAAACACCAAGGGATTGCTGGAAACGAAGTCTTACAAGCAACAGGACTGAATCAGGCAGAGTATTACTTCCAATACGACAAGCTACAAGATAATTTCAATCCCTTTGCCATCAACCTGATGAAAGGGGGGATTGTCTACTCTAACGCCGTCACGACTGTATCACCTAACCATGCTTGGGAAGCTCATTATACAGAAGTTGGCAGTGGTCTAGGTCATACCCTACACCAGCATCAAGATAAATTTAGCGGCATTCTCAACGGTATTGATTACGATTTCTGGAATCCAGAAGTAGACCGATACATACCTTTTAACTACAGCTCAGACGATTTTGAGCAAAAAGTCTATAACAAAAAAGCTTTGCGAGAACGGCTTTTACTGCGCGACGAACCAAAAAAACCAGTTATCGCCTACATCGGTCGATTAGATAATCAAAAAGGGGTTCACCTCGTCCATCACGCGATCTATTATGCTCTCCAGAGAGAAGCGCAGTTCGTCTTACTAGGTTCGGCGACAGAACCAGGAATCAACGCTCATTTCAAACATGAGAAAAACTTTTTAAACGATAACCCCGACTGCCATTTAGAACTCGGTTTTAACGAAGAATTATCTCACCTCATCTATGCTGGCGCTGATATGATTCTCGTCCCCAGTAATTACGAACCTTGCGGATTGACACAGACAATCGGGATGAAATACGGTACTGTACCGATCGTGCGCGGAGTTGGCGGGCTGGTCAATACGGTGTTCGATCGCGACTACGATCCCAACAAATCTCCAGAAGAACGTAACGGTTACGTCTTCTATCAGACCGATTACGGTGCTTTAGAATCGGCAATGGATCGGGCGATTGGTTTGTGGTACAACCATCCTCAAGAGTTTCGCCAGCTTGCCCTACAAGGCATGGCATACGACTACTCTTGGAACCATCCAGGCACGGAATATCTGAAAATTTACGATCGCATTCGGCATCAATAATTGCTTACCCAGTCAATCCTTTGAGGGCGGGTTTTTCAATCTCTTCGTAATTGACAGAGATCTTTGAAAAACCCGCCCCTACAGTAATACGACCAATTACCCATTACCCATTACCCATTACCCATTACTTGCTATAAGTCACGACGCGATCGATCCGAGGTCTGCCGAATCTCTCCCAAGCATTGCCCCCACGTAGAAATAATTCCATCCAACGAATCTGCTTTCCATTCGGATCTTGCCAGCCAGAACTCCCTGGTGCGAATGCCAGCGTCCCTTCGGGAACGCGGAAACTACCATCCGAATACACCGCATCGCTGACCGTATCCCCTACTCGAATCGTTACCTTAGTTTCTGGTTCTAAGTTGACGCGATCGGCGGAAATGGTAGTTTTAATGTTACCGTAGCCATCGATCCACGCCACGCGATCGCTTGGTGGATCGGGAATCTGCTGCGGATCTAACTCGTCGCCTAACAAACTTAAGTCGTCAGAGGCGATCGCTGCTGCTGCTTGAGGAAATACGTCTCGCGATCGAAATTGCGAACCGCCGCGAGAAACCTTGACAATTTTGATTGTCTGTGCTGCCGACTTAATGAAAGACAGAGTATAACCTGCATTAACTCCCACAACTTTGACGTTGTTGGGTAACAGTACGTATGTCAGTCCCTCCCCTTCATTGTCTTTCCTGGGTTGTGCGTCGTCCTGGCGCGGCGCACAATTATGATAAATTAGCCTTTCTGCTGTACCGGGATTTAGTCCGAGTTGAGCCACCCAAAAGCCAGTGGCTAGCGTGCTGAATGGTGGTACGGAAACCCAATGAATTTGCGCTGTTGGTAACGACATCAATAGCCGTTGGGTAACTTCAGCAAAAGCTGGGTCGCCATTTCCATAATCTGCAATCAGGTTAATTTGCATAAGTTATTAGCATATGTAATTGGTCACAGCCTGTAAGATTCGTTCCGCTGCGTGTCCGTCTCCAAAAGGATTAATAGCTGTTGCCATTTTTTCGTATGCAGTTGGGTTACTTAACAACTCAGCCGCCGCCATGACGATTTCTGCCGTTTGAGTTCCAATCAATTTTGCCGTTCCAGCCGTCACTGCTTCAGGTCTTTCTGTCGTTTTACGCAAGACCAAAACTGGTTTACCCAAACTCGGTGCTTCTTCTTGCAAACCACCAGAATCGGTTAACAGCAAGTGCGATCGCTGGATCGCCCCTACTAATTCTCCATAATCTAGCGGATCTGTCAAGAAGACTCTCGGATGCTGACCTAAAATCTCTTGTAGCGGTTCGCGCACGATCGGATTGCGATGCAATGGCAACAATAAAGCTGTATCCTCAAACTTTTCTAGTATCTGCAAAAAACCTTGGGCAATTCCCTGAAGCGGTTCGCCCCAGTTTTCTCGCCGATGCACTGTAGTTAATAAAACTCTATATTTGTCCCACTCTAAACCATCGATCTGACAAGCTGGTTGCTGTTCTGCTACCGATAGCAATGCGTCAATGACCGTATTACCCGTTTGGTGAATTTCTCCTAAAACACCAGAACGTTGCAAATTCTCTACTGCTTGCGGCGTGGGGGCAAAGTGCAAATGTGCCAACTGAGAAATCAATCTGCGATTTGCTTCCTCTGGATATGGATCGTATATATTGTCTGTTCTCAGTCCCGCCTCTACATGTCCTACCGGAATTTTTTGATAGAATGCTGCCAAAGCAGCTGCAAAAGCCGTAGTCGTGTCCCCTTGAACTAAAACTAAGTCCGGCTGCTGCTGTTCAAACAGGGTTTCCAATCCTCGCAGACTGCGACAAGTAATATCGCTCAGAGATTGTTGCGATTGCATAATTTCCAAATCTGCATCTGCCTTAAGGTTGAA
Source organism: Chroococcidiopsis thermalis PCC 7203 (assembly GCF_000317125.1). GTDB lineage: Bacteria > Cyanobacteriota > Cyanobacteriia > Cyanobacteriales > Chroococcidiopsidaceae > Chroococcidiopsis > Chroococcidiopsis thermalis. The sequence continues at coordinate 3,555,922 of NC_019695.1, forward strand.
TAGTTGCATGACTTGAGCAACCATTTCTCGATGCTGTCCGGTTAGAACAACTTGGGTATCAAACTGAGGTGCGCGTTGAAACACCTGAATCACTGGTGCTAGCTTAATTGCTTCTGGGCGAGTGCCTAAGATAATGCAGACTTTTTTCATTGAGCTGGTTTTGCTAGTGGTTCATTGGTCAATGGTAATTGGTCAACGGTCATTTATCGTACAGTAAATATCAATGTCTTACCCTTACTACAAAAACCATGACTCAGCTCGACCGAGCTGCTATGCAAGCTCGAAATAAATTACTCGCTATGTTTCTACTACTCTGCATTTTAGACGTTACATTAGCGATCGCAGTACGGGACAGGTGGGCTATCGGTCGTATCTTACTAACAATTGTCGTGATGTATTTTGTGATGCAGGGGCGAAAATGGGCAAAATGGCTTCTAATTGGTATCTGTAGTTTGTTTGTTGTCAGTCTAATCGCAGTGATTGTGGCACTGAGTTCAAGGCTTTCTACTATTTCGATCGTTGGAAGTTCAATCGCGATCGTTCTCAGCGCTATTATTCCGGTCTATATGGCAAGTAGCAAAGATTTAAATCGTTATTTTGCTTATAAAAGACAAGGTTATTCCCAATAGACTCGATAGTATATCGTTAGCAACTTATCGACAGCTCTACAAAAATGAAAAAACCCAGCTGGTCACTGGGCAGATGCATTATTTGGATGAAATAAACTTAGCTTCCGCTAGAACTTTGGCTCCGTATCGCAGGTCAAAGGACAAGCTGCATAGACGGAAGTATCAATGTCATCTGCCTCGCCATGCAGCCAGCTCAACCATTTAACTTCATGTGGGTGAATTCCTTTCAAAGTCAACATGCTAGCTCCAATCAGCACTGCCAAAACGTTGAAACCAATTACACTTCCTGCTACTAATAAAACCGCACTTACTGGCATCACAGATTGCAGTACCATCGACAACAAGAAGGCTACTGTAGCCATCAAAACGACTAAAGGAAAGCCCACAACGAGCAAACAAACTGCTAATGTGAAACTCCAGATTAAAAAGCTTTTGAGTGTAAATAAAGAAGAAGATGTCCCTAAATTGGAGCTTTGAGTTAAAGCCATAGTTTCTCTCCAAAGTCAATGCAAAAATTCAAATTTGTAAAATTCTGTACGCCGAGTCGGAGCCAGTTAAGCCCTATTGAAAATTAGTATACAGATACCCATAGATAAGATGATCGGATAGTTATTAATCTTTACACTAGATAATTTCTGTTTATAAATCCGAACGGAAAAGCATATGAAAATGCTTTGCAAGTCACAACATCTATCTTGAGATATATAACCTCAAAGTCTTTTAGATACTAGCTTTCACAAAGATCGAGCGATAAATCTTTTGTGAAGCAGAACCACGAGTCAATCCAGAAAACGATCGCACCCTTATTGGCTTAACATTTCGTATAAATACAGTGGTGGTTTCTCATAATTCCTCCCAGACTTATTGACCAAAAAGAAAGCGATCGCCCACCTTAATTCCTCATTTTGATAATCGTTAGATTAAAACTATCCTCAAAGCAAGTTCATGAATTTTTATAACTGAATTTTTATAACTAGTGAATAGTGAGTCACAAGTGGCTAGTAGCCAGTGGCTGAATTCTTCATCTAGTCACTAGTCACCAGTCTCTAGTCACTGAATAACTGATAACTGATTAGGGGAAAACTAAACGTGTAATCACACAGACTTGAGGCATATGACAGAACCCCAACGTCAGCCAAATTATCCACCTCCCGCACCCCGCGTTCCTCCCATACCACCACCACCGCAGCGAATGAATTCCAGTGGAGATACGGGAGTGGTGAGTTCGACGCAGCCAATCCAGCCGATACCCAGCACCCATGTAGCGGTGAATGTGACAGGGGTGAATTCGACGCAGCCAATCCAGCCGATACCCAGCACTCATGTAGCGGTGAATCCGCCGGAAGAACCGTTACCCTTACCATCTACAAGTCCTCGTCTCAACGTACCTAGACCAGCACCACCTAGTGCTGTCCGTCCCAGACAAAGTAAAATTAGTAACGCGCCTACATTAGAACAATTGGTACGAGAAGCATACGATCGCGGTATTTCCGACTTACATTTAGGAGTAGGTGAAGTACCGCGCTTTCGCGATCGCGGTCAAATTATACTTACCGATCATCCCCCGATCGACGAAGAGATTTTTTTCAGTTGGCTGCGAGAAATTCTGAGCGATCGGCAAATCGAGCAATTCAAAGAAGATTTAGAATTTGACGGTGCAACCCAATATGAAGGATTGGTGCGGGTGCGGATCAATATTTTTGTTGCTCTGAATGGTCCAGCAATGGTACTGCGGCTGATTCCGTTAAAAATCTTAACAATGGAACAACTGAATTTGCCACAGGTATTTAGAGATCTATGCCACTACCACAAAGGATTAATTTTGGTGACAGGACCGACAGGTTCGGGTAAGTCTACCACGATGGCAGCAATGATCGACTTTATCAACAAGACGATGCCGAAGAATATCATTTCAATTGAAGATCCAGTTGAATTCGTGCATGTTAGTCAAAAGTCGTTGATCAAGCAACGGGAAGTAGGAATTCATACATTAAAATTCGATAACGCCCTCAAAGCATCCTTGCGAGAAGACCCAGATATCATTCTGATTGGGGAAATGCGCGATCGCGAGACAGTGAACACAGCCCTCAAAGCAGCACAAACCGGACACTTAGTATTTGGTACGTTGCACACAAACAGCGCTGTAAAAACTATCGAACGGATCTTGAACCTTTACAATCCCGAAGAACAGGGACCCATGCGAATTCAGGTGGCTGAATCGCTCGTAGCAGTCATCGCTCAAAGCTTAGTTCGTACTACAGATAGCAAACGAGCAGCCGTACACGAAATTATGATTAATACAGACGCAATTAAAGATTACATTATACGTAATCAGGTTGAAGAAATAGAGGCAATTATTCCTCGTTGTGGCTTCGAGGGTATGTGTACCATGAACCAGTCTTTGTATCAGCTATACGAACAAGGACGAATCACGGAAGAAACAGCCCTAGAAGCCTCACCCAAACCCAATGAAATGGCTATGACCCTCAGAGGTCGAGTCTAGGAAGAGGGGTGAGGAGTGAGGAGTGAGGAGTGAGGGAAATTTTAGATTTTGAATTTTGGATTGCTCATTTTGAATTGCTCCTCTGCTTCCTTGTCCCCCTTGTCTCTTTTGTTCTCCCTCGTCTCTCTTGTCCTTACTCTAACCCCCGCTAAAATTGAGTCATTCCAAATCGCTCCAAGTATTTAAAGGCATCGCCCTGTTTACGCCGGGGGGGGATCTGATTTATTGTATCGATCGCTCTAAACAGCAGCGCTGGCATTTACAGTTATGCATGGAGCTACAACAAATACTAGGACTGCCAGAGCCACCCCACTTTCTCGTTCCTTGCTACACAGCAACGCTAGATTGTTGGTTAGATCCACAGACTCAGCACATCCAAACCTTTGCTGAAGCTTATCCATTAGTGATGCGCCATCAGGCATTACTCAATGCAGTTTTTGATGTCGGAGAATTAGTGTGGCAGGCAGCTCCTTGGTCGGAAGAATTTTGCGATCCGATCGCATTAGCTACCTATCGCGCTTGTTTTCCCCAATTGTGGGACGATCGTGGTTTGATCGTGCGGTTCGATCCATCCACTGCTACCCCACATATGAGATATGATGCGACTGCTAATTTCTCTCAGACGGAGCTAAAAGCACCGGAAATAGAAACCACAGTTACAGCTACAGAGGCAACCCCAGCAGAATCTCAATATTCCGAAAAGCTAGGTTACGTGCTGCGCTTATTTGTAGCGGGACACAGTGTAAATACCGAGCGAATCCTTCAGACTTTACATCAGCTGCTAGAACAATCGCTACGCCATCCTTACACCTTAAAAGTTGTCGATGTCTTTAAACATCCAGAGCAAGCCGAACTATATCAAGTTTCTGCTACCCCTACTTTAGTCAGAGCGTGGCCTCACCCAGTCCGAAGACTCGTAGGTGACTTAGATAACACGGCTAAGATTTTGAAATTGCTGATATCGCCGGAATTATAGGAGACAAGGGAGACCAGGGAGACAAGGGGGACAAGGGAGAGAAGAGAGAGTCGCGGAGCGATCGGGAGCGCAAGGTTGCTGAGGGAGCAAGACAAGTCACAAGTCACAAGTCAGAAGCGATCGCGCACCACTCACTACACCCCACACCCCACACCCTACACCCCACACCCGATTCTTCACTGCTCGTGCGCTCCCTGACTAATCCTGCTGGTGGGAGAACAAGTAAGCACCGTAAAGAGATAAGGCGATCGCGACTATGAATAAAACAAGAATGCTATACCAAGGAAACTGCGATAGTGGTAAATACGCAGCCGCTCTTAGCCCAATACTGGTGTAGGTTAGTGGTAAAAGGTAAACAACCACTTTGAGGAAACCTGGTAGCGTCCCAGGCTCGAAAAATGTGGCTCCCAGGAATGACATTGGCACGATGAGAAAGTTGTTAACCAAACCTACGCTTTCGAGCGATCGCACCTTTAACCCAACTATTACCCCCAACCCGGCAAATACAGCACAGTTCAAAATTAACAGCAGCCAGAACAAGGGATTGAGAAAACTCCAAACCTTACCAGTAAAGATCGCCGCCACTAAAACCACCGCTGCTGAAGTCATTAACCCCCTCACAACTCCAGCTAGCATTTTACCCATGTGTAAGGCAAGGGGATGAACGGGGACTAAGAGCAATTCCTCAAAGGTTTTGGCAAATAGGCGATCGCCACAAATTGAAAATGTCGTGCCACCAAAGCTAATGGTCATGGACGATAGCGCCGCCATTCCAGGCAAGATAAACTCTAGATAGCTATCACCTACAGCAGGCTTGGGCAACGAACTTCCCAAACCCAGACCAAACGCCAAAATATAAATCAAGGGCGACACTAAGCCTGAAGCAGCAACTTGGGCAATCCGCACTCGTAATTCTAGCCAATCGCCCCAAAATATCGTTAAACTATCTGCTATCAGGGTTTGTAGATAACTCTTTCTTGCTTTTAACGTGCCAACTTGAAAATCCACTTACTTTGAGTCCGAACTACGAATTCATACTTCTTAATTTTATGAAAAATCAGGGATCGGGAAGCTGGGAAAGAGAGTGACTAGTGACTAGTGGCTAGTGGCTAGAATTTCTTCCTTGTCCCCCTTGTCCCCCTTGTCCCCCTTGTCCCCCTTGTCTCCCTTGTCTCCCTCGTCCCTAAGTCTTTCTTATCCCTACACCCTACACCCCTATCAACGATGAGACGTAAAGCTACTACTAGAACTGCACCTGCTCCGAAGTCTTCACCAGTCAAAACTGCCTTTAATTACCTTTCGGTTATGGTACTGGCGGCTGTGTTGATCTTAGGAATTGGTATTGGCATTGCTTTTAGTTCCACGACAATTACCGATACTCGAAACGTTGCCTCTCGCGAGTTTATCGATCGCGCCGCACCTAATGCCGATCTGTGCGTGCAGTATGGCGCTAGTGCAATGGTCATGGATACTAGACTATTTGTTTCTCTCAACCCCTTCAACGTGTATGTATCTCAGCCTAGTATGCGCCCAGGTTGCGTGCTGAGAACCAACAGCTGGAATCTTTTAGAAGACCGTAAATTAGTGACTAACGAACAAGTGCGAGATTGCAAAAACCGAATGAATACGTTTGGTTTTACGGGAGATTTAGGCACTTCTCCAGAAATTAATTGCGTTTATCAAAATGACGGAGCCAAGAATTTCTATCTGACGCAATCTGGCGGTACGCCTGGTCAGACCGAACAATTCTAAAAGCTAAAAAAGGCTAATCAGGTATTTATGGGGGCGTACAGCTAGCTGTACGCCCCCTAAAACTAATGAATTACTGCAAGCGATGTCCGCAAGCAGAACAGAAGCGATCGCTCGGACTGACTTCCGTACCGCACTGACTGCAAAAGCGGTGCGTACCTGAGACTGCTTTATCCATGCGCAGTTCCATGTTACCCATGCGCATTTGCATTGGATTCATACTCATTTCCATGTCACCCATTTTCATAGGCTTCATTGGCTCCATCGGTTTCATCGGCTCCATTGGCTCCATCGGTTTCATCGGCTCCATCGGTGGCATCAATGAGGTAGGAATATAATCGACCTGCTGTAGTTGAATTTGTTGAGCGCCTTGAAGTGAAGGAGATTCAGCCATCATGCCCATACTATTACCCTGGATTTGGATAAAGTATTGTCCCTGACTAGTCGTAATTTTGACGACTACACCGCTAGCATTTCGGAATGATTCTGGGGATGCTGTCCAACTTCCCGTCACAAAACTTTGACTCGATTGTTGCTGCTGTCCGAGGCTACTACTAGCAGTAGTCACAATTGTTTGCTTACCTTGATTGTCGAGGTAGGCTCTTTGACCCGTGCCAATCTCGCATACGTAAGCCATGAGAACCTCTTTACTGATTAATTCCTAATTACTATTATTATCTAATCTTCTTGCAGTTAAAGAGCGATCGCTTAACATTTATCAGTTAACAGGGAGCAGGGAGTAGAGGGCATTACTCGTGACTCGTGACTCGTGACTTGATTGTGTTTCCCTTGTCCCAATTTTGACTTTTGACTTTTGACTTTTGAATTCTCTTCTCGCTACACTCTTCTATAGAGCTGAATCTGTAATCTTTCTCTTCCTGGAATTTCCCTTTCTAGATCCACAAAAGTTTTTTCCAGCTTGTAGTTTTGTCGAAGATAGTTTTTCATTCTATCTAAAATATTTTTATTTTCAGTGCGATCGCTAGACACGATCGCATAAAGTGGTTTTTTTGCCATAATTGTATCTAGCTCTCTAGCCGGATCTCGATCGGTGATTTTTGCTAGTTTTGTGGTGATAAATAGAGGAAACGCATATCTAGTTGGTACTTGAGCTGGTACTAAGCAGTAAATTACTGCGTGATAGTTAAAGACATATATATAATCTGTAGAACTCACTCTTTGATTCAAGTATCGAGCAATTGCAGAGGGAGTATTTCCCCAATCTTCTATTCCTTTAATACCGCGAAAGTATATATACTTTCCGCTGAGTTGAATTTGAGGATATAAATTATTAAATATCGGCGTTACTAAGATGAAAGTCAATAAAAGAATGTTTTTAAAATTCGTAAATTTATTAATTTTTAAAACTATATTGTTAATTAAATAAGCATTGAGCAAAGCCAAAGAAGGTAAAACTTGAATAAAATAGTTTGCATAAAAGCTTTTAGGAGAAGAAACACCAAGAATGGCTGCAAATATCCACACAAGTATATAAACTAGCTTTTTATTCTCGCCTAAATTATGTCTACCAATTGTTCTCATATAAAGAGGTGTCGCGAATAAACCCAATAATAGAAATAAGTTCCTCTTAATTTGAATTGTCAATCCCGATGCCAAGCTTGCCAATGTCACTCTCTCCCCAGTGACACGCAATAAGTTAGCTGTGAAATTAGCAGATACATAATCGTTGAAGTGACCGTTAATCCAAAAATAAACTGCGATTAAGATAGTAGGAAGGATAAAACCAGAAAGCAGAAACACGTAGCTTCGCCAAAGGTGTTTGAATCGATACTTTTTAGTTTTTGGTGGCAAAAACCGCAAAGCGATCGCCGTTAAAATTACAATAGCAATGAACTCAAATATCACGACTTGCTTAATTGATAGTGCTATTCCCATTGCCAAACCAATAGTAAATAGCCGTAGGAAATTGCGGCGCACTGAACCCTCAGTATTTATTTGAAATAACTGGTAAAATGAGAATGTGGTAAAAACGGCAAAAAATATTTCTGTATTAGCGGCAAGTTCATCGTTCCCTGTTGAAAAAGTAGCGTAAAGCAAACCTGCTATTAATCCAAGTTGACGCTGACCGTTACTCAGTAATGTACCAAACTTATATAAGAGAAAGCAGGTCAGTGCAACAGCCAAACAAGCCGTAATAGCTGTTGAAAAAACTGAATTGCCGAATAGAATTATACCCAGACAATAAATTAGGTATATCCCAATGGGTTTGTTGTCCCAAATTTCTGTATAAGGAAGTTTACCCGCCAGAAAATCTCTGGCTATCAAAAAGTACAAACCTTCATCACCGTTGTTGTTGATCCCAAACTCAAAGAAGGCTGGCAACCGTAAGAGAAAAACTAAAATCGTAAAGCCTATACAAACTAATAAATCTATCTGTTTGACTTGCTTTAATCTCATATTCATTCTGAAATTAATAAGATTTAGTCGAAAAAATAGCCGAGCTCGAATTACAAGGAACAATCAAAGCTAATACTTTTCCAAAAAAGTTAGATCAAAAATATCCCATGTAGGTTTAAAATCTCTGTAATTTTCTATACAAAAGATTGAGAAATACACTAATAAATTGTTTCTGAACGGTAAAATAGAGTTAGTTAATTTGTGCGGGTATGGCTATAAATAAAGGAGGCGATCGCATGACAGTATCCACATCAATTCCTCAGATGCCAGTACCGCGAACTTTTGCCACAGTTGCAGAAGAACGTCGCGATCGCAAACAACGCTTAGCGGTTGCTTTCCGCCTCTTCTCTCGCTACGGCTTTGATGAGGGTATCGCCGGACACATCACAGTCCGCGATCCTGAATACCGCAATTGCTTTTGGGTCAATCCCTTTGGAATGCACTTCGGACAGATTCGCGCGCGAGATTTGATTCTCGTCAACGACAAAGGTGAAGTTGTAGAAGGCAACAAACCAGTTAACGCAGCCGCCTTCGCCATCCATTCTCAAATTCACGCCGCCCGTCCCGATATCGTCGCCGCTGCCCACGCCCACTCTCTCTACGGTAAAAGCTGGTCTAGCCTCGGTCGCCTCCTCGATCCCCTCACTCAGGATGCTTGTGCTTTCTACCAAGACCACAGCTTATTTGACGACTATACCGGAGTCGTACTCGATCCAGCCGAAGGCAAACGCATTGCCCAAACTCTAGGACAAAACAAAGCCATTATTCTGAGAAATCACGGTCTACTGACTGTAGGAGAAACAGTAGACGAAGCAGCTTGGTGGTTCATTACAATGGATCGTTCCTGTCAAGCGCAACTCATGGCAGAAGCCGCTGGTATGCCTCGCGTCATCGATCCTCAACAAGCAAGTACTGCCCACAGCCAAGTAGGTTCTCACCATATCGGCTGGTTTAGCTTTCAACCGCTGTATGACAGAATTGTGCAGCAAGAACCCGACTCGCTTGATGACTAGCAACTCAGCCATCAGAATGCCCTAGATAGGGCATTTTGTAATTGTGCCACCATTTGAGCGCGGGATGAGACATTCAATTTGCGAAATATACGTTTGAGCGCTTGTTTGACAGAATTTTCAGTAATCCAAAGTTGCGTGCCAATTTCGGCATTTGTCAATCCTTGAGCCACTAAATCGGCTATTTGAATTTCACGCGGCGTAAGACGAAGAGAATTGTCAGCGCTGGATTTAGATCGATCTATCTCTAAATGGCAGCTAACAGAAGGCGATCGCATTGTTGCCATGCGAGTAGATAAATGCAAACAAATTGCACCCAGATCGGTTAAATCTTGAGTGGTAAAGGCAAGATTGCCCCGTTCGCGAGTCAATCCAATTCCACCCACTAGCTGGCTGTTGCAGACAATTGGTCCTGTCATGACATGCCAATGATCGGCGCGGGGACAAATTGCTCTCCAGGCTTTAGGTGACACGACTAATGCTTCATGTACGGGTGCGTGGTGTTCGACCAAGTAGCGTAAAACTGGATTGTATTCTACCGATGTAGCGAATTTGAGAATACCTTGCCACTTGGGATCGACAGAGGAAAGTTCATCAAAGAAAAATAGCCTACAGCGGCGGGCTGCAAAGTACTCGCTGACTGTTACCATGACACGCTGGTGTACTTCTGGAAGATTTTGCGCCTGAGCGATCGCCGTCAATAAAGATTGTAAAGAATCTCTCATCATTGTGAGTGCAAACTGTACCCGATCGAGGACTAGATGCAATTGGGAGAGCAATATTATCTTAACTTCAGTGACAGTCAATCTTTTGTCAATTCACCCTCAGAGAAAACTTTAGCATGGCATTAAGTTCTAACTTCAACTTTGCACCGACAGCATCTCGGCGCTGGACTCAAATGGGTTTTTACATAGTAGCAGTACTTTTCAACCTTTGCCTGACTATCCAAGTGTTAACCGTTGGACTTGCCTACTTTTACAATCCTCAATGGTGGAATGTTCATGTTTGGCTGGTGCGTGGTTACAGTGGATTGTCTTTAGTTTTATTGGTGTGGGTGTACCTAATTCCATATCCGCGTCGAGTGCGGAGTTTGACAACAAGTATGCCAATATTGCTGGGGTTACAATTTCTCACGATTCATCTGAAGTCACCCTTACCTTTAGGTGTACTTCATCCCTTGTTTGGATTCGCGTTATTTTCTGCATCCACAACCTTAGTTCATCATGTTTGGCGCATTTTATCGACTAAGTCTAATGTGGAAGAGACTGCTTTGACACATGATTAATGACTACCTTCACGAGTGTTCGTAACTTAAATAGACATGTTCTAGAACATATGAGAATAACAAATCCAGTAAAGACTATTTACAGTCTTCTGAAAATGGTTGTTAGTACAAACTTAGGTGTGAATGTCATGGGCAAGAAACTTGAAGATATTTTTAATTATCTCCAAATTTCAGATTTAATTGCTACATCAGGACAACCAACTGAGTCACAAATAGCAGCAATTAAAGAAGCGGGTTATCAAGTGCTAATTAATCTTGCTCCACTCGAAAAATTTGAAACTACATTACCGAACGAAGCAGCATTTGTGGAGTCTCTGGGTATGGAGTACGTTCACATTCCCGTCATTTGGAATAAACCAACTTTAGAAGACTTCGATCGCTTTGCTCAAGTCATGCAAGCTAATAGCGATCGCCCTGTTTTTGTCCACTGTGCGGGTAACTTTCGCGTTTCTGCATTTATGTATCTCTATCGACGAATTTATCAAAACATAGATGAAGAAGAAGCACAAAAAGACTTACACAAACTTTGGGTTCCTGATGATACTTGGCAGCGACTTATGAAAGAGGTCATGGGTAATGGGTAATAGGTGGTTGGTAGCTGCACCGCAAAATGATTGGCGATGGTACAGGGATCTTCAACAAAACCTGCCCCTACAAATTCTACTAACTGTTCACTCCTTCCAATTCATTTTCGGTCATTTCATACATCTGACGCAACTTTTCTAACTTTTCAGGATCTGCATTCCAAAAACCGCGTCCGTGTGCTTCGATCGCTCTACCAACAATATTACGAAAAGCTTCGGGATTTGCCTTGCGTAACTTTTCTGCCATCTCTGCGTCAAGAACGTAAGTATCTGCGGCTTGGTCATAGACCCAATCATCGGTAAAATCGGCAGTCCCGCCCCAACCAATTAAAGCTGTCATGCGCTGAGAAATTTCAAACGCACCTCCCGAACCTTGATTTACCATTGCCTCCGCCCATTTCGGATTGAGTAATTTGGTGCGGTATTCCATTCTGAGTAAATCGTCCAAATTACGCGGTGTCGTATCCTGAGAAAAACTTTCGACAAAACTCGCAGTTACTTTTTTCCCTCGCTGCTTTTCCGCTGCCTTTTTCAAACCACCCGTATTAGCATAGTATTCTTGAATATCCGTCAGACCGTATTCGACAGAATCGATTTCTTGAACGATGCGATCGCACTTTTGCAATAATTGCGTCAAGACTTCCGGTCTAGCCCGTCCCTTATCTTGTCTACCATAACTAAATACATTGCGATCGCGCCAAGTATTGCCTAACTCATCCCCCGATTCCCAATTTCCATCCGTGACTCGTTCGTTCACCATCGAACCGAAATCGCCTGCTGGATTGGAAAATAGCCGCGCCGACGGATTTTCTACGCCCTGCGCTTGTAAGGCTAAATAGTGCTTGCGGATGAAATTTTCTGTTTCCGATTCCTCAGCCATAGCCGCCCGTTGGAATAGATCGTCGAGTAATTCGATAATGTTGACAAAGCTATCGCGAAATATGCCGGAAAGATTTCCTAACACGTCAATTCGAGGATGTCCCACTTGGGCAAGCGGCTTCAATCCATAACGAACGATTCGCCCCGTACCTTCCTTGATGGGTTCCGCGCCGACTAATTCCAGTAAAATTCCTAAAGACTCGCCCCGCGTTTTAATTGCATCCAGTCCCCATAACATCACCGCCACGGTTTCGGGATATGCCCCATGTTCTTGTAGATGTTGGCTGATAATATTTTGCGCGATCGCCTTTCCTCTTTCATATGCCGCAGGTGAAGGCATTCTGTAGGGATCTAAAGCGTGAATGTTGCGTCCTGTAGGTAACACACCCATACCATCCCGCAACAGATCGCCTCCAGGTGCAGGAGGGATGTACTCACCATTGAGTCCGCGTAGTAAATTGGTTAATTCCTCATCCGTTTGCATCAATAAATCGCGGATTTGTAACGCTTCTTCTAATTGTGCGATCGCATTGACGGGCGGGTTTTGAGGAAAGCCGTCTCGTTTTGGCTGTGAATCTTGGGCTAAACCCGCCCCTACAATTTTCCCATTTGCGATCGCGTCTACCACATCTGCTGATAATTCTTCGCCAAAATATGCTTGCAGATAACTTGCTAATTGTTCCGCATCTGGAGGTTTTCCTAAAACGTGTAAGCCGCTGGAAAACAGGCGATTTTCTAATACTTGTAGATACTCGTATACCTGTAATAAATAGCGATCGAAGACGACTTTACTAAATAACCGGGCGTTCTCAGGAGTAAAAGCAATCCCTAAATGCTTTGCTTCTGCCAAGGGACAATCTGTATTAATTCCCGTATCTACAATTTTCTTACAAATTGCTTCTTTCAAAGCATAGTTCTTCTCTGGATCTTCACGATATTCAGCAATTAAATCGCGCAATGCTACTAACTCTTTGTATAAGCCTGCCCGACCGTAAGGAGGAACGTTATGAGAAATAATCGTACCGTATCCTCGCCGCTTTGCCAAAATTGACTCAGAGGGATTATTCGCAGCATAGATATACAAATTGGGCAGATTTCCTAACAAAATATCCGACCAAGAATAGCCTGTGTTTCCCAAAGGAGAACCAGGCAACCATTCCACCGTCCCGTGCATTCCAAAATGAATCACTGCATCTGCTTGAAATTCTTGTTGCAACCATTTGTAGTAAGCTGCATATTGAGGATGGGGAGTTAAATCGCGATCGAACATCAACCGCATCGGATCGCCAGGAATACCTAAAGGCGGTTGTACGCCAATCCAAACATTACCTAACTGTACTCCACCCACAAGTAACTCATCACCGTAAGTTTTAATACCGCTACCGGACAGAGATTTCCAATGTTTCTCAATTCGAGATGTTTGCAAGTAACCAAGCCATTTTTCTAACCTCTGCGTGGGAACGGTATTTTGTAGGGGCGCATCGGTTGGAACGATAGATTGTAGGGGCGCACGGCTGTGCGCCCCTACAGGAATATTTTCATCTGCCTGTTTTACCCACCGGATCAATTCTTCCCCGTCTTCCGGTAAGTCTCCAACGGTATAGCCTCGATCTTTTAAAGTTTGAAGTAATTTCAGCAGCGATCGCGGTACATTTAATAAGGCTGCCGTCCCTGTAGCTCCGTAACCAGGGGGAAAACCATAGAGAATAATAGCTATTTTCCTTTCAGCCGCAGGTTTCTGACGCAAAACAATCCATTTGTGCAACCTTGCTACCAAACGCTGGACTCGTTCGGGGATCAGATAGATCTTTTCTCCCACCAAGCCACCCAAAGGCACGGTATCGATCGCGCCGTCGAGTTCTGGTAGTGCATATAATACGACACTTTGCAAGCCCCCGATTCCTTGGCGCGTCCAAGAATGGATGTCTTGAATTAAGAGTGGTGCAGCAACGATATAGGGTACGTTCTTGGCGCTGAGAATGCGCGTAGCAACTTCTACCTGTCGTCCAGCTTCCATCGAACCCGCCGGACCACCTACCAAAGGAAAGCCAATAGTAGAAACGATTGCATCGACTGTAACAGCTTCACTCGATAAAGAAGGAGTTTCGACATTTCCTAGCTGTCTTTGTGCGGTTTCATAAGTTGTCGTCATCCAATCTCTGACTGCAACGTGTCCTTCTACACCGTTAATAAAAATTGGTAAAGGGATTAATCCTGCCCGTTCAAAATAGCGAATTAATTGGGGAATATAAGGTTGTTTGGTGATGACGTGTTTGCGGTAGAGTAGAATTCCAACAATTGGTTGTGTAGAGAGGTTACATGTAACCTCTCTACATTTTTGATACCAATTTATATATTCGCGGGGTGAGGTGAAAAATCCTGAATAATCGGGGTGTAATAACCCCATATTGGGTGTTTCGATCGGGGGAGGAATATCGCCTATTCTTAACCCTAAATATTTTTCGGCTAGCGTCCAAAATAGTGCCGCAACATTATCCGCGCCTCCTGCATTCCAATAGCCGTAGATAATTAGCCAGTTGCGTAAGTCTTGCACTTTTTGAACTGGGACGTATTTTAATAGTTTTGGTCCCACTTTTAAAAAGCTGATATATCCTGCGAGTCGGTCTTCTTCTCGTCCTTGACTAAATTTATCCAGAATAAATTTAACTGGCTTGGGCATTCCTTTGGGTTTGTCACCGATCGCAAATGCACCGAGTTTGGTTAAACTCATTAATTCCAAGGCTGACTCAAATACCAAGCGAATTGGGATCGCGGTGAGGCGATCGCGCAACCACAAAACTTGATCGTAGTCAAATAGCAAGCTACCGAAGAAAACATCAGCGTTATCGAGTGCAGCCTCTATTTCTGTAGGTTTGGTAGAAATATCGCGATCGCTAAATACGCAAATTTCTAATTCTGGGCAGCGGGAACGTGCCAAATCTGCCGCTTGGCGGTACAAGTCAGCGTTGAAAGATTCAAACCCAGCGATCAGTACTATGCGCTTCATGCCCAGATGTCAAGAAATTTCTACTTCGATCTTAAGGAGAAATTTCTTGCCTGGGTAGAGATGCGATCTTCGATCGTGATTTTCAACCGGATGAGATACAAGACCTGTAGTAGGGGCGCACAGCTGTGCGCCCCTACCAATGTATGCCATCTTATCTCAATCTCGCCACTACCCAATTCGATCCAACCAGCCGCCAACATCTACAGATAATTTCTGCCCCAACCTCAATAGATAGCGCAGTTGAGTCAGATCCCAAAGACGATCGCCATTTCGACTTTCTGTGTCACCGTCAAGAGTTTGGAGACACTGCGGGATAATTTGACTGTGCAGACAGCGGCAGTAAACTTCTTGGACGCGCGCCAATGATAAACCGAGATTGAGCTGACAACCGATATCGATTGAACGCTCGATTTTTTGAATGTCCTCTACAGCAACATTACCGTGTAATAGTTGCCAGAGCGATCGCAGCATCAGCTGTTCTAGACTCTGTTTAACTTCTGGTAACTTCAACTGACAGCGTAACAAGTTAGCTTCTGTAGCGACTGCTTCTAATTCTGCCCAGTGTTCCCAAGTGTCGCGATCCCCAATTTCTTCACATAGCGATCGCACCAAATCTAAACAGCGACTACCCAAAGCAATCTCAGCCGCAACTTGCAATTCTTGGGGTACGGGTAAGTAATCGCGGTGGTAAGCCATGAGTACCCCATAATTATCGCGGTAAACTTGGGTGTAGAGCAAATCTAACCGTGTCAAGCTTTCCTGACTTAACATCTGGACGATCCGGTGACGTTCTTCTGCAATTAAATCTTGCAAATTGAACGAGCGATCGCCAAATATTTGAATCAGCTTCTGAATCGCATGGGCAGCGCTAGCTTGTTGCAAAGACTCAAACACTTGCTCTTTCATCTGGTTGTACGATCGCCGCCCTGTAAATGGCTGAATGCAGCAATGAAAATCCCAGCCACCGAGATGCAACACGGCAAACACCAACTCCTCCTTCTCCCAGGTAATTTCTGACGTGAGTTCCAATTGCCCTACGGCTAGAGTCAGCGTACCGACGCGCTGCCATTGGTAGTCTAGCTGATTGACTGTATAGCAATAGATATGCGGAGTAGGAAGCAGGCAGTGAGTTGTAGAAAAGCGCTCCAACTGACTGTTGACCGTTGACCGTTGACCGTTAGAGCCGATTTCCTGTTTCCTAAATAAGGACGTAATGGCATATTGAGCGGCAATTTGCTGAAAGTTAACCTGGGCAGTTAGCACCAGTTGACGGTAGACTTCCGCCCCATGACCGAAAAACTCGACATTACTAGGGGCAAGGCTGAGATGGTTGATAAATTCTTTTTCCAGTTGCACGCCTGCCACATCTTCGGCAAGTTCCAAAGCTCTAGCAGCATAACGCAAAATTTGCGTGCCTTCGGGACGGGAAATTTCTTCAAAGAACCAACCGCAACTCGTATACATTAACAAGGCATGGCGCTGCATCTCCAATAACCGCAGAGCATCGACTCGTTCTGAGTCCGTCAGCGAATGGGATTGATGGCGAGAGAGGAAGCGTTGAACGTTAGCCACCGAGCGATCGCGAATGACTTGAATATATTCATCCCGTGCTAACCAGGGATCGCAGAATAAACTTTTAGCAGCAGTTTCGTAAACATCAATTAAGCGCTCGCGCAGCCAATCAAGGGCGTTGCGTAGGGGTCGCCGCCATTTTTGATGCCACTCACCACCACCACCGCAACCACAATCATCTTGCCAGCGGTCTACACCATGCGAACAACTCCAAGCAGTGACGGGCTTGAGTTCTACTTCCCAAGTTGGCGGATCGAGGCTGAGATAATGGGCGTAGTTCGTTACCGTCCAACCTCGGCGGGGAAATTCTTCTGTAAAGGCATAGGCGAAGGTTTTTTCCGTACCACCTTTGTGATGTCCGAAAGTTTCACCATCTGTAGCAACAGAAATTAACTGTGCGGGACGGCGATCCCCGCGAATTGCCAGTCCCATCCGTCCGATAAACTGATGGGAATTGCTGAGTGCATCGCTAAAACCCATATCCCGCGAAATTGGACCATCGTAGAAGAAGATATCTATGTATGGGGTTTCTTGTAGAGACGTTACATGTAACGTCTCTACATTTGACGATTTCAAATAGCAACGATAGGGACGAGTGGGATCGATCTGGCTACCCCCAACTTCGTGCCACTGAGTTACTGGCTGTTCGTCTGTGGGGATCGTTCGACAGCGCTGGGCTTGGGAGGGAGCGAGAATAATGAAGCGAATTCCCTCTGCTACCAAAGCCTCTAAGGTGGGATAGTCTACCGCAGTTTCCGCCAACCACATGCCTTCGGGAGCGCGTCCAAACCGGGAGCGAAAATCTTCTATACCCCAGCGAATTTGAGTGTATTTGTCTCGTTCGTTAGCTAGAGGTAGAATGATGTGATTGTAAACTTGAGCGATCGCATTACCGTGACCGTTAAGACGAGCGCAACTATTGCGGTCTGCTTCAATTATCCGCTGATACACCTCCAAATCGTAACGCTCTAACCACGACAGCAGCGTAGAACCGAAATTGAAGCTGAAATACTCGTAGTTGTTAACGATCCCCAAAACTTCACCGCGATCGTTCAATACCCTGGCAAAAGCATTTGGACGATAGCATTCATGGTGGATGCGTTCGTTCCAGTCGTGAGCGGGTGCAGCACTAGGCTGACGCTCGATCGCATCTAAGTAAGGATTCTCGCGAGGTGGCTGATAGAAATGACCGTGAACGGTCACGTATACACCTGTAGCCGTTTGCAGGGGATTGAGACTTACTTGATGCTTGGCATCGCGATCGAGCGGAAAATTTGATTCAGCAGCTGGAAGATCGGCAGCAGAGGTCATGAAAGTTATATCCAAATTACAAATTAATTTTTACAAGCTCTACAATCTGCTACCCTACATTGCTCAAAGGAGTAGCTATGTGAAATAACGTGCTTAAGACTCTAGATTAAAACTCAAATGAAGCAGAGATCGAGATAGCTGGGCGGTAAATCGTAACTGATGGCAGATGTTGAAGTCAGTCGCACCCTAGCTTGACCTTGCTCCTCAGCATGAGATCGCACTCGATCTTATTAAACTGCAAGTTTAGGTTTATTTAAGATTGGCTTAATATTTTTGCAACTAGCTTTGGGGATCGGTTCACGAATCTACACGATTGGTTACAAATCAGTTATCAGTTGTCGTAGGGGCGGGTTTAACAACAAATTCACGCCTATAACCAGCAATCTACTTACAAAACCGCCCGTACAAGTTCAGATTTTGTCGGGGCGAGTTTAGCAAAGAGTCACGTCTATAACCAAAAATCTGCGCGCAAAACCCGCCCTTACAGGGTTTATTGTCAACAACCAACAACCTTCGCCTAAAATCGGTTGTACCGATAATTAATCTGCTAATGTCAGGAAAAAATATTCTATTCTCCGTCTTGCTGCTATTTGTCCCAGTATCGATCGCCGCTCACATACTAGAGTGGGGAGAGTTGACAGTATTTATTACGGCAGGGTTGGCTATTCTACCGCTGGCGGCTTGGATGGGAAGTGCAACTGAAGAACTTGCAGTAGTTGTGGGTCCAACTTTAGGCGGGTTGTTGAATGCGACTTTTGGTAATGCCACTGAGTTAATTATCGCGATCGTGGCGCTCAATGCTGGATTGGTTGATGTGGTGAAAGCCAGCATCACAGGATCGATTATCGGTAACTTGCTGCTGGTGATGGGTTTATCGATGCTGCTGGGAGGGTTGCGTTACAAAGAACAGGAGTTTCAGCCTGTGGTAGCGCGGGTGAATGCTTCTTTGATGAATTTAGCCGCGATCGCCATTTTGATCCCCACGGCTGTAGACTTTACCTCTAGCGGGATTAGCGAAGCTACAATTCAACATCTTTCCATTGCGATCGCGATCGTCTTGATGGCAGTGTACATAATGACATTGGTGTTTTCGATGAAAACTCATGTCTATCTCTACGATGCCGGAGTAGCAGCAGCCGAACCAAGTGAAGATGATGCAGAAGAGGCAAAATCTAAGTTGTGGGTATGGGTGGGAGTATTATTAGGGGCGACGATTCTCGTGGCAGTGGAATCAGAATTGCTAGTTGATGCTTTAGAAGTTGCGACATCCCAGCTAGGTTTAACAGCTTTGTTTACAGGGGTGGTTCTAGTCCCAATTATCGGTAATGCCGCAGAACACGCTACAGCCGTCACCGTGGCGATGAAAAACAAAATGGATCTTTCGGTATCCGTGGCTTTGGGATCGAGCTTGCAGATTGCGTTATTTGTCGCTCCCGTACTGGTAATAACTGGCTGGGTGTTGGGACAGCCAATGGATCTCAACTTCAATCCGTTTGAACTGGTAGCAGTAGCAGTATCGGTATTAATTGCAAATTCTATTAGTTCCGATGGTCGCTCGAACTGGTTAGAGGGTACATTGCTGTTAGCTGCATATGCAGTGTTGGGGTTGGCGTTTTATTTCCACCCCGTAATTGACGGTATCGGATAATCCCTCATGTCAATCAAGAATATTATCTCGCTTGGATTGTTGGTTTTCATTCCCATCTCGATCGCAGCTCGTTATTTAGAGTGGGGATCGCTAACAATATTTATCACGTCGGGGATCGCAATCGTCCCTTTAGCAATTTGGCTGAGTACGGCGACGGAGGAAGTAGCGATTGTTACGGGTTCCTCAATTGGTGCGTTGTTAAATGCCGTATTCGGCAATGCCACAGAGCTAATTATCGCCCTAGTTGCCCTTAAAGAAGGATTGGTTGATATTGTCAAAGCCAGTATTACGGGTAGTATTATCAGCAATCTACTCCTAGCTATGGGTTTGGCAATGTTGTTGGGAGGTTTGCGTTACAAAGAACAGGATTTTCAACCTGTGGTAGCGCGGGTGAATGGTTCTTCCATGACACTAGCCGCGATCGCAATTATTCTACCGACACTGGTGATTGAAACTTCTAGCGGCATAGAACCAGTAGCGATTAAAAATCTCTCCATTGCAGCCGCAGTCGTGTTAATTCTTGTTTACGGAATGACGCTGCTATTTTCGTTAAAAACCCACAGCTATCTATACGACGTGGGATTGGTAGATTTGGAAAATGAAGCTCAACCCAAGTCTGAATCGTCTACCCATAAACCTAATCTCTGGCTGTGGGTTGGCGTTCTAGCCGCCGCCACGCTTGCTGTTGCTTACGAGTCAGAGTTGTTTGTCGGTCAGGTGGAGGAAGCTACCGCTGGATTGGGGTTAACTCCTTTATTTACAGGTGTGGTGCTGTTACCTCTAGTTGGTGGTGCGGCAGAATACGTGACAGCAGTGCGAGTTGCGGTCAAAAATAATATGGACTTGTCCGTCTCGATCGCAATGGGTTCGAGCCTTTTGGTAGCATTATTTATGGCTCCTGTCTTGGTAATTGTCGGACAGGTAATCGGACAGCCAATGGATTTAGATTTCAATCCTTTTGAAGCCGTAGCTGTAGCGATCGCCGTGTTAGTCGCAAATCTGATTAGTTTAGATGGACGTTCTAACTGGTTAGAAGGAACTTTGCTATTAGCAACCTATGCAGTCTTGGGCTTAGCTTTCTATTTTCATCCAGTGTAATTTAGAGCTAACAAAAACTCAAGGGTCGAGTGGAATACGCACCCCTCGACCCTATCATTAATTATTGTCAATTAGCTCTAAAACAAGAAAAGAAATTAACATGGCTGCTGGCTATGTCACGTTGCAGTTCTCTGCTTAATAAAGCCAATAATATTGTATTATATTATACGAGTGATGTAGCAATCTAGTTCCATAGCTCTGGAAGTTAGATCGCACAATTTAGTGTCAGAACTATGTTGAAGGTATGAGACAGAAAAAGTCAATTGTATTAATAGTTATCTCTTAGGTTGCCAACAGTCTCTATTGTAAGAGGAGAACTTTAAACAATGGTTAGTCAAAAAACGATTGAAATTGTTAAAGCAACTGCACCAATTATTAAAGAAAAAGGTGAAGAAATTACCAGGCGGATGTATCAAATTGCATTTGAAGAACGACCTGACTATAAACGCAGCTTTGAAACGACTTGGATGCAGCATCTAGACGGTGGCGGACAAGCACGCAAGTTAGCTGCGGCTGTTTACGCCTATGCAACTCATATTGACCGCCTAGATGAGTTAGCTACGGCAGTAGATAAAATTGCCCATCGTCATGTAGAAACTCGCATACTACCAGAGCAATATCCACTGATTGGTGAAAAGCTGTTGCAGGCGATGAAAGATGTTTTGCAAGATGCCGCAACTGATGAGGTTATTGCAGCATGGGCTGAAGCCTATAATGCTTTAGCCAACATCTTTATTCAAAAAGAAAATGCGATCTACAAACAAGAAGATCGAGAACTAACTGAGCAATTGGCGAAAGCTAGTCATCCCTAGTGCATTGGACTGACCGAAGGAAGCCAAAGTAACGACTATTTTAGTCGAGAAGCTGAAACAGGGTGAGTGCCTAATAGACCGTGCGATCGCCTATCCTTAAAATCAAAGTAATCAGAATATGCGATCGCTTTACCCAATATTTCGATTCAGTTTAATGTTCTCAAAGATTTGTAATTTACTATTGCGAAAACCGCTACGAATTAAGTAGTATAAAAATATAAATATGTCACGCTGGTGGCAGTTAAGTATTTAGTTTGAGTAACTTTTGTGGAGTTTATTCTAATTACTCGCTCCAACAAGGACGCATAGCGATCTCACTCAGTTTTGACTCAAAACTAGTCTTGCGTCGATAAGTTCGACGATATTCAGCTGCACGGAGATGCTGCCATGAGATCCGGTGCGAGAAGTTGGCTTCGGTTATACCAATACTGCTCACCTGCTGTGGAATAGGAAAGAGCAACCTAACCAAGGAGCGAACTATGATTGACGCGAACGAGGTTCTCAAGGCAATGTGTGAAAAGTATCAGGCAGCTGTTAGTGCAAACGATTCGACAGCCTATCGGAAGTTATTCGCCACAGATGCGATTCGGATTCCACCAGGATCGGAGCCTGAGCGCGGTTCGGATGAGATTTCAAAGAGCGAACAGAAGGACTATGATGTTGCGAAATGGACTGTTGAGCTGACACCCCTTGATGCTCTACGGATCGACGATCGATGGGTATATGGAGTTGCACAAGGCAATGTAAACACTGTCGCCTACGCTGATGGGGTGACAAATTCATACAAAACTACGAAGACCTGGCTTTTCCATCAAGAGGACTCGGGAGAATGGCTAATTAAGAGGCAAATGTGGAACCTCAGATAACGGTTGAGGTGGGGTTTCTTCTTATGAAACGCGATCGCACCCCTAACTCAATTTCTCAAACAGAATGCGATCGCCTCTTCTACTTAACCCCCCACCGCCCCAGAATAAATCAATCCTCGCTGCATATCTAAAGTCAAAATTGCCCCATCCCGAATCACTTCGGTAGCGCGTTTGACTCCTACAATGACAGGAATCCCCAAACGCAAACCCAAGACCGCAGCATGACTGGTAAGACTCTCATCTTCGGTGATAATCCCTGCGGCTTTGCGGATCGCATCGACAAAATCAGCAGAAGTGCGGGGCGCAACCAATATTTCCCCAGGATTAAACTTACTCACATCTATTCCGGCGTGAGCTACTCTAGCGCGACCGCTGACGGAACCCTGACCGATGCCAACACCTTGACCGAGTAAAGCTGTCACCACTTCTACCTTAATCAAGTCTGTCGATCCCGATACTCCCTGAAGCGTCCCAGCCGTCATCACGACCAAATCTCCTTCTGTTAAGAGATTTTTCTCTAGCGCCACATTGAGAGCCGACTGAAACGTTTGTCCCGTCGAAGCTAAATCCAGTACCAGCAGCGGTTTTACTCCCCACACCATTTGTAGCTGTCGAGCTATATCGACATGGGGAGTGACGGCAAGAATTGGAGTCTGAGGTCGAAATTTAGACACATTTCGCGCCGTCGATCCCGTCTTCGTCATCGTCATAATTGCAGATGCTTCTAATTGTTCGGCAATCTGTCCTACTGCTTGACTGATCGCATTGGGGATCGATCGCCGCGCATCTTTGATATGAGCTGGAGGCGAGGCTAGAGCCTGTTCCTGTTCGATCCGCACGGCAATTTTTGCCATTGTCGCCACGGCTTCCACCGGATATTTTCCCACAGCCGTCTCATTTGACAGCATCACCGCATCCGTACCATCTAAAATTGCATTTGCCACATCCGAGACTTCAGCGCGAGTCGGTCGAGGGCTGTGAACCATGCTGTCTAACATTTGGGTTGCCGTGATAATTGGGATACCTAAGCGATTTGCCGTCACGATCAACCGCTTTTGCAAGATCGGCACGTCTTCCGCTGGTAGTTCTACCCCCAAATCCCCTCTAGCCACCATCACACCATCGCACAGAGGCAAAATTGCCTCCATCTGATCGATCGCCTCGTGTTTCTCAATCTTGGCAACTACAGGCACTTGCTTCCCTGCATTAGAAATAATTTCTTTAATTTCTAAGATGTCTTGAGGATTGCGCACGAAAGAAAGGGCTACCCAATCTACACCTTGATCTAGACCGAAGAGTAAATCTTCGCGATCCTTATCTGTCATTGCCTTAATGGATAGATAGACCCCAGGAAAATTTACCCCTTTATTATTAGAAAGAATGCCCCCCACAGTGACGCAACAGTGCAATTCTTTGTTATCGCGATCGACATCTTCCACGAGCATTTCGACTCGCCCATCATCCAGTAAAATTGTCGCTCCTACGGGGACTTCATCGGCTAGCAGATCGTAAGTCACGCAACTGCGCTCTTGAGTCCCGACAATGCGATCGCTAGTTAAAGTAAAGCGATCGCCCCGACCCACTTGAATCGAGCCAGTCTCAAACTTACCCAGGCGAATTTTCGGTCCCTGTAAGTCTTGTAAAATTCCAACCGGACGATCCAATTCAAAAGCGGTCTGCCGGATCAGGCGAATGCTGCGTTGGTGGTCGGCGTGAGTGCCGTGGGAAAAATTCAGCCGCAAAGTGGTTGCTCCAGCCTCAATCAATGCCTTGAGGACTTCTGGGCTACTAGTAGCGGGACCAATGGTAGCGACGATTTTAGTGCGACGAACGGAGTCTATTGACTGCATGAAGGCAACTTTCAAGGGGATAACAAACTACAGATCGTAATGCGATCGGTATATCACCCGATCGCCAGAGAATAAATTGCTAGTAGCAGTAGTCAAAATGACTCATGCTACACAAAACTTTAGTATTCTAGTGAACGTACCATAATAATTTGCAACATAATTTGCAACACCCGATAACAAAAGGAGTCAAGATGATCGCGTCGGAGGCAAAGAAGCCACTGACAGTTCCCAAGGAGTTTTTAGCACCTCCTGAGAAAATAAATCCCGATGTGTGGATGTTTCTGGCAGCCATGACCTTATTGGCATTATCCAACTGCGGTTACTGGCTGTGGGAGTGGCAACACTGGTGCTGCTTCACAATTAACGTTCTTGCCATTCATCTGTCTGGCACTGTGATTCATGATGCTTGCCACCAAGCTGCCCATCCTAATCGAATTATCAATGCAATTTTAGGGCATGGCAGCGCCATGATGTTAGCTTTTTCGTTTCCCGTATTTACGCGGGTACACCTACAGCACCACGCCCATGTCAACGACCCAGAAAACGATCCGGATCATTTTGTCTCTACTGGTGGTCCTCTGTGGTTAATTAATGCTCGCTTCTTCTATCATGAAGTATTTTTCTTTCAGCGGCGATTGTGGCGAAAATACGAATTATTAGAGTGGTTTATTAGCCGTGCAATTGTCGCAGCAATTTTTTACATCTCAATTCAATATCACTTTTTGGGCTATATCCTCAATTTTTGGTTTATCCCAACTGCTATTGTTGGGCTGACTTTAGGATTATTTTTTGATTATCTACCCCATCGCCCATTTAGCGATCGCGGGCGTTGGACAAATGCCAGAGTTTATCCCAATCCGGTACTGAATCTATTGATCGGCGGACAGAATTATCACCTCACCCATCACCTATGGCCTTCAATTCCCTGGTATAAATATCAACCCGCATACCATGCCACCAAGCATCTTTTGGATGCCAAAGGCAGTCCTCAAACTCTAGGTATCTGGCAAGGAAAAGACTTTTGGAGCTTTTTATATGATGTCTTTCTAGGGATTCGGTTGCATCGGAAAGAGGAAACGAGTGTAGAGACGTTACATGTAACGTCTCTACACAATGACCAATAACCAACTACTAACTACCACAATTCAATCTCTCATACGCATTGCTAATAACTCGCTGACCCCGCAGAAACCCTGTATTTGCCCCAGGGCAGATATATTGCAAGGTTTCTGGGGTAAAGCGATCGCAAATGAGTTTGACGCTGCGTAATTGGCGTAACCAGTGGAAAGTTTTTGCCGTTCTCAGCGGTGCTGGTTCGCCTTGAAGATTGGGGAGAATATGACGACCAGAGAATAAAATACCTCCATGCTGCGGATAGTAAAGGCAAGCAGAACCAGGCGAATGTCCGGGAGTCCAGATAATTTCAATGCCATTTCCCAGGTCAAATTCTCGCTCAAAAGTCGTAACTTTTAATCCTGGCAACAAATAGGCTTCTTGTTGTTGAATGATAATCTCGCAGTTATACGTTGCTTGCAGGTGTCGCGTTTGACCGATCGCACCTCTGTGCGTCATAAATAACCAGCGAACTCCACCAAGAGAACTGATATATTCCCGATTCACTTCGTCCCAGCCTGGAGAGTCTATCAGAATATTGCCTTGATTTTCTACAATAAGATAAGCAGTTCCTCCTAACGTCTCTCTATTGGGTGGAAACGCAAATACGTTATGCCAAATTGCCTGTGGTAGTTTGGGAGAACGAGTAGGTTGGTTTTGCAAAGTTCGGGAACGATTAGTGAGGGGTAAAAGTTAAATTGAGAGTTTAATTGCGATCTTATGTGGCGAGTAAAATTATGGCACTGGCACGGCAAATAGGAGGTGAAAGATAAGTATTCTCAACTGACTTGTCTCCATCGCTTAAACGCGATACCCACTCAGTACAACTGCAACAGACATGGAATTTTGGTTTCTCCTCCTCCTGGGACTATTTACTTATATCATCGTGCGGCGCAGTGTCGCTGGCATGACGCGGACACCCGTTTGGCTTTTATGGCTGGTACTCATGACACCAGCCTTAATTTGGAGCATATGGATGGCAGTCTACGGTCCAGATCAACCACTGCCTATTGCTTTAGCGATCGGTCCGTTTGTCATCTGCCCAGTTTTGTACTGGCTGCTGATTCAGTGGGGACGGAGAGGAATGTCACCCGCGCCACCAACTGCTAACCCAGCAGCAGTCAATTCTAACCCAGAACCGACACCAGAACCGACACCAGTTCGCCCAATCGAGCCAGCAGAAGAAGCTCAACTGAGGGATTGCTTTCCTTGGTCAACTTTCTACATTCACAATATTGAATATCGACCTCAAGCCGTGATCTGTCGCGGACAACTCCGCACTTCTCCGACCGATGCTTACGAGAAAATTCGGCGAAATATTGAAAATCAATTTGGCGATCGCTTTTTAGTCCTGTTGCAAGAAGGACTCAACAACAAGCCTTTCTTTGCCCTAGTTCCCAATCCCCAAGCGCGAAAAGATAGACCAGCGGAGCGATCGCAGCTCTCTAGACCCTTTTTAGCCGTAGGCTTAGTTATAGCCACCTTATTTACAACTGCCGTCGTTGGCGTGCAATTAGCTAGTAGCAATAACACCACACCATCAGCAACTATTACCCAATTACATGAAGGATTGCCCTATGCCGTAGCTTTACTGGCGATTTTAGGCATTCACGAAATGGGTCACTATTTAACAGCTAGATTTCATAAAATTCTCGTTACACTACCTTATTTCATTCCCATTCCCTTTTTTCCTGGTACGTTTGGGGCATTTATTCAAATGCGCAGCCCCGTACCCAACCGTAAAGCCTTGTTTGATGTGAGTATTGCTGGTCCTGTAGCTGGATTTGTGGCAACACTACCGCTGCTGATCTGGGGTTTAGCAAACTCTCAAGTCGTGCCAATCCCAGAAAAAGCAGGAACTCTCGACCCCGATGCCCTCAACCCAGGATATTCGATTTTACTAGCAGTCCTGAGTAAATTAGCATTAGGCGCTCAACTAACCGCAGATAAAGCGATCGACCTACACCCAGTGGCGATCGCGGGATTTCTAGGACTTGTCGTTACGGCATTAAACCTCATGCCTGTAGGACAACTCGATGGCGGTCACATCGTCCATGCTATGTTTGGACAGCGTACTGGAGCCGCGATCGGTCAAATTGCTCGGTTTTTAGTTTTAGGATTGGCTTTAGTCCAACCTGGTTTTTGGTTGTGGGCGATAATTCTCTTTTTCATGCCCATAGCTGACGAACCAGCCCTCAACGATGTAACCGAACTAGACAACAAACGCGATATCATCGGTCTGCTAGTCTTAGCTTTACTCGTTTTAATTATCCTGCCAGCACCCAGATTTATTACAAATTTATTACAAATTTAGAGGGGTAAGGGATAGGACAAGGGGGGCAAGGGGGACAAGGAAGAAGTTAAAATTTACCTCTTGGCAACGACCAATGACCAACGACCAATGACCAATGACAACGTAATTCAAGTTATCGGTGGTGGATTAGCCGGGACAGAAGCGGCGTGGCAAATTGCCCAGGCGGGAATACCAGTGATTTTGCACGAAATGCGTCCTTTGCGATCGAGTCCCGCCCACCATACAGAACATTTAGCAGAATTAGTCTGTAGCAATTCTTTTGGGGCGCAAGCAAGCGATCGCGCATCGGGATTGTTGCACGAAGAACTGCGTCAATTGGGTTCTGTAGTGATTGGCAAAGCCGACAGTCACGCCGTCCCTGCTGGTGGTGCTTTAGCTGTAGATCGAGGACAATTTAGCCAAGATTTGACCGAAACGCTCTCTCGTCACCCCCTCATCGAACTGCGGCGGGGCGAACTTCACGCCATTCCAGAAGGCGTTGTTGTACTAGCGACTGGTCCTTTAACTAGCCCCGATTTAGCCGCAGATTTGCACCGCTTTACGGGAATGGAATATCTCAGCTTTTTCGATGCCGCAAGCCCAATTATTGTAGGAGAATCAATTGACCGCGATATTGCTTTTCTCGCTTCTCGCTACGACAAGGGAGATGCAGCCTATCTCAACTGTCCGATGAATAAAGAGCAATACTTGCAGTTTTGGCAAGCATTATGCACGGCAGAACAAGCAGAATTAAAGGATTTTGAGCGAGAAAATGCTAAATTCTTTGAAGCTTGTTTACCTATAGAAGAACTTGCCCGACGCGGGGAAGATACCATGCGCTATGGTCCCCTCAAACCTGTGGGCTTGTTTGATGCCCGCAAGGGAGACTTCCGCGCCCCAGAAAATCAGTCGGAACGTCCTTATGCGGTAGTACAACTGCGCCAAGAAGATAAGGCGGGGCAGTTGTGGAATATGGTTGGATTTCAGACAAATTTACGCTGGGGCGAACAAAAGCGTATATTTCAAATGATTCCAGGTTTGGAAAATGCTGAATTTGTGCGTTTGGGAGTGATGCACCGCAACACGTTTATTAATGCTCCTCAGTTGTTGCAACCATCATTACAATTTAAAAACCGTCCGACTCTCTTAGGTGCGGGACAATTAATTGGTACGGAAGGTTATACAGCAGCAGCGGCTGGCGGCTGGCTGGCGGGAACGAATGCGGCGAGAATTGCTTTGGGTAAAGATTCGTTAGTTTTACCACCCACAACGATGATGGGGGCGTTATTTGAATTTATCAGTTCTGCTGCCCCGAAACATTTTCAACCGATGCCACCTAATTTTGGCATTTTGCCTGAGTTAGGCGAGAAGATTAAGAATAAACAGCTTAGATATGGTAGGTATCGCGATCGCTCTTTGTTCGATCTTGCTAGTTGGAAAGCGGGGTTATCTTTGGGATTAGCTGGGGTAATTTAGCGATCGATCTGTAAGGGCGCACAGATGTGCGTCCCTACAAATTTATGTACGCCCCTACCTCAATATTCCAGGTTAAAAAGCGCGATCGCTTCCCAATTAACTTGCTATGCTATAATATCCGAGTGCAAGGGCATATAGCTCAGTGGATAGAGCATCAGATTCCGGTTCTGAGGGTCGGGGGTTCAAATCCCTCTATGCTCGTAAAAGATAAAAACCTTGATAAAACGCCAATCTACGAAAGAACAAGACTTTCAGGGAGTGGTGCTTCAGGAGTTTCTCCACCCCCTACCAAAAAAGTTTGGGTATTCTTGAGACTTTTTGGGCGCTCTTGAGTTGGCGATCTGTGATTCAAATGCCGTCTCCCCTTCTGGTAGCAGCCAGAATTGCTCCAGGGTTAGATTCTGTAATTGGTTTACGCTCATTTTCTTTAGCTTCCTGTGATGTTAACTGAATTAAACCACTGGCGATCGCATCTAGTAATTGCCCCGTCGCACCCTCGCCGTCATAGATATAACCGAGGGTATAAGCTAGATCTTTGAGCTTACTGGGGGTATCGGGAGCGGTTCTGACATTGACGACAGAACGGTTGAGTTTCTTTCTACCCATTGCTGTTCTCCAAGGGCTCTGGTCGTCCTATTCCCAATTGCTGGAGAGTTGTTTTAACATCCTGCCAATCGAGCCCGCAGTAGTAATACTGCTTAGAACGTAAATTAGCAAGGTAATATCCTCCCTTACCTGCCTCTATCCGAAATAACTCGATCGCAATTTTCGGTATGGTTAATCCAAATTGGCGCAGTCGGTCTTCTAGAGACAGAGATGCTGGCACGTTGCGGGGGTTGTAGAATATTCTGTCGCCTGTCTTGAAACACCAGGCAGACCCCTTTTTTTCAACGACTAGGTAGTGCAGTGGATGGATAATACTAGTAGACATATGTTATGTTTTTCTTGACTATCAGGAAATGCCCCTAGTTTTACTAGAGGCATGGTGCTAATTTTACTCGCCGTTGGAATCAGATTCAGAGTCCTCGTCTTCCAAGGCTTCTAGCACGTCTTTGGTATAAGCAACGTATTCGTTTCCTTGCTGGTCTATCTCGCTCCAGATATCCTCTGCAAGGTACTCGAACTCGATTTCAGGATTGTATTCCTTTTGTCCGTTGCCGTTACCGTCTTTATTTGGATTAGTTATTTTTGCATCACCTCCTTATTTTTAGGGGAGATAAAATATCTCCCCTAAATTATTATTGCCAATCTTCCTATAAGTGTCAAGCACTTTTATTGAGAACTTCGAGTAAATTCTGCTGCTTGATATATTCCAGGTTTTCCAGCGCGATCGCATTCTTAAATTTCTGCAATCTCAGGTCGATCTGCTGCTGGATAACTGCGGTGAGAGCATTTTGGCGCTGTTCCTCGTTTTGTGCTAACTGTAGGACTAAATCGGCAGTGCGTTTTTTAGAATCGCGAATTCTTTGTTCGTTAGCTTCATTTCCCTCTACGATCGCTTTTTCATGTATGTAAAGGAATCTCAGCCACAATCGTGCAACCTGAGTTAGGAGCGGTATTAATATTTAATTCACCTCCTAAGACTTGGGCGCGATCGCGCATACTTTGCAACCCAAAACCAGTGGTATTTTGACTTAATTGAAATCCCTTACCATTATCCGCAATTGTGAATTTTAAATGGTTTTTCGTAACCTGTAATTCAATTTTCACTTCAGTAGCCGAAGCATATCTACTAATATTTGTCAATGCTTCTTGAGCAATGCGGTAAATAGCTGTAGAAACTTCTGTCGTTATGGAATCGGCAAGTTGAATTTGACATGAAGGAACAACGCCAGTAGAGCGCCCAAAATCCTCAGCCAAAGATGCGATCGCTTGCTCTAAAGAACGTCCCAACAGCGGATCGCGCAGCGCCGAAACTGACTGGCGCACATCTTGCAAAGCTTGAGAACCTAATTTTTTTGCTTGTTTGAGGAACGTGTAAGCTCTGGTAGAATCGCTGAGCCAAAGTTTAAGTGCTGTTTCTATTTGCAGATTGAGTGCTGTTAAAGAGTGTCCGAGAGAATCGTGAATTTCTCGTGCAATGCGACTGCGTTCTTGCAAAGTTGCTTGGTCTTCAATTCTCAAAGCATATTTTCGCAGTTGTTCGTTCGCGATCGCCAGTTTTTCTCGACTTTGACGCTCAGCCAAAACTGCATTCATTAATAACAACACAAAAACTAAAACTAACCCAAATAAGAATGCTAGGAGGAGCGGAAAAAAACGCAACCGTTCTTGAGCCGATGGTGGTGCGGGAATGCGATGAAAACGGCGCTGTAGCGTCAATAGGAAAAGAGTAAAAGATAAACCCGTAATTAATAATCTTCCTGGTAGCGCAAAAATCAGACAACTTCGAGTGACTAGAAGTAAGTAAAGGAAAGGAAACAGACGGATTGCTCGACTACCAGTTAGAGAAGTGAATAAAATTAGTACAATTTCAAAAGCAGTATAAATAATTTTGTAAATTAACTTACCCGTGGGTAATCTCAAACCCATCAACCCAAAGCCAGTAATGCTTAACAGTGTTAGCAAAGGAAATCTGGGAAACCGGAGACTGGGATTAGGTAATAATTCAGTCCAAATTGCGATCGCCAATAATGCCCACTCTAGATAGAGCAGAAATGGAAACGGGTGATTTTGAGGTTGAATGGGACGAGTCACAAGGTTTAAAAGTCAAAGGTCAAAAGTCAAAAGTCAAAATTGGGACAAGGGAAACAAGAGAGACAAGGGAGAATTCGGAATTCGTAATTAGTATAGATTCCCTGATAACTGATAACTGATAACCATTACTAAAGTCATAGGGCGATCGTGACTTTTTCTACATGAGGTTGAGCGAACTCGTTTATAAGATAGTGGCACAGAATAGCTATGACGGGTGTATTACCGAGCGTGAAGCTAGAATGAAAACTGATTTGCCTCATTCAGAGACGTTCCCATCGCGCGTGAAAAACTTCAAGAAAGTAGGAATTACTAAGTGGGTGCTGGGGGTATTCTTGCTTGGCTTTGTAGCCGCAGGTAGCTATATTGTTTATCGTCAAATTGTCATTGTTCCCCGTCAAGCCGCCCAGCGACAAGCACTCTCCGTTCCAGTAGAACGATTAAATTTATCTGTAACTGTTGCAGCTAACGGCACAATTAAACCAGAGCGATCGATTAATGTCAGCCCTAAAAGTTCTGGGCGGCTGAAAAGCTTGTTGGTAAAAGAAGGAGATTGGGTAAAGCAAGGGCAAATTATCGCCTACATGGATGATTCAAACCTACAGGGACAATTAATCGAAGCTAAGGGAAGATTAGCAGAAGCTCAAGCAAATTTACAAAAATTGCTGGCAGGGAATCGCGTTGAAGATATTGCTCAAGCGCAAGCAGAGTTACAAAATACTCAAGCTACCTTAGAAGAAGCAACCTCAAATCTGCGCCAAAACGAGCAGTTATTCGCCTCTGGAGCAATTTCCAGTCGAGATTTAGTTACATCCCGCGCTGCTTACAATAGTGCCAAAGCAGCTGTGGATAGAGCGCAGCAAGCTTTAACATTACAACAAAATGGTTCGCGCCCTGAAGATATCGCTCAAGCCCGCGCTCAAGTGAAACAAGCACAAGGGGCATTACAGAATATTCAAACTCAATTGAATGATACGGCGATCGCGGCTCCTTTTAGTGGCGTAGTGGCGCAAAAATATGCCGATCCTGGTGCTTTTGTCACTCCCACCACCGCAGGTAGTTCCGTATCTGGCGCAACTTCCAACTCGATCTTGGCACTGGCGGCGAACAATCAGGTTGTCGCCAACGTATCAGAAAGTAATATTGCTCGAATTCGCATCGGACAAGAAATTAGCTTTCGAGCTGATGCACATCCCGGCAAAACTTTCAAGGGGCGAGTAATTCAAATTGCCGTTCAATCTACGGTAGAACAAAACGTAACGAGTTTTCAAGTTAAAGCTGCAATTCTCACCGCTCCTCAGCTGTTGCGATCGGGTATGAACGTTGATGTTGATTTTAAAGCAGGCGAATTGAAAAATGCGATCGTCGTCCCCACAGTTGCGATCGCTCGTCAACCTAACGGTACGGGTGTATTTGTCGCTAGCGAGAATAACAATCCCGTTTTCACCCCCATCCAAACCGGAGTGACTGTAAATGACAAAACCCAAGTATTATCAGGACTCACGGGAACCGAAAAAGTCTTCATCACCTTTCCACCAGGAACTCGCCCCCAAACCAGAACGCCGGGAATCCCAGGTATGGGAGGTTCGCGACGGTGAACAGGGAGTAGGGAGCAGGGAGGACAAGGGAGACAAGGGGGGACAAGGGAGACAAGGGAGACAAGGGGGACAAGGGGGACAAGGGGGAACTCGGGGACCCCACGACCGAAGGGAGTGGGGATTAGGGGACAAGGGGGACAAGGGAGGACAAGGGGGACAAGGGGGACAAGGGGGACAAGGGAGACAAGGGGGACAAGGGGGACAAGGGAGACAAGGGGGACAAGGGAGCGGTTAACCAACAACTATCAACCATTAACCATTAACCATCAATTATTCTTCATGCCCAAAAAACAACCCCCTCACGCCAATACTAACGCCGTGTCAACTGCTGAAGTTGTCGGGATGGCGGCGGAATCTTTATGGAACCATAAGTTACGCACGGGATTAACAATGCTGGGTGTAATTATTGGTATTTCTTCGGTAATTTCTATTACTTCGGTAGGACAAGGCGTACAAAAATCTACCGAGCAACAGATTCAAGCTTTGGGTACGAATGTGATGCTCGTCCTTGCAGGTGCGTCTACGACTGGTGGCGGGATTAACCAAGGAGTAGGTTCGGCTTCAACTTTGACTTGGGAAGATGCTAAAGCGGTAGCGCAACAGGCTCCAGCAGCGATTGGCGTGACTGCTTTTTTACAACGTCAGTTTCAAGTTGTTTATGGCGGACAGAATATTTCTACTAGCGTTCTTGGAACGGATTTATATTACTCTGAGGTGAAAAATATCCGCCCCCAAGTCGGGCAGTTTTTTACTGAAGCAGATTTAGATGCGGCTCAACCAGTTGTCGTTTTAGGTTCTAAGGTACGAGATCAATTATTTGGCGCAGCAGTCAATCCAGTAGGAGCCGATATTCGGATTCAGCGACAAAGTTATAAGGTACTGGGAGTAATGGAGCCAAAAGGCGCGGTTGGAGGACAAGATCAAGACGATCGCGTATACGTACCGTTAACGAATATGTCGGCGCGGTTGGTAGGAAATAATGCTTTGACTGGAGTTTCCATCAACGGATTTTGGTTAGCAGCTAGTAACGAGACGCAGTTAGATGCGGCACAATTCCAAGTCACGAACCTTTTACGCTTGCGTCATAATATCTACCCACCGCAAGCAGATGATTTTCGGATTATCAATCAGGTTGATATTATCAACACATTTAGTAGTGTAGTAGGATTATTTACCGTCATGGTAGTGGCGATCGCGGGAATTTCCTTAGTCGTTGGCGGGATTGGGATTGCCAATATCATGCTAGTCTCAGTCGTCGAACGCACAAAAGAAATTGGCATTCGCAAAGCTGTAGGCGCGACTAATGCAGCGATTTTAATTCAGTTTTTAGCCGAAGCAGTTGTCGTCTCTGTCGTTGGTGGAGGGATGGGAATTGGTTTGGGAGTGGCGATCGCGGCTACTGCTGCTAATATTTTCAAATTTCCCCTCATCGTATCGTTGTGGTCGATCGCGAGTGGGTTTGGGCTTTCTTTCGTCGTCGGATTGCTAGCGGGAGTTATCCCAGCTCGGAATGCTGCTAAATTAGATCCGATTGCCGCTTTGAGAAGCGAGTAAAAATATTTTTTTCTCTGCTATAATCGTAAAGCCGATATGCGGATGTGGCGGAATTGGCAGACGCGCTAGATTTAGGTTCTAGTACCGAGAGGTGTGAAGGTTCAAGTCCTTTCATCCGCATTTTTTATACTCTGCAAGCCTTTCAAGCTTTTCTCACCGAGCGATTAGCATCAGGGTAATTGTGAGCGATCCGACTCCTAGCAATTTACCGCTAATTCTTCCCCGTTTGCCGATTCTGGCTAGTGATGGCGCTAACTGGAAAAACATTCAATTTGCTTATTTTCGAGAACCACCTTGCGATGTTCCAGAACACGTATCGTCCCAGCACGTTATTTGTCTGAATGTCGGAAAGCCCGTGCAGTTGGAGCAAGCAGTTGGCGGACGATATGAGAAGGTAGGATCGGGATTTGGAGATTTGAAAATTTACCCAGCCTACCTCAGCCAATGGTTTCACTGGAATAAAGAAGCTGAGTTTTTCAATTTGTTGTTAGCACCGTCATTTCTCGCTACAGTTGGCTATGAGGTATTTGGCAGCGATCGCCTCGAACTGATTCCACATTTAGCTACACTATTCGATCCGTTAATTGGACAGATTGGCTTTGCACTCAAAACATCCTTAGAAATTGATGGGAGAAACAGCCATCTTTATGCTGACTCGCTAGCCCATGCACTTGTGGTTCATCTTTTATCAAGATATTCTACTAACTCACGTCAGCACAAAACTGTTACGGGTAGTTTTACGCAACAGCAATGGCAGCAAATTGTTGATTTTATTGAAGCAAACTTAGATAGAAATATTAGCTTAACTCAGTTAGCAGAAATAGTGCGGTTGAGTCCATATCACTTTGCGCATTTGTTCAAGCAGTCAACTCATATTTCACCGCATCAATATTTAATTCGTTGTCGGATCGAACGAGCCAAACAACTAATAGTTATGGGTAATTTATCATTGGCGGCGATCGCTCAGACGGTTGGTTTTGCTAGCCAAGGACATTTCACCTACCATTTCAAACGCCTTGTCGGAGTTACACCCAAAGTTTTTTGGCAGTTGTCGCAAGAACGTTGAAAACAACCGCAAGAACCTTGAAGCGAAGAAGTTAAAAATAGTTGGATACTGAATGCGTCAGTCGATAAATTCTGACGAGAAAGGAGAATTTATGTCACAACAGAATTTAGAAAATGTTCGCTGTCTATTCAAGGCTGTCGAAGAACGCGATATTGCTGGAGTTCTTGCCGCTTACGCTCCTGAAATTGTCATCCGCGATGCAGAGTCACTTCCTTATGGTGGAGAACATTACGGTCTTGAAGGTGCAAAGCAACACGTTGAAGGCGCTGCTCAAACTTGGAATCATCTTCAACCACCAGCCGAGAGGAAGATGGATGCAGTCTTTTTAGATGCAGAAGATTATGTCATCGTCCTTTGGCAGTTGAAAGGGCTGGCGGCGAGTAGCGGTAAAAAGCTTGATTCGCCAGTCGTAAGCGTGTATAAAATGCGTGATGGCAAAATTGTCGAATCACAGATGTTCTACGCAGATACAGTTGCGATCGGGCAATTCCTATTTTCCTAAAATTAAAGCAGCCTCAAAATAAACTCTCAGAACTTTTAAGATCGATTGAGGTATTGTTATAAGGTGATCGATCAAATCAACTGCTGGAAATTGGTAAAACAGATTTAACTCATCAGGAGGATGCCATTCGATGACCGCTCGTCCATACGATGTCGTGCTTTACGGAGCTAGTGGTTTTACTGGAAAGCAAACAGTGCAATACTTTGCCCAGCATGTAACTCCAAGCGAAGTACGTTGGGCGATCGCAGGTCGTAACCGTGACAAACTCGAACAAGTAAAGGCGCAAGTTGGTGTCAATGTCGATGTATTAGTTGCAGACAGCCAAGATGAAACTGCCATAGATAACATCGTGTCTCAGACGCGGGTACTGCTAAATACGGCGGGACCATTTGCTCTCTATGGCAATAAAATTGTTGATGCCTGCGTGCGCTTCAAAACTCACTACGTTGACATTACCGGCGAGACTCCTTGGGTGAAAGAACTCTGCGATCGCTACCACGACAGAGCCGCAGCCGATGGGACTCGCATTATTCCCTGCTGTGGGTTTGATTCCGTGCCTTCGGATCTGGGGACTTACCTGATCGTCCGCTACATCCAACGAGAACTAGGAACATCCTGCCGAGCGGTGAAAGCTTACTATCAAGCTATGGGCGGATTCAACGGTGGGACTCTAGCTTCTGTTTTTAACATTTACAATTCCACTCAGGTAAGTCAGGTAAGCAATCCTTTCCTACTCAATCCAACCAGCGATCGCTCGCCAGAAGAAATAGACCGCAATCGAGATCCAGAATTCCCGCAATACGATCCCGATCTTGATACGTGGGTAGCGCCATTTTTCATGGGTGCGGTTAATACTCGCGTGGTACGCCGTAGTAGTGCATTATATAGTCAGTGGCAGGAGCCATACGGCGTTGACTTTACCTACCAAGAATATCTGAAGTTCGACCCCCCGATAGGGTGGCTGCTAGCAGTTGGTATTACAGCAGCAACGGCTCTATTTATAGGGGCAATCCAGCAACCGCCAATCCGTAGCCTGCTGCAACCCCTTTTACCCCAACCAGGTAGCGGACCATCGGAGAAAACAATGAACGAGGGATGGTTTCGTTGCGAACTTTTAGGATTGACGAGCGACGGACGCAAGGTATGGGGACTGATTTGCGATCGCGGCGATCCTGGCAACCGCGCTACAGTGAAATTTTTGTGCGAGTCAGCATTGTGTTTGGCGTTGAATGAAGACAAACTCCCCGGCGATCGGCGCGGGGGTATCCTCACCCCTGCAACTGGACTCGGTGACGTTCTGGCAGAACGGTTGCGCCATGCAGGTATGACTGTCGATCTAGATCGAAATTTTTGCCAAAGGTGAGCGATAAAAACAACAACTCACGGCTCATCAGAACATCCTACCCTTAGTTAGGGGGACGACACTTATAGCAATTCTCGATTGCGTGCGTGACATTTGTAGGGGTGCTTTCTCTGTGCGCCCTTACCACAGATCGTGTGTTTTACCCAATAATCAAGCACTTAATTGTCATCGGTCTCGCGCCATGCTAGGGAAAATCATTGGTCGGCGATATCAAGTCGTACAAATCCTCGGTAGTAGTAGCTACTGTCAGACCTACCTAGCACGCAATCTCGATCGCAACCAGCCTGCTAAGTGTGTCATTAAGCATTTATTATCCACAGACAAAATCACCGATCTCAGTTATCGCTGGCAACGCTTGTTCAGCCGAGAAATTGCGGCTTTAGAAAAACTCCAGTCCTATTCGCAAGTACCGCAGTTATTAGACTATTTTGAGGAAGATCGACAATTTTACTTGGTGCAAGAGTATATTGTCGGGCAACCGCTAAGTCAACTCATGCCACCAGTAAGAGTCAAGTGGAGTCAGCAGCAAGTCATCGAGTTGTTGTATGAAATCCTCAGCATTCTGGAAATCGTTCACTCACAGGGACTCATTCACCGCGACCTCAAACCCAATAACTTAATTCGCCGAGCATCGGATGGAAAATTAGTCCTAATTGACTTTGGTAGCGTTAAACAAGCTTGGACGCA
The DNA here is from genome assembly GCF_000317125.1 of Chroococcidiopsis thermalis PCC 7203. Lineage (GTDB taxonomy): Bacteria > Cyanobacteriota > Cyanobacteriia > Cyanobacteriales > Chroococcidiopsidaceae > Chroococcidiopsis > Chroococcidiopsis thermalis. The sequence goes on from NC_019695.1 coordinate 3,594,465, forward strand.
GGTAGTGACATCATCAGGACAAACCCAAGCCAATTATGCCATCGGTCTTCCTGCCACCATAGCTGTAGGTACATCTGGTTATATGCCCTCCGAGCAAAGTCACGGACGACCGCGACCTAACAGCGACATCTATGCTTTGGGGATGATTGGCATTCAAGCCTTAACTGGAATGCAACCAACGCAATTATTAGAAGATGCTGAAACTGGGGAAATGATTTGGCAACATCTGGTAACGATCGCGCCAGAGTTAACAGCCATTTTAAATAAAATGGTACGCTACCACTTTTTAGAGCGCTACCAGTCTACTACAGAGGCATTAAATGCTTTAGCGCCTCTGGTGGATGCGCCGGAAAAAGTACATACCGCTCCAGTCATGCTTTCAGTACCAAAACCAGCAGATAAGATCGTAGGAGTGGTGAAGCTTGTACGCAAACGCATTGCCTCACGGTTAGGAACAGCATTGGGAGTGACTTCTGCATTTGCGCTGTTACTTGGTAGCTACTATGCTTTGCGACCGACAACCAATATTTCACCCACAATGGCGCGATCGCAAATTGTCGAAGCATCTCATACAACTGAGCCTAGCACCTCTCCTCACACCTCGATGACGCGCACCTTGACTGGGCATACTAACGCAGTGTGGGCGGTGGCGATCGCGCGTGACGGACATACCCTAATTAGTGGTAGCGGGGACAAGACAATTAAATTCTGGGATCTTAGTTCTGGACAATTGCTACGTACCTTAACTGGCAATTCAGCTGAAGTCTTATCGCTTGCCCTAAGTCAAGACGGACAAATGCTGACAAGTGCTAGCTACTCAGCTCAGCCAGCAGTCAAAGTTTGGGATCTATCTACTCAAGAATTACAACATACAATTGGAAATGTTAGTAAAGTCTGGTCTGTTGCCATAAGTCCCGATCGCCAGACTCTTGTAAGTAGCAACGCAGACGCAAGTATCAAAATTTGGGATCTATCTACACGAATGTTACGCCGCACTCTTATCGGACATGCGGACACAGTTTGGTCTGTTGCCATTAGTCCTGATGGCAAAACTTTAGTTAGTGGTAGTAAAGATCGAACGATCAAAATTTGGGATCTTCGTACCGGAGCATTACGCCGTACTCTCTTGGGACATACAGATCGAGTCAGATCTGTGGCGATTAGTCCTGATGGACAGACTTTGGTATCAAGTAGTTGGGACAAAACGATCGGAATTTGGCAACTACAAACCGGACAGCGATTACGCACTTTGACGGGACATTCAGACTATATTAATTCAGTTGCAATTAGCCCAGATAGTCAGATGATTGCTAGTGGAAGTGACGATCGCCAAATCAAACTTTGGCAGCTCAATACTGGAGAGCTATTGACGACTTTTTCTGGACATCAGGGTAACGTAAATAGCCTCAGCTTTACTCCCAATGGCAAGCTAATTGTTAGTGGCAGTGAAGATAAAACTATCAAACTTTGGAGCTTGCAAGGGATAAATTAACTTAGATTAAAGGCGATCGCCCCCCTCAAGCAAGCACCACTGAGATTGGTATCGCTCGTGTTTGCGCCTGTTAAGTCTGCCCGCAATAAGTTTGCACCGCTCAGATCGGCTCCACTCAAATTAGCATCGCTCAAATCTGCCGCAGTCAAGTCAGCTCCGCTGAGATTTGCGCCACTGAGGTTAGCCCCTCTCAACTTTGCCCAGCCGAAATTTATCTGACTGAGATTGAGATAGCTGAGATCGGCGCACATGAGATTGGCATTGATAAAGTGCCTGTCTCCAACCGCGTAGCGCCGTTTTAATGTCTCAACACTTAATTTGGGCAATAAAATACAGAAATTACCGCTGTCGCACCATCTAGCTTCCACCAAACTAGCAGCAGTTTTAATTGCTATTTCATCCGAGGTAGGTATGACAATACTGTTGCACTCATCCCATTGACCGTCGAGCATGAAAGCAACATTATAGGCTGCATCGCGTGAATCGAATAAGAGAACGCGATTTTCCCCAGAGCGATCGCTCAATCCAACGATCGCATCTCTCAACGATGAGAATTTTTGCAGTAAGTCTTTCATGCTCTCCATCGCCCCATCACGATATTAACTATTTGCCGATCCTGGCTTAGTCAGCTTGCGGTGCAGTTCGGCGTTGACGGTATCGGGCAAGACTTTGCTCACCGCACCCTGAATTTTGGTCGCGAGCGATCCAGCGACTATACTATCTTTACCTTTCATCAGGGCTTCAAACCCCTGCTTGGCAACCTCAGCCGGATCGTCCTTCTGGTTTGCACCTACGTTAGTGTCGTCCATTCCCGCGCGGTGGAAAAAGTTAGTCTCAGTTGGTCCAGGCATGAGCGCAGTTACAGTTACGCCTGTATCCTTCAACTCGTTGCGTAACCCTTCCGAGAAGGATTGGATAAATGCTTTAGAAGCTGCATAAACTGCCTCAAACGAACCAGGCATCAGGGCAGCAATTGACGAAGTAAATAGAATTCGCCCCTTGCCGCGATCTACCATATCCTTGACAACCCGTTTGGCAAGATGGACGGACGATACAACATTGAGGTTAATTAAATTAAGTTCGTCTTGTAGATCGGTTTCGCGGGCAAACTCACCGCCAACACCAACACCGGCGTTAATGGCGATCGCATCCACTGCTCGATTCGAGTCTTGAATTTTCTGATATAGCGCCTCAACACCGTCATAAGTAGCAAGATCTGCCTGCACCGTCTCGACTTTGGCATCCATCCCTTCCAATGTCTGAGCAACTTCGTTCAGGTTTGAATGATTGGCTGTGATGAGGAGATCGAAGCCGTTTTGGGCGAACTGTTTGGCAAGTTCGTAGCCGATACCACTGGAAGCACCTGTAACGACAGCTAAGGGACGGGTGAATGAATTATCCATGAATGGTTAATAACTGCATACTTCTAACCCTTACGATCCTAGAAAAACAACAGTGCGATCGCGTCTTTCCAATGAAGTAGTACTACTGTGCCTTTTAGAGGAGTTTTGACAGGTAAGTCCTGAGAAAAAACATGGACAGCCTACACTTCCTCCACTACCCATCTCGTCGATCGTTGCTACAGATCCGATCCCCCCTAGCCCCCCTTGAAAAAGGGGGAACAAAGCCCCCCTTTTGAAGGCGATTCAACTAAAGAGACGCTCGCGCTTGTCTCTTCCCTCGAAACAGGGGAAACAAAGCCCATTTTTCAGGCGGTTGAATTAAAGAGGCGCTCGCGCTTGTCTCTTCCCTCGAAACAGGGGAAACAAAGCCCCCCTTTTTAAGGGGGGTTGGGGGGATCTTCTGCGGCGTAGTCAATAAAAAACGCCTGCTACTGGATGAGAATTGTCACCTCTTCGGCTTTGGTATGCAAAGCTTTCTTCACCTGATGTCCGATCTTTTCAATCAGCTCGTCAAAAGCCTGCGGCTCTTGGGTCATTTTTTCCCTCAGACTTGACTCTAGTTCGGGCTTCATTGTGTTACAGATACTATCTATTGTTTTATCTCCCAATGCCACAAAACGAATCCAACCAGGAATATCCAACTTTTCCTTAATCGCGTCTTCAATTTTCTCCCGATTTAGCCCCACTCCTCCACCAACGAGAGCTGCACCATAAACTAGTGCGATCGGCACGACTAAATGCCCAGTTAAGAGTAGAGCGATAATGCTACCGATAGTACCACTGCCAATGACCAAATTAATCGTAAATGCCACTGCATCGGCAAGGATAGCATCGCCTATAGGTAAGTCAGGATTGACTAAAGTTGGGTCGATGCCACTTTCTAACCTTAAACTGCTTCTAGGAATTTGAAACTGACGACAAATCGGATCGGTTCGCTCGGCTATTTCAGGTTGAATGCTGCTGTTGAACCAAGTCACGCATTTATTATCGATTAGTTGCCGACCGCGATCGCTTTTCAACCACTGTTCTGCTTGGCTTTTCATCCAACTTTCCAGCTCTGCCAGAGTGCGGATTTGACCGTTTTTCCAGTTTTTTAAGCCAGGTTTGACGGCATTTTCAATCAAAGCTTCCGATAATGGCTGAGTTATTAGCTCAATTAGGCTTGGAATATTTCTGGCGATCGCCTCTTTCAACTGGTGCGAGTCGTATAGTTTGTCAACTTCTGCTTTAAATGCACTAGCACGTAGTTCCCATCTTCCTACCCGTGCTAGACCCAATGCAATGCATCGTTCTGGCTCTGGATCGGGACGAACTTGAGTGTCGGGTTCGGGAAAAATTTCTTCGCAAATTTGGCGCGTAAAACTCATGCGAGATGCGCCACCCGTCATCAATAAAACTTTGGGCGTTACCCCAAGTTTTTCTAGCTTTTCCTTTGCCTCATTAATTGCCTGACGATACGACTCTTGCCAACTTTTATTTCCTAGTTCGGGTAGAGGCTGGTTTAAAATTTCTGTGATAATTTGCTGGTTGACTTTAGGAATAAAAAAAATCTGTTCGTTAATCGACTCAAAACCGCGTGCGAAGGATTGAGAATCGTTGTATATCTGTTCGTTAGAAAAGTAATCTTCTTTCGCTTTACGACAGGCAAGTTCGCACCGCGATCGATGATGGGGGTATTCTGCAAATACTTTTTCTAGTAGAACTTTCTGTTCGTGGTTAGCAAGAGTACGAGCAAAAATCGCTCGGTCGATCAAACTAGCTCCTAAAGCATTACTGCCAAAATCTAGTGGAATTTCGTGAAAGCTTTTAACTAAGGTAAAATCTGTAGTTGAAGAACCAATATCGACAATTAGCACTGATGATTTGAGCTGGTCGTAGCCAAACTTACCGACTTCTTTGGCTTGCATGAAAGCAGCTCGCGATTCGGGTACGACACTTAATAATGGAATGCCAGTTGACTCTAATAGATGTTGATATTTATCTCGATCTTCCAACGACCATCCTGAAGGACATCCAACATAGAAGTGACTGTTAATTCCACCTTCAATCTGTTTGCTTTCTTTCAGCAGGCGATAGTAAGTTTCTAAAAATCGACGAATTATCTCTCTAGAATTAAGATCGTCATCTGGTTTTTGCTTAAAAGCAATTGTCAGTTGAGTCACGCCAGCTTGAATTAATGCTTGTTCTCCTACAAGATAGCCGAGATCGGGATGCCATCCAAGTGCGGTAATTTGGTTCTTTCTATGATTTATTTCTAGCATCTGAGGAGACTCAATACTTTGAGCTGGTGCTTTAGCTACAGCTGTTTCACCATGTCCCAAATCGAAACCAATGATTTCGGAAACTTTCACGTTCATACTATTATTTATATTCAATATTTAATCTCAATCTCGCTCGAATTTGAATGCAATTTTAGACCGACTCACGATGACACAATATTTTCATTTTCGGTCATAGAACGAGCTGGCTCAATGACTCGACCGCGTAGCAGCAGGCGATCGCCCTTCCATAAGGCAGGAGTTATAGTAATGTATTCTTGAGCCGAGCGGTCTATATTTGGCTCAAAGTCAAAATACTCACGGCGGCTAGATTCGTCTTGCGATCGATACATCTGAATTCTAATTCCCTGCTCTATTAAAATTTGTGGCAGAAGTTTCACGAGTTCGAGCGTCATTTGTGGTCGATCTAGAAATGACGCGCCACTGAGTCTTTGTAAAAAATTTAAAAGTTCTGGTAATTCTTCTATGCCACTAGCATCAATTGTCTTATTATTTTCCGAAGCTGCAACGGCAAGATCGATAGTATTTAGGGCATCGCCTAAACTATTTAAAAGGGCAGATTTATCGACCTGCACTTTTGATGGAAGGAATTCCTTCAGCACAGCAGAATCTAAGCGATTTTCTTGGCTGGCATTGAGTTGAAATACCACTTCTAGTCCGACTAGCAGAAAGAGCAACAAAATTGCAATCCAGACTTGCGAAGAATTTGAATACGATGAGAATAACGCTCCTAAAATGCCGATACAACTGAGTCCTTGTAGCAGTTTTAAAATCAAGTTTTTTGGAGAAAGCTTAGAAGTTCGACTAACAATTTGTCCCTGTTCTGTACTAGAGGCTTGCATATAGTCGATCGCACTCAGAGTATTTAGAGACTGCCGCAGCACTTCTAAAAAAAAGGAAGCCAAACGCACCTGAGCGATACTGAGTTCGCCAACATAACTTCTTTCAAGTTCATCAAGTCGGTTCTGCACCACCTTAACTACTTGCTCTAAGCTAGTCGCTCTCTCGATTTCTGAGTGTAGATCGCTGCGGCTTTCGTTAAAAAGTGTTGTGAGTGTCTTCATTGTGCTAGACGAGGCTTGGGGAGCTAGATTGCCTCTCTAAAAACGGTAACTTCTTCAATAGGCTGACGACCACTAACTCTAGGGTTACTTTTATCAGTCGGTGTGTTAGGGAAGATTTCGGGGGCGATCGCATTGCAGCTTGGAAATTTGGCAATACAGTTCAGTTAAAAGAAAGTATTAGATCCTCGAAGATCCCCCCTAGCCCCCCTTTCTCAAGGGGGGAATAATGCCCCCCTTATTAAGGTGGGTTGGGGGGATCGTCTTATCTGAACTGTATTGGAACATATGGGACAAATAATAAGGGGTGCAGTTTTAGAAACGCACCCCGGGTTTAGTATAGAGATTTAAATTTAGAATTGAACCGTTGTTACTTATATCTTCAAAACTCGCCAGCTCGATTCCAGAAAATCTAGTCTGAGTTGATAAGTTGACAAATTGGGTGTCGCGATCGCTTTGTGTAGCTTGTGAGTAAACATACTCAAATTGTGTCCTAAAGAACCCTGACCTCTGGTGGAGGTAGTGGGAGTAAAGTTATAGGCATAGTAGAACTGCTTTGTACTTTTGGCAAAAACCAATGACTACGAGCAATTCGCATCTAGATGCACTATTGCAGCGCTCAAACCCCCTCATTCAGGTGTTTGCAGATGACGGCAGATTTCCTAATAATGAAAAACTTCCTCTAGTTCTGTACCAAAATGCGGTGAAGTTACCCCAATATGGTAGGGATGGACGGCTAGCCAAATACTGGCATCTACAGCAAGCAAAGGTGTGAGTCATGAGCCAGATAACAATCCCAAATACAGAGTTTTACACTTGGAAAAACTACCGCTGCGCTTACGAACACTACCCCACAGAAGCTCAAGATAGCACTCCTTTGCTACTCATTCACCCGATTGGAGTTGGCTTATCGCGTCGATTTTGGCATCGCTTCTGTCAAGCTTGGTATCAAAGCGGACACAATAATCCGATTTACAATCCCGACCTCCTCGGCTGCGGTGAGAGCGAGATGCCACATATCGCCTACACTCCGGCTGATTGGGCTGCGCAGTTGCAACATTTTCTGCAAACAGTCATCCAAAAACCCGTCACCTTGGTCGTGCAAGGGGCGCTGCTACCTGTAGCGCTTGAAACCGTCCGGTTGCAAACTCAACCAAATCTCATCCAAAAATTAGTATTGGCTAGCCCCCCAGCGATCGCACTCGTGACTCAACCAACAGGAATGAGGCAGCAAAAACTGACATGGAATTTGCTAGATTCGCCCCTTGGCACTGCTTTTTATTTTTATGCTCGCAGACCGCAGTTTTTGAGTTCTTTCTCGACCCGTCAGCTATTTGCTAGTAGCGATCGCGTCGATAGTGAATGGTTGGATCTGTTGGTCAAAGGTGCGGCAAATCCCGCCAGCCGTTATGCAGTCTTTTCCTTCTTAGCGGGTTTCTGGCGACAGAATTATCGAGATGCGATCGCGGCGATCGCTCAACCAACATTAGTTGTTGTGGGCGATCGAGCATCGAGTATCAGTAAAGACAAGCAGGATACGCCAGATCGACGATTAGCCGATTATCTTAAGTGTTTGCCTCAAGCTAAAGGTGTTAAGATTTCCGGTCGCAATGTCTTGCCCTATGAGTCAACGACTGAATTTGTTGCGACATTAGCAGCATTTGAACCTTAGTCAATCCAATTCGGAAGTACTGAGAGGGAGCATTTATGCATATTCATCATCTTAATTGCGGTTGTATGTGTCCGTTGGGCGGAGCGCTATTTGACGGCTTCAGTCGGGGTCTGAGTGCTTGTCTCGTCTGCCATTGCCTGCTAGTCGAGACAGAACAGGGACTTGTCTTGATTGACACAGGCTTTGGTCAGCGCGATCTTGAAGCGCCTTACTCGCGACTTAGCCCATTCTTCATTCAAGTTAATAACATTCAATTCGATCGCAAATATACAGCGCTCCACCAGCTCGAACAACTCGGTTTTAGTGCAAATGACGTGCGCCATATTGTCGTAACCCATCTCGATTTCGACCATGCTGGCGGTTTAGAAGATTTTCCCGAAGCAACCGTACATGTGATGCAGGCTGAGATTGAGGCTACCCAGTCAAGGCGCGGTTTCATTGCCAGCCGACGCTATCGTCCCAATCAGTGGGATGAGGTCAAAAGCTGGAAGTATTATTCTGCTGGGGGTGAACCTTGGTTTGGCTTTGAGGCAGTGCGTAACCTTGAGGGACTACCACCAGAAATCCTGATGATTCCGCTCGTCGGTCACACCCGGGGTCATGCTGGGATTGCGATCGACACCCCCGAAGGCTGGCTGCTTCATGCAGGCGATGCCTACTTTTATCGACACGAGATGGGTTCGCCCCAGCGTCGCTGCACGCCTGGTCTGCGCGCCTACCAGTGGATGATGGAAGTCGATCGCCAAGCTCGAATCTACAACCAACAACGGTTACACGCACTGTCGCTCGATCGCAGCAAAGACGTGCGCCTCTTTTGCAGTCACGACGCTGTTGAGTTTGAGACATTCGCCAAGCGATCGAATAATTGAGCCAGACAATTTCAATCACAAATCATCCGTGACTTTGCTCGATCAGATCGTCTAGTTCTGCCTGCATGTGGCTGCAAACCCTTTGGTAGCAAGCATCTACATAGTCGCGATCGCGTGCGGCGCTACGACCGTAACGCTCGAATACAACTGGCGCGCAGACGCGAGTATGAATCTGAACGGGGAAGGGAAAATTGGGAATTGGACCGATTCCCACACCCCAAGGTAGCCCCAGAAAAATTGGAAACACACCTGTATTCCCATCGAGTGACCAGGGAAAACCCCACTCCTGTAGCTGCTTCACCTGCGAGTAAAGATCGGTCAAGATAATGAGAGTTTCATGAGCGCCGCGGGAGACAAGCGGTACAATTGGTGCTGATTCGATCAGAGCTAACTTAATAAACGCCTTATTATTTGCTAGATGAATTTGGTTCCGCATTGCATAGGGACGAAACAAATCTTCTGCCCCGCCTGGGTAAACAAGTAGTGCTGCATCCTTTGAGAGTGCCGCACGAGCCATTTTTGGATGAGCTATAATTGCTCCAACCTGCGAACCTGGTCGAGCGAAAATCGGCGTTTGCCAAGCAGAGGGATGCATTAAGGCGTAGGCTAATCGTTCGTAGCCAAACCGACTAAACCAGTCATACAAAAACATTGATGTATCTGGGGAAGCCAAACCCCCATTATGAGAACCAACCAGCAACACCTTACCTGTTGATGGGATATGATGCCAGCCATCGGTTTGAACTTGGAAATAGTTATGGTAAAACCATTTCCAGATCGGCATCCAAGCTTTTATCGCTTCAGGGTTGCGTTCTGATAAAGACCAACCATCGAATCTAGGCTTAGAAGTTGTGGCGCTATGGCTGTTCGTACCTGTGACAATGCCGATCTTTTCCAGTAAATCGGAGAGTTGTTGAGAGATTTGGTCATTACTGCCCCAGTTATGTCTAAATGTGTTCAAAATGATTCCAATAGATAGCTATAGCCCTTAATCATTCTATACATACCACTCAGTCATATTAACAGCGATCGCATCTTTACCTCTGTTCGTCGCGGTCTGCATAGTCTCAAAAGGTGCTAGCAGTCTAGCCCAACAACAAGCACTCCTAATTTTCAGTTTAGATAAATCGATTGCCGACTAGCTTAGCTGTATGAAATTGTTTTTGCATCCACGTATACCCCTTATCAATGCAATTCGGACAAGCTTCGCCACAGGTTTCTCCACATTCATTGCATAAAATTATTGTTGCTTCTTTTCTCTCGAAATCTCGCTGACAGAAATAGCAACGCTGATATTTTCGAGAAAAGCTTCTGTGTTCGATTTGAAATTTTATCATCTTAACCTTACTTAACTAAATTAGTTTACAAAGTATTGTGTCGTGTTAAAAACAGCACGTTTTACAAAAAATACTTGTCCTCATGGCAAGCAGGCAAAAGGCTTATATTTATTAAGCTTACAAACGACTTGTCTACAGTTACGTTTAAGAAAATGTATGACTTCAGTTCTAGTTTGTATGACTTGTTTACGTTATTTATAGCAATTCTCGATCGCGTGCATGGATAGGGGCGCACCGCTGTGCGCCCTTACAGCCTGTGTATTTCGCTCAAGACTGACATTACTTTTTATTTAGCCCGTCAAAAGAATTGTTAAGTCTTTTTTCAAAGATTCTTTATTGATAGTCGGTAACAGCCTCTTTTTGACGGCGAAAACTTGTAAGAATGTAATGAGCGTTGCCCCTGAGTAGGTGACAAAATATTCGATTAAAAAGTTAAAAGTGTTATTTTGCTCAAAAAACTCAACTATTGGGATATGCCAGAGATATATCCACATACTATTCTGGGCAATAAATAAAATCCAAAACTCTAATTTTTTGAACTTCCCGATAATTGGAATAAATTTGTCTGCTACTAGGTAAGCTAAAACAGTCATACCCATAGCATAGGAAAGATAATACGCCGAAGGTGGATACTTATGAGTCTGTGTATTAACTAATTCGCCCCGTTGGATAAAGTAAACTATTCCCAAAGCAGCAAAGGTTAAGAGAAAAAATCCCGCTAAACTAAAACATCGCTCTTTTCTCAATTGCGGGATCCGAATGCCGACAGCAAAAATCAACGAAAATGCGATTCCATAATAGACAAACAACGATACATTTTCTCCGAAATTGGTAGTTGTGTATGGCAAAGTTAGAGCTAGAAGCAATTCATAGAGTAAATACGAAAAGATTAAAAGGGAGAAATAAACTCTATGGTTTTTGACTCTTTGATTCACTCTTGAAATAAAAGGAGCTGTGAGAGCGACTAAAAGAAATACTCGAATTATCCAAACATAGCCAATTCCCTCTGTCAGGGTGTAGCTATCTAATATAACTTCTGGAGGAATTAACGCGGTCTTTCCTAAGAGTGACAATCCAGTATTCGCTAAAAAGTAGAAAGATAAGAAAAGCCAAACGGGAAAGAGTAATCGTTTAATTCTTTTCCAGAGATAACTTTGATAAGATTCTACTTTTCGGGATTGTGTAAATGCTAGTCCAGAAACTACGACCATTAAAACTACATCAAAGTTTCTGAGCTGAGCCAGCCAAATTGGTGGATCGACGTGAGCGAGAATAATCAGAGATAAACCTAAAAATCTCAAGAAGTCTATTTTGATGTCTCTCATTTTCGAGCATTTCCTATAGACGTAACTACATTATTAGGCTAATTCCACCCAGTCTACAGCACCTCTTTATGTACTGAGACAATAGATAAACAATCTAAGTTTTGAGAAGAAATCGATCGCGCTGCATGTTTGCTACACATGTTATCGAAATTTTTGCGATCGCAATCGCAAATTGCAAAAAGTTTTCTCTTCTTTACACTTTTCTGAGATAGCGATGAACGTTCGCTTAACGATACGATCGCGTTCAAAAATTGCTGTACGAGCGAAACGGTTCTTGCAACTAAGCTATGCAAAAAGCGCATAATTCAAATTCAGACAAGTGACGATTTCTCAGAATTGCGATCGCTGACTTAAACTCAAAACACAACGATTGAGCAAAACAGCAACGACTGTGTAGCGATCCCCAAACTGCGGTTGAGGCTGTTATTCTCTGAGAGACAAACGTAGATATGTAACAATTTAGAATTTTCTGTTCAGAAATGTTGCTGTCCTTCGATCCCGTTGTTAAGAAGGTATGGTGTGCGCACACAACTAACTCGGTAAATCCCAAATTCAAGGAGGTTGTGTCATGGTAGATTCAATCGCGCTCCCAGTAGCAGTGTTAATCCTCGGTTGGCTCTTAGCTGCCGCTATTGGTTCTTGGGCTTACTTTGCTGGCAGCAACAATGAAAATAACAAGTCGTTTCGCCTGCCTAAATTCGTCATAAAGCGATAAGCGATCGGCAATTATGTTAGAAAGTTTCCCACGTCCTTCGTAGAGGCTGGGAAACTTTACAGCAACTCTTCATCTGGTAGCACCTGTTGATGGTGCATTGGCAGTGTAATGATGAATGTTGCTCCTTGTCCCGCCGTACTTGTAGCTGTAATACTACCTCCATGCCGTTCGGCAATCTTGCGGCAAATTGCCAACCCCATGCCTGTACCTTCGTACTGACTGCGACCGTGTAGGCGTTGAAATGTCTGAAAAATTCGCTCTTGATACTTTAGCTCAAACCCAATTCCATTGTCTGCCACTATTACTTGACACGCCGCGACATCCTCTGAGTTCTCTGCTTCGCTCTGGAGTGGAGCGACCAGTTGGCTATAAATCTTGACTACTGGTGGTGTTTGAGGACGATGAAATTTCAGCGCATTTCCGATCAGATTCTGAAACAGTTGTCGCATTTGTACTGGGTCAGCATCAATGGTGGGTAGCTTGTCAACTTCTACTTTTCCTCCTGTCTGTTGCAACCGCACTTCCAAGTCAGACAATACCTCTTGCACCACTTGTTCTAAATTCGTTGCTACGAATGGCTGCGATCTGGTGGCAATCCGTGCAAAAACGAGCAAGTCATCAATCAAGCTTTGCATCCGACCGACAGCGCTTTGCATTCGCTCGATATAATCTCGTCCCTGCGCTCCCAGTACTTCGCTAAATTTCTCTTTGAGCTGATTGCCAAAAACTTGAATCTTGCGTAGTGGTTCCTGTAAATCGTGGGAAGCAACAGAAGCAAATTGTTGCAGGTCGCTGTTGGACTGTGCTAAAAGTTGTTGCTGGCGTTTTAATTCCTTCTCCGTCTTTTGCCGTTCCTCCAGTTCGCTTTGCAACTGTTGATAAAGTTCCGCTTGCTGAAGTGCGATCGCTAACTGTGTTGCTAATTGACGCAGCAAGTCAATTTCCCATTGCTGCCATTGTCGTGGTGCCGCACATTGATTCACGACAAGCAGTCCCCATAACTCTTCTGTTTGTAATATTGGTACTACTAAGTCTGCCTGAACTTGAAAATTCGCCAAAAACTCCACATAGCACTCGGTTAGCTCTCCAGCATAAATATCTGCTGTCGCCTGCACTCGACCTTTTTTGTATAATTCAACGTAAGTTGGAGCAAAACTCGGATCTTTAGGTCTGCTACCTAAAATTGATGTCCATTCAGGCGCTACAGATTCAACTATTACGACTCCACCCCAGTCTGGTTCAAAACGGTAAATAAACACTCGATCTGCTTGAAGCAACTGCCGCACTTCTACTACAGTTGTGTTTAGCACTGCCTCTAGTTGCAAGCTTTGCCGAATGCGCTGCGCTATTCTTGCTACCAATAGCTCTCGCTGAGTTTGCTGTTGTAATATCTCTGTCACCTGCTGTTCCCGTGCAGCGCTTTCTAGCTCAACCAAGTGCTGACGCAGTGCGACCAGCTCTCGAATCAGTTGCTCTTTTGTCTTTTGCTCATCTTTCATTGCCATGAATTGACGAAAACAGCTCGATCCAACACTAGAAATCCATCGTTGAAATTAGCAAGTAACAACGATCCTAGCTTTTGGCTGCCGCTATTTAGTGTCAAGTTTTATATAGTTGTGGCAAGGGTAACAGACTGCTCCAAATATCGGCAGTTAGATGAATTGCTAGAATTTAGGGTGGATCTAGGCGATCGCTAAACTACAAGTATTACTCGACAAACCATTCCTGATAGATAGCAACTAAATTCCGATTTTTTTCGCGTATAGCCCTTACTCTAATACGTATTATTAGAGCGTCAATCCGCATTTTGCAAGCTCGAAGCCGCATCATCTTTGCTTCAAAGCGTAGATTAGACAAATCGTCTTTCTTCTGGGAATACTCATCTTGAGAGAAATCAGACACGATCTCGTACCACCTTTTTACTCAAAAATGATTTTGAAAATTTATCTTTTATGAAATACCAAAGGATAATTGTCCAGTGCTAAACGTGGAAAAAGTATTATTTTATTACCTGCTTAAGTATTTACAGCTAGAACTAGAGGAGTTTATTTCATTTTTTGCGAAATTTAGTTGCTGCCTAAATTATTCTTGAAACGCTAGCCTCGTTTACTACTTCATTCAAACTCTATTTATAAAACTATAAATAGGGTCGAGCTTCCACCTTGATTATTCTTGCCAATACATCAATTGTTAAATACCAAAGAGTAATTTATATATCCCTAAAGAGATAGCTTTTAGAACAAAAATTTGTTGTACAACATACATGTCGCACATACATATTGCATTGCTCGGTTCTAGCTTCTGAGTGTAAATCTATACTTATCTTTTTGCACTGTTCATATGAATATCTTGCCTAATACTAAATGTTTAATACGCTACTTCGAGCTAAATTTAGTGCGTTATTCTC